>JAHBYM010000037.1 GCA_019635975.1 Parvibaculum sp. | reverse complement strand
CACGGCATCGCGCAAGGCGCTTGTCTGTTCCGGCGAGAGGATGCGGTCGGCTACATAATCGTCGAGCGTATGGATCCTTGCGGCGGGTTTGCGGATCGCGAAACAGGGTGCGGATGCCACCGGCGGCAGTAATCCTTCGAAGCGCTCGCCGCTCTCGGACAGTTCGGCACTCACCACCGGATTGCCGGCATGGACCTCCGTGCGGACATGCGAGGCCACAAGCCGGATGACGCGCTCGACCTCGGCCGGCTCGAAGCGCTCGCCCGTATCGATCCTGCCCTCTCCCAGCCGGTCGAGCCGAAGGCTGCCGTCGGGATTGACCATCACCTCGACGACCAGCGGGTCGGTAAGCGCCGCCGCAATCGCCGGTCCCATGGCGGTCCGGAGCATCGAGCGCCGCCGTTCCCTCGATTGCGCCTCGGCGGGACTGCTCATGACGTCTCCTCCGTGTCGGTGGTGTGCAGGATCGTGTCACCGCTCAAATCCCGCCTGCCGTCCGCGAGCTGCCGCCCGACCCGGTCGATGAAAGCCTCGAAACGGTCGCGGCCGACGGCGCGGGCCGCGCGATCGGGCTCGGGCAGCGGCGCGGTGACGGTCAGATGATAGCGGACGAAGAGCCCCAGGCTTTCCATCACGATCGCGAGGTCGCGCTCGATGCGATTGAGTTGTCCGCTCATCCGGTCGAAACGGAGTTTGAAGAGATCGTCGAGTTCCTTCGCGCCGCGGCGCGCGAGATAGGCGCGCAGCGCGTCGCTGACGATCGCGGATTTCGACGAGCCGGGCTTCGCGGCGAGCTTCTCGAGCTCTTGCGTTAGCGCATCGTCGAGATAGAGATGATGGCGGGGCTTCATCGCATGCACCTTCAGAATCCGGGGAGAAGTTCCTGCGAGCCACGATGACGGTCGCCGTCGCTCCCCGCATTGGCGGCATAGGCGCGCCTGATCGCGCTCCGCCCGCCGCGTTTTCCTCCATCCATTGCCTTGGGGTCGGTGCCCGCATCGCCGTCATCGTCAAAGAGGCCGAGTGTCGGCTCGCGAGACCCGCGCGGCTTCGCGACCTCCTTCGCCGGCAGGCCCGGATGGCGCTGCTGCTGAAGCCCGCCCTCCTCTTCCGCCATCGCTGCCTCGGGATCGGGGACGCCCGCGGCGGCGAGCCGATGGTCGAGCCCGCGCACCTGGCCGCTCCAGTCGTCGGGACGGGCGGCGGGCCGGTCACGGTATCCATTCTCGGCAAGGACCGGCGCCGGCTTTACCCGTTCGGTGAAGTTCTTGTCCTCGTAATAGCGGAGCTTCTTCGCCCGGATCGGCGCGAGGCCCGAGACCAGCACCAGCTCGTCAGCCGGTGGCAATTGCATCACCTCGCCGGGCGTGAGCAACGGCCGCGCCGTCTCCTGCCGCGAGACCATGACATGGGAGAGCCAGGGCGCGAGCCGATGACCGGCATAGTTGCGCTGGGCGCGCAGTTCGGTCGCGGTGCCGAGCGCATCCGAAATGCGCTTCGCGGTCCGCTCGTCATTCGACGAGAAGGCGATCCGGACATGGCAGTTGTCGAGGATCGCATTGTTCTCACCATAGGCCTTGGAGATCTGGTTCAGGGACTGCGCGATCAAATAGGCCCTGATCCCGTAACCCGCCATGAAGGCGAGCGCTGTCTCGAAGAAATCGAGCCGTCCGAGCGCCGGAAACTCGTCCAGCATCATGAGAAGCCCATGACGCCGCCGCTTCGCCGGATCGCCTTCGAGCTTCTCGGTGAGGCGCCGTCCGATCTGGTTGAGCACGAGCCGGACCAGCGGCTTCGTCCGCGAGATGTCAGCGGGCGGAATGACCAGATAAAGCGACACCGGCCGCGCCGCGTCGACGAGATCGGCGATCCGCCAGTCGCAGGCCGAGATCGTCGCCGCGACGATTGGATCGCGGTACAACCCCAGAAACGACATGGCGGTCGAGAGCACGCCGGAGCGCTCATTGTCGGACTTGTTCAGGACCTCGCGGGCGGCCGACGCCACCACGGGATGGACCTCCGGGCGTTCCGGCGTGCCCAGATGGTTGGTCGCCATCATGGCGCGCAGCGTGTGCTCGAAGGAGCGCCGCGGGTCCGACAGAAGCGTTGCGACGCGGGCAAGGGTCTTTTCTTCTTCCGCGTAAAGGACATGCAGGATCGCACCGACCAGCAGCGCGTGGCTCGTCTTCTCCCAGTGATTGCGGCGTTCGAGTGCGCCTTCCGGATCGACCAGGATATCGGCGATGTTCTGGGCGTCGCGGACCTCGTCCGGGCCCTTCCGCACTTCGAGCAGCGGGTTGTAACGCGCCGACTTTGGATCGGTCGGGTTGAAGAGCAGGCAATGTGAGAAGCGGCTCCGCCAGCCGGCCGTCAGCTGCCAGTTCTCGCCCTTGATGTCGTGAATGACGGCCGAACCCGTCCAGGAGAGAAGCGTCGGCACGACGAGACCGACGCCCTTGCCGGAACGCGTCGGCGCGAAGGCCATGACATGTTCCGGTCCGTCATGGCGGAGATAATGCTCACCCAGCCGTCCCAGAAACACACCGGCGGCGCGAAAGAGCCCTGCCCGCTCGATCTCGCCGCGCTTCGCCCAGCGCGACGAACCATAAGTGGTGACGAGCTTGCCCTGCCGGGCGCGCCAGAGAGAACCGGCAATGGCAACTGCACATCCGGCGACGCCACTCGAAGCCGCGATCGCACCTGCCCGCGCAAAGACGCCCGGCGCATAGGCTTCATAGGCATACCACCACTCGAAGAGCCGCCAGGGGTAATAGATCGGCCATGAGAGGAGGACGAACCAGGGCGCGCCGAGACGCGGCTGGAAGTCGAGCGCGGCGGCCACCCATTGCGTCGCGGTCCAGACACCGAGAATAACGATCGCGAAGACGATCAGTGCCTGACCGATCAGAAGTTTTGTCGGGGTCATCCGTCTCTCTCCGTCGCGCCAAAGCTCGCGAGAACGAGAGACAGGATTCAATCGGAAGGAGGATTCTGAAAATCGCCTTTATCTGCGCTCTCGCGCGACGACGCATCCGGGTGAGAACGAGAGCGCCGAAGAGAGTGCGTGAACGTGAGAGCAAGGACTCTGGAAACGCTGAGTCCCGGGGTGTAGAATCCAATAGCGAGCGTCGATGCATGAGATCTTTGCACCGCTCCGGTGAATCAAGACCTCACCACAACAGATGGATATCCGACATGATCGCCATGCTTCTGCTTACCGTCTTCGGGCTCGGCGCCTTCTGCATGCTGCTGTTCAGATGCGCGGTCTATGCGCTCCCGATCATGGTCGGGCTCTCGGCTGGTTACTGGGCAATCACATCAGGCGCGGGCATAGTGGGTGGCGTTCTTGTTGGCCTGGTCGTCGGTGGTCTCATCTTCGGCCTCGGGCAGGCAGCGCTCGCGACGAGCCGTTCGTCGCTGCTGCGGTTCCTGGTTGTGGGGGTATTCACGATACCGGCGGCACTCATGGGCTACGGCATGATGCTGGAGATATGGCAACTCGCCATGTCTCCCAGCATTTGGCAGCACGCGTTCGGGGCTGTCGTAGGCCTTGTAGTCGCCGTCGCGACGGTGGTCAGGATTCTGGATGCAGGTTCTTCGCCCCTAATCGAAAAGAGGGCCGCGATTTCACACGGACCTTAAATGGCTGCTTTGCGCCATGAGCGGTCATTCAGGTCAGACCGGAGGCAGACTCTAGACGTTTTCCCTATCGCCCGGTGCGGGGTGTATTTGTTCACTTTTCCGGATATTGGGCGCCCGACTGTCTCTCGTCGGCTGCGCCCGATTCTTCTACCTTCGCCTTGGTTTTTTTGGCTTTACTCACATTCTGTGGCTTCGAAGGGTCCTTACCTACCGGCTCGATCCGCAGCTGCTCGGCACCGGCGTCCCAGCCGACACGAATAGCGTCGCCCTGCATGACCTCGCCGCCCAGCATAGCGCGGGCAAGACGCGTTTCGACGAGGCTGCGGATCTGGCGCTTGATCTCGCGCGCGCCGTATTCCGGTCGGTAACCTTCAGCGACCAACGTGTCGACAAGGCTGTCGTCGAAGGTGATCTCCACCCCCTGGGACGCGGCGGTCCTCTTCACGCGATTCAGCTGCAACAGGACGATCTGGCGGATCTCATCCCTCGTCAGGCTCTGGAACACGATGATCTCGTCCAGGCGGTTCAGGAACTCGGGGCGGAAGTGCCCGCGCAGTATCTCCATCAGTTCCTCCTTCAGCTTTGCGGGGCTTTCCGCTGCAGTGCCGCGCAGGTGCAGCCGCTGCTGGATCCGATCCGAGCCCAGGTTGGAGGTGGCGATGATGATGGCGTTGGTGAAGTCGACCACACGTCCCTTGCCATCGGTCAGCCGCCCCTCATCGAAGACCTGCAGGAGCACGTTGTAGACATCCGGGTGTGCCTTCTCGATCTCATCGAGCAGGATCACCGAATAGGGCTTGCGCCGGACCTTCTCCGTGAGTTGACCGCCTTCATCGTAGCCCACATAGCCCGGCGGCGCGCCGATCAGGCGGGCGACCGTGTGCTTCTCCATGTATTCCGACATGTCGATACGGATCATGGCGTCCTCGTCGCCATAGACAACCTCGGCCAGCGCCTTGGCGAGCTCGGTCTTGCCGACGCCCGTTGGCCCTAGGAAGAGGAAAGTCGCCACGGGCTTCGAGCCCTCACGCAGGCCGGCGCGCGCAAGGCGCACTGCGTCCGAGACCGCAAGGATCGCCTCATCCTGGCCGATCACCCGTGCATGAAGGCGTTCTTCCATCTTTAATAGCCTCGCGCGCTCCTCTTCGGTCAGTTCGTCGACGGGCACGCCGGTCAGCTTCGACACGATCTGCGCAACATGGGTCGCCTTGACCTCGGTGGTCCCGGTGGCCCGCTCCTTCTCCCAGGCCTCGGTGAGATCCTTGAGCTTCGCTTCCTTGGATGCGATCTGTATGCCGATCTCGCCCGCCATGTCATAGTTCTTTCGCGAGGCGGCATAGTCCTGCTCCCGGCGAAGCTGATGAAGTTCCGCCTCGATCTCCTGTACCTCCACGGGCCGCGCCGTGACCGACAACTTGACCCGCGCCGCCGCCTGATCGATCAGGTCGATGGCCTTGTCGGGCAAGAAGCGTCCCTGGATGTAGCGTTCGGACAGCTCCGCCGCGGCGACGATAGCCTCGTCGGTGATCGTCACCTTGTGGTGCGCCTCGAACGTATCGCGCAGACCCCGCAGAATCATGATCGCTTGCGCGACGGTCGGTTCGGGTACTATCACCGGCTGAAAGCGGCGCTCCAACGCGGCGTCCTTTTCGATATGCTTCTGGTATTCGTTGAGCGTGGTCGCGCCGATGAGGTTCAGTTCTCCCCGCGCCAGCATTGGCTTGAAGACGTTGGCAATGTCGAGCCCGCCTTCGCCGCCGCCCTGACCCGCGCCGACGATGGTGTGCAGTTCATCGATGAAGAGGATCATTTCTCCTTGGTGCTCGGTGATCTCCTTGAGGATCCTCTGGACCCGTTCTTCAAACTCTCCGCGGTATTTCGAACCCGCGACCATCGAATTGATGTTGAGTTCAACCAGCCGCTTGCCGCGAATAGCCTCGGGCACGGAGTTTTCGACGATACGCTGCGCCAGCCCCTCGACGATGGCGGTCTTGCCGACCCCCGGCTCGCCGATCAGCACGGGGTTGTTTTTCTTGCGGCGAGCAAGAATCTCTATGGTGGTCTCGATCTCGGCAGCGCGACCGATTACCGGATCAAGTTTGCCGTCGCGCGCCATCTTGGTGAGGTCGCGCGAATACTTGTCCAGTTCCGAGGTGTTGGTAGGCGTCTCGGACTTGCCGTCCTCGGCCCCTGATTTGCCGACCACACGCGCCACTTGCTGGCGCAGCGCCTGCGGCGTCAGGCCGAGCTTCTTCAGCATGTTGGCGGCGATTCCTTCGCCCTCTTCGGCGAGCCCAATCAGCAGGTGTTCGGGGCCGACGTAGCTGTGCCCAAGGTCGGTCGAGGCGCCGAAGGCGCGGGTCAACGCATCCTTCACCCGGGGGCTGACGCCGATCTCGCCTTCGTGGGGCTTCTCGCCGCGCGTTGCCTCGGCCTCGATCTGGGCTTTCAGTTGATCGACCGAAATCTTGAACTGGTCGAGCACGTTGCGCACGACGTCCGAGCCGGTCAGTGCAAGCAGAAGGTGTTCAGTATCAACTTCCGCCCGCCCCATCTCGGCGGTATGCCGCGCCGCCTCCTGCAACAGATTCTCGGCCTGTTCGCTGACCCGGCTGACGAAGCCGCCGCCTCGGCGGCGGACGTTATGCGACCGGGGGGGCGCATCGCCGAAGGCAGCCTCCCCCCTCTCATCATCGTCCTCAGCCCTGCCTAGCTTGCTCAGCGGCGGCAGGTCGAAACCCACGTCCCCCATCATGCCGCGGAAGGGCTGATCCCCCAGAAACTCCTCGAATAGGCTGCCTCTTCGACCAAAAAGCGATTCCAGCGGCGATGCCGTGCGCCCCTGCCGGTGCAACAACTCGCGATAGTGCTCGTCGCAGAGCTCCATGCTCTGCATGCGGCCGTTGACCGAGGCACGGACTCGCAAGGTGGCCGGCTTTCCGCAGACGTCGCATTTGCCTCGCATGGTTTTCCCTTTCATTCCGCCGGTGGTCGGGGGTGGGAGCGCCTCTGCGCCACCCGGGCGCGGCGAGCGTGCACCTCGTCCTGCTGGCGGACGATCCAGTAGATGCCGCCCAGTGCGAGCGTGGCGAAGGCCAGCGCGGCAATGATCTCGGCGCTGGTTTTGCCGAGATCGAGAATGATGAACTTGCGCAGTAGTGCGAGCAGTGCCACCAACACAACGGTGCGGACATGGAACACCGTGTCGTGGCTTTCGATCGAGACTACGATCGAGCGCTTGAACTCCAGCGCGATGATGACGGTGAAGATCGCCCCGAAGGCAGCCTGGAAGACGATGTTATTGGTTGGATCAAGCGAGCCTTCCAGCACCAGCCCAAGCAGAACTTGCAAGAAGAGGTTCCACATCGCGGCCAGGATGACAACGATAAGGAGGAACGATAGCGCGATCGTAACCATTCGCTCGAAGCGCTCATAAAGCGTGAGCACCGCCCAGCGGTCGATGAACGTATCCCAGTCCGACTTTGTCGACATGTACGCCTCCCTTTTTGGGGAAGGGACTTCAGTCCGGAAAGTATTTGGACGTGATCGTTTCGCGTTCGAACAAAAGTCGCGTGCCGCCCTAGAGGTCGTCGCGCAGCGTCAGCAGCGCTTTCTTCGCGGGCTCGTATCCACCCATAATTTACAAGACTAGCATGACCTTTCACTTCGTGCACGCGGTAAAGATCCGCCCTCCCAAACGCCCATCTCGTCCTGTTGGACGAACAGTGTCGCCAGATTCCGCCGCATGCCAAACAGCGCGTTCTCCACAACCGCATCCAATCAGCAAAGTTCTACCTGAAGAAGGCTGGACTGCCGGATAGTCCCGGGCGCGGACGCTTTGCGATACCGGCGGGTGTCAAAGCGGCGCCCAACGATAGGCGGTCTTGGGTTCGTCTAAGGGCAGTGCGACCGCGTGGCCGTCTACGTAGTCTACCCGTGCTTTCTGTGCGGCACGCAGAGCGCCCATTGTATCGGCGCCGTGGACGAACACCTTGAGGTCGAACGTGGCGGCGGCGGAAACCAGGTTCGTGAGCATGGTTGTGGCGTGGCCGGCGTGTCGCGGCAGCGACTTTGCATCTACCGAGACGCCGAACAAACCCGCCGATCTCAGTTCCTGAAGCCGGCTGTAATTGCCTGAGACTTCCACGAGCACGCCATGGCAATAGGGCTTGAACGCCATGGCAATCTCGATCAGTCGGGAGACCGGCGTGCCGCTAGGAGCACTGTGCACCTCGAACAGCAAGAAGCGCTTGTAGTGCGGGGGAATGTCGCGGCAGAGACTAAGGTACTTTTCCCGGGTAGCGCGGGTGCTCAACGAGTTGAAGTTTACCGAAATCAGCATCTGCGCCATGCCGCCGGCCTGCAGCAGCCGATCGAGCGCCTTGATCCCCTGGCCGACAATTAGGCAGTCGAGTTCGTGCAGCGTATTTTTCAATTCCTCCGGTGTTGTCGCCACTGCGAGGCGCTGCAATGCGTGTGTACCGGTCTGCTCGTTCAGCATGGCGCGGTAGCTGATGACGATACGGCGCGGCGGGTGCCAGATCGGGCCGAAGCGGATTCCGGCGGTGCGTAAAAGCTCGATGCGCCATTTACGCGCCGAGGCTTCCGCTCTCTCGCGCACCTGGCGCAACTCGCGGGCCATCAGCTCAGCAATTGAATCCGCCCCACCTGTGTCGATGTCGGCCCATTCCATTTCAGCGACGGTATGGTCGACCCGAAGGGGAATGTGGGGCGAATGTTGAGCCAGCAGCGTGGCAATTTCCTCCGCGATCGTCCTGGTCTTGGCCTCCGCGTGCGCCTTGTCGGGCGCGGCAAAGCACAACAAGAACGCCTCTTTGCCGTGACGCTGATAGGCATCCTCAATCGAGAGATGGCGCAGAATGGTCCGCTCCGCGATATCAAAGGCGATGTCGGCCACATCGCTCCAGCGCGCACCCAACTGTTGCTTGATCTCAGCCATGCCGAGCAACTGAATGCTGCCAGCAACGACGGTTGGCGAGATTGCAGTGCGCATCTCGCCGAAAGATCGGGCGGGGTTGGCATTCGGGCGGGCAGCGGGCGGCGAGACATCAGCGGCTAACGCGAGCAAAATGCTTGCGAGCTTCTTCAAGCCGGTGCGAAAGATTTTCATGACGGGCTACTGCTCGTCGGCCAAGTGGGAAGCGCTTGCGGGCAAGATTGCCGTCACGGCGGTGCCGTATCCGGGACCGCTTTCGATGCGCAGTTCGCCGCCATGCAACCGCACCAGGTGCTCCGCCAGCGGCAATCCCAGTCCGATGCCGCTTTGCCGGCGCGTCATACAACTTTCGATCATGCGGAACGGCTGTAACGCGATGTCAACCTGGCCGCGTGTCATGCCGATGCCAGTATCGGCCACCTCGAAGGCGACAGCATCGCCATGGCAGGTGACGCCGATGGTGACCAGGCCGCCCGGCGCAGTAAACTTGATTGCGTTCGACAGCAGGTTGATCAGTGCCTGTGCGAGTCTGGCAGGGTCCGCCATGACTGAAGGGGCGTTTGAAGGCTGCACTACGAGGCTGACTTCCGCGGCGGCGGCCTGCTCAGCGACCGATCTGGCGCATTCGTCGACGATGGCGTGCGGCTCGACGCGGCGCAGCTGCAGGTCGAACTGCCCGGCGGCAAGCCGGGACATATCCAGTATGGCGTTGACGATCGTCAGCAACTGCTCGCCGCCGTTGCGGATATGGCCGACATAGTCGGAATAGCGCCGGTTCTCCAGTGGGCCGTGTATCTCGCTCAAGATCAGTTCGGAGAAGCCGATTACAGCATTGAGCGGCGTGTGTAGCTCGTGGCTCATGTTGGCGAGGAACTCGGTCTCGGCCAACGTCATGGTCTCGACCCGGCCGCTGGCTGTGACCGGTTCATCCGACGCCAGCGCGCTCGCGGACACCAAAGGGACGACGGCTGCATCAGGTTTGCGCCGCCCGATCGCGATTCCGAGGGTAAAGGCAGAGGCTACGGCCAGGACCAGCGTTCCTTCAGCGATCAGCCGATGTTGCGCAAGTGCCTGCAAGCTGGCGCAGGCGGCGTCAACCAGCACGACAGCGAGCATCGCGAGAGCGAGGATGATCGCAAGGCGGGTGATCGTCGAATGCGTCGATTTAGACATCGCGATGCTCCGAAGCGGCGGGGAGCATAGCGACCAATATCCGACCGATCGCAGCGCCGTTCTCGCACCCAACGCTGATCGCAAAGCCGGGATAGAAGCCATCGCTGCACCCGATTTCACCACACATCACTACGGCGCGAAGCATGGCCGCGTTGTGGTCGGACAAGGCAATGCTTTCAGCAACCTCGTCCGAACCGCGTCTGCGGCGGATATGAAAGAAGTAGTTGCGCATCAGTAGCCTCCGCTGGTGTCCGCAGACTAGGGCTTCGGCACTGCAGGGAAACCTTGTAAGACTACGGGGAAACGCAGATACTCGTAGTAGTACGAGTAAAGTCACCTTTCTCTTGTCGGGCTGGGCCTCGGGCTCACTATGCGCCTCCGGACACGATGGCATTCGCTACCGCAGAAACTGCAGATCAGACACCGGGAGGGGAAGCGTGCCCCGTACCACTACTGCCGCGCATCGCAACAGCGAAACAACCGGACACCGGTCGGGCAGAACCAAGCCCGGCGCGCCCGCGGAGGATCCGCCATTGCGGCAGAGCGGCATCCGCGTGGTGGGCGAGATGCCCTGGGGCACCCATATCTGCGTCTTCTATGAGACCAAGGATGACCTGCTTGATACGGCAGCTGCATATTTCAAGACGGGGCTCGCGAGCAACGAATTCTGTGTCTGGGCGATCTCGGACCCGATTACCAAGGCTGATGCCATAGCTGCGCTCCGCCGTGTAGTCCCCGATCTGAGGGCGCAGATCGCAGCCAAACGGATCGAAATAATCCCCGGTGTTGATTGGTATCTGCAGGGCAACCAGTTCGATCTGCAACGGATCACTGGCGGGTGGAACGAGAAGCTGCGCGATGCCCTTGCCAAGGGCTTTGACGGCATGCGGGTGAGCGGCAACGCATTCTGGATCGAGACCAATCACTGGCAGGCATTTTGCGAATACGAGCACGAGCTTGACCGCTCGCTTGCCGGGCAACGAATGGTGGTGCTCTGCACCTACTCGCTGCAGGCCAGTCGAGCGGTCGACCTGCTGGACGTAGCGCGCGCGCACCAGTGCTGCACCGCCCGACGCGACGGTGATTGGGAGTTCCTGGCGACGCCGGAGCTACGGCAGGCCAGACAGGAGATCGAACGGCTGCAGGGGGCGCTAGGCGTGTTGTCCAAGCCATTCCCGGGCCATGAGTTGCTGACGCCGCGAGAGCGTGTAACTCTGGCACAGATTGTGCGAGGCGCCTCCAGCAAGGAAGCGGCGCGGATGCTCGGCGTTAGCCCACGCACCGTCGAGTTTCACCGGGCCAACGTGATGCGTAAGCTGGGCGCCAGGAACACCGCCGACCTGATGCGCCGGGTGCTCGGCGATTGAGGCGTAGATGTGCTATCCATCGCTCTTGGGTGTCGCCGCCGCTACACGAGCTACACCACCAAGTCTACCTAAGGTCAGGGGCCTTCCGGTCTTCTACTGGTTCCCGGTTGATGTTGCCGCTTTGCGCCAGAAGTGGACATCGGTTCGCCGCCTAATGGTGAAACTTCGGCTTCGCGTCTAATCTCACTGCTCCGGTTCGCGTGACGCTGCGCTCGAGAGGTGCCCGTCGTTCATCTCTGCGAAGCGACTATCCAAGGCGAGTGACCGGCCATTGGAGAATGAAATCATGAAGGATCTCGTCGCTTCCGCCTGTCATCGAGGCCGTAGAGCGGCATCGAACCTATGAACCTGCCGTGATCCGCAGATTGTTTCTTCCGCTCTTCAACGCCGATGGCAAAGGATACGTAAAATAGAGCAGATCGCGCCATCTGCATGACCCGGATCGCCTTGGCTTCGAGCTCATCGCTACCTATGGCGACGCCGAAGCCTTTGTCATTCGTCCCGTTGATCATGAATGGCTTGGCCCAGCCTTCGCTCACACTGAGATAGGTGTGCTCCAGCGCGTTGCGGATGCTGTGTAGTTCACGAGCATCGGCCGCCGTGGTCTGCTTGAGCTGGTCGTCAAACAGCTCCTTCGACAACCAGAACAGGCCGCGCAATGGCAGATTGTCCCGTTTTTCGAATTGTGGCAGCAGGCGCGCTTTGTTCTCGACCATCCACACGTTCTTGAAGCTAATCCTGTCCGGTGCCTTGCCTAAGGCCCAGTAGCGATCAACGAGAAAGGCCACCTTGTCGAGCAGCGAATAGGCGATGCGGAAGGCCGTGCGGACCCGCTCGCTGGCCAGGGAATAGAGCGGATAGTCAAGCGTGTCGGTGAGCGTGACACCGCGATCAGAGTAATGGACCCGCGTGCTGCTCATCCCCTCGAATAGCATGAATCGCGCGGATACATATTCTTGCTTCATCTGGCTGAAGAAGCCAACGATCGGTGGAGGCAGATGGCCGTCGGGACGGTCGTTCACCTCCTCGATCAGGGGCGGCAGCATCAGGTCGTCGGTGGCCGCCGTCAGATGCGGTCCAAGATCGTTCAAGGGGCACAAAAAAAGACGGTGCTCAAGGCACCAACGACGATACGCGCGTTCGACTTTCGACCGACCTTCTTCGCCACGATCAAGGTCCTGTGTCGCCCGCACCGCGTCGATGTTGACTGCGCCGGCGAGTTCCTGGGCCTGCCCGGCGAAAAAGGCGAGTGCAGCTCGTGGATCAATAGAGTCATGAAGTGCGTCGTCGGCCATCGTCGAACGAAGGCCATCAAATGCCTGTAAAGCCAGAGTTGCACGCGCGCGGTCATCGACCACCATGCCGGCATAGCCCTTGAGTCCATAGCCGCGGTTGCCCCGCGCCATAGCAAAGCCCGGGATGATCTTCAGAGCTTTGTCCCAGAGAGCAATGGCATCGATCGAACGACCGACTATGTTGAGTAGATTCGCGTGGTTTGTAAGAATCTGGCATCGACGGACCTTGTCGAGGCTCGTGAAGCCAGGGTGGTTTGAGGCGCGGGACAATGCGAGCAGTTCGGCCTGCAGCTCCGGCACCTCCCAAGACCAGGATCGTCGGCCGGTCGCTATGTGTGAGCGCGCGGCCCAAGCATTGGCTCGGAAATACTCGACCAGCGCAACATCCGTATCGGCGAGTTCACGCTTCGACAGTTCGTCAAGCAGATAGAGCGCGCGTTTAGCGCCGCGTTCGAAGGACGCGTCGAAAGCGTCGTCGATCAATTCGCCAATGTGTGCGAGCGCCTGGGCATCGGTCATTTTTGTGATGCTCCGTTCGCAGCGCTTGCTTAGCTCTTCGAATCTAAGTTTGGTGGTCATTGCCTTCATTGGGTCATAAGCGCCCTTGTCTCTTTGTCGTATGTTAGAGCCTCGGCACTGGGCCGAAGAAGATGGGTTGGGCGGGGCGGCAGGAGGCAAGACCATGTCCACCTCAAATGCCGATACTCCCATCTATAGACCGAATCCTTGGAACAAGGGTCGCTTGGTGGGACAGAAGCGTCCCCTGGCCCCAAAACACGTATGGTCGATCAGAATTCGACTCGAAATGGCTGATGACCGACGTGGTCTTGCCCTGTTCAACCTAGCAATTGATAGCAAGCTTAGAGCTTGTGATCTGGTTGCTTTGAAGGTGAACGACGTCTTCGTCGGTGGACAGCCTCGTCAGCGCACCACCGTTGTTCAGCGAAAGACCGGCCGTCCAGTTCAGTTCGAAATTACAGACACCACCCGTGCCGCACTTGAGGGGTGGCTTCTACATCCCGCTATGTCTTCGGCCGAATTCCTGTTTCCGTCCCGGGTGCATAGCGCGCACCACATCTCAACTCGTCAGTATGCGCGCATCGTCAATGTGTGGATTGCTTCCGTCGGCCTAGACCCGTCTGGGTACGGAACGCACTCGATGCGGAGAACCAAGGCGGCTCAGATATATCGCAAGACAGGAAATTTGAGAGCGGTTCAGCTGCTTCTTGGCCACACGAAGTTGGAAAGCACAGTTCGATATCTGGGCATTGAGGTTGATGACGCGCTCAAGATTGCGGAATCTATCGAGCTATGAACTTGGTGCGGATGCACCTGATCTTTCGTTTCCGAACCGTAACGACCGCCTCGGCACCATCAGACGGCGATTGACTCCAACCGGCCGCCTGGAATGTCTGCTTGATGACTAGCGGCTGGCAAGCTGGTCCGACGCTCCTGACCCGGATCCGTGGGCGGCCTAGGGCGGTGGATGGAGAGTCGTCGGGCAAATCGTCTGCCCACTTCTGTTGTGGTAATGTGTAGCGAGCCGCTGTTCGTCCAACTTGCTCTCGTAAAATCTTCAGCTGCACTTTTGGGAATCGCGAACCCCAGACAACCGCGCGCAAGGATTGGAAAGTTGGTCGATCTGTTCGCCGAAATCACCGAACTGAAACTACCTGAACGGTTCACGTTTCAAGGGCGCGTCCTAGGCGCGGCCTTCTCGCATCTTGCCCGCAAGGCGGAGACCGTATCCGCAACGGTTGAGGCTTACCAATACAAGAAGATCGCTGCGTTCAGGGCTGTGCTACCTTCGGGCGAAACGATTGCTTTTGTGGACAAGGCCACAACCTCTAACCTTGGATGCGCTGGCGTCCTGCAGGTTGACGACGCGTCCTCGGCCTCGTCGATTGCCGCTTCTTTGAACGCAGAGAAAGCTGTCTGGCTTTTCCCCAAACCGAGTCGCGCCTTGTCCGTACCGCGTGATGAGTGTGTCGCACTCGCCGACGACGTGCTCACATCGTGGAAGGGAAAGCTGACGCTGCGGTCCGAAGAGGTCGAGAACGCGCAGGTTATCACCAAAGGTCTTCGTCCACCGCAGATCGGAGCGGTCTACGCAACTCAGGCACACTGGAGTGTCACCAACTCACCGGCCACGGTGGTGATGCCAACCGGCACCGGTAAGACCGAGACCATGCTTGCTTTGACGGTTGGTTCACGCATCCGCCGTCTGTTCGTTGTCGTGCCAAACAGCAATCTGCGGGCGCAGATCACCCGAAAGTTCGAAACCCTTGGCGTACTGAAGCAAGCAACCTGCCTCGACGAATCCGCTCGCTACCCCGTAGTCGCGAAACTTGTGAGCGGTCCCAAAACTGTCGAAGAGGTCGATGAGATTTTCCTTCGCTCGAACGTGGTTATCTCGACGCTTCAGATTCTCGGCCAAGCTGCTCCGGAGATCCAGGCGCGGATGGCAGAGCATGTCGACGCTCTATTCGTTGACGAAGCCCACCATATTGCTGCCAAGACTTGGTCTGCAGCGCGCGCGCAGTTCAAGCGTAAGCGCATCATCCAGTTCACGGCAACCCCTTTCCGGAATGACGGCCGACGCGTCGATGGTCGTTTCATCTACGTCTACCCCCTATCGAAAGCGCAGGAAGAGAACCTCTTCAAGCCGATCAAATTCGTCCCCGTTCAGGGGCTCGATGAGGAAGACGCGGACGACAAAATCGTGGCTGAAGCTGTACGTGTTATGCATGAGGATCGGGCTGCCGGCTTCGACCATCTTGTGATGGCGCGCGCGGATACGATCGCTCGCGCGACGAACTTGTTCCACAAGTATGCGAAGGCCGCCCCCGAGGCGGCACCCGTGCTCATCCATAGTAACCTCAGCAGGGGCGAGCGCGACGCCCGGCTTGCTGAACTGATAAAAAAGCGAAGCAAAATCGCCGTTTGTGTCGACATGCTCGGGGAAGGCTTTGACCTTCCTGATCTGAAGATCGCCGCCCTACACGATAAGCAGCGAAGCGAAGCGGTAACGTTCCAGTTCGTTGGCCGGTTTACGCGCACGCGAAATGATCTCGGCGATGCGACCGTAGTCGCCAACATCACAGGCACGGATATCAAAGAGTCGCTTAGGGTCCTCTACGCCGAGGACGCAGACTGGAACCGAGTGCTGAGTGTCGTAGGCGCGGCGCGAACTGAGAAGGAGCGTCGTCGCGAAGAGGTATTCGCAGGATTCTCAGAGATTCCTGAGCGCTTCCCGTTGGAGACGCTCACGCCTCGGATGAGCACGGTGGTCTACAAGGCGACCTGCGCATCATGGCAGCCGCACGCCATTGAAGACTTATTCAAACCCGGCTCGATAGTCGAAGGTCCGCATATCAACGAGACCGAGCGCATCGCGATTTTCGTGAAGCGAGAAGAAGATCGACTGCGATGGACGACCGTCAAGGAACCTACGAACGTTGAGTATAACCTCTATATGATCCATTGGGATGACAATCGAGGATTGCTCTACATCAACAGCTCACGCCTGAAGGATCTTCATGAGGACGTCGCCAAGAAAGTATGCGGTGCAGACGTCGAGCGCATACGGGGCGAAAATATCTTCCGTGTTCTCGACGGATTCCGCCGGCTTATCCTGATGAACCTTGGGCTGAGCGAAACGCAACGGAAGCCGGTTCGCTATTCGAGCTTTATGGGTTCGGACATCGGTGAGCAGCTCGATACCCTGCCGGGAAATCGCAACCGGAAGAAGGCTAACCTCTTTGGGCAAGGCTACACAGACGAGGGGAAGACGACGATTGGCTGTTCCGTGAAGGGCAAAATCTGGTCCTACGACAGTACTAACAACTTCGGGGACTGGATCGACTGGTGCCACGGTCTCGGTCGCAAGCTGACTGACGGCACAATCACCACCGACAAGATCATCCAGCGCCTTGTCAGACCTAAACGACAGACAACTCGGCCCGCAAAACCTCCAATTGCAATCGCTTGGCCTGAGACCTTCCTCCATCTGCAGGAGGACAAAGTCGAGATCGAGATCGAGGGCGTTCGCGCGCCCTTCTATGATTGCGATATCACGCTGAATTCCTTTAGCGATAGCGGCCCGCTTAGCTTCCGCGTCGTAGCCGATGAACGCCGTGCCGACTTCGAGATGACGATCGATGCGGCCGGAGCTCACTACCGTCAGACGAGCGGACAAGAGGTCTTGGTCCACGTCCGCGGCAAGGAAACGCTCCTGCGCGAGAAGTTTGTCGAGGATCCCCCGCACATCTATTTCGCGGACGGCGACATGCTTGTGGATCACGATCTTTTCATCCTGCCACCCTATGAGGAACGGCCTGCCTTTGATCTCGATAAAATTGAGGCTCTTGATTGGTCTGGCGTGAACATTCGGAAGGAGTCTCTCAGTTCGATCGATGACGACTCCGTTCAGGCGTTCATGGCTCGCAGGCTCCGCGACGGCGGTTCTGAGTATGAGGTCATCTATAACGACGATGGGTCTGGTGAGATTGCTGACTTGGTCGCCATGCGGCTGTCAGGGAGTACGCTCAAGGTCGACCTGTTCCACCTGAAATACTCTTCGAGCGATAGGCAGGGCGCTCGTGTCGATGACCTCTATGAAGTTTGCGGGCAGGCGCAGAAGTGCATTCGGTGGCGAGAGCGTCCCGATATTTTTCTGGAACATCTTCAGAAGCGCGAGGCGAAAGCTCTCCGTCGCGATCGACCGAGCCGTTATCTCGTCGGTGTGCCGGCGATCGTAAATGGATGGGCTAACCGCTGGAAGGAACTCTCCTACGAATTCAGTGTAACCGTCGTCCAACCGGGCTACGTGAAGACCGCTTTCGAACCCTCACATCTGGAGGTCTTTGTATCGACGGACGCTCTGTTGATGGACACTTGGGGAATGAAGTTCCGGGTCATTGCCGCACAACACGTCTAAGTCTCCGGTCTCAAGGGACCCCGGCCCCACGACCAGTTTCGCGAACTACCGAATGTCCGCTCCTGGCGCAAAGCAGACCTTATGAAACCCCTGGCCCTCTCTGCCTCCCGATCGTCCAGGAGACCCTCCCTTCCCGGACGATCCCCGAGACTTGCTTGCCGAGGTGCCGCTCCAGCACCGGCCGCCAGGGCACGAGCGTGAACTCGCGCGATTTCTCGATCACCGCGAAGCGTCCGCTGACGAGATCGACATGTCGGCGATAAATGCCTGTCACCTTTTGCCCGGAATCGGTTTCGGCGTAGGGCAGACCGAGTTCGCCCGAGAGCTGCCCCGCCGCACGAAGCAGTTCGCGACGGCGCAGGATGCCGAGCATATTGGCGCGATAGACGATCCGGTCCTGTTCCTCGCGCGCCAGCTCCTGCCCGACCAGCCATTGCCGGCGCAGGGCGAGCGCGTCGCGGACTTCTCCGCCGAACCCGGTCTCGCGCAAGGGTTCCGGCTTTTCCGCCAGCAACTCGCGGTCAAGCCAGGTCGCACCATTGGTGGTTACCTGCCGCTCAAGCGGCCAGACGGACAACGTCTCGACAATGACCGGGCTCGCTCTCGCCTGGCCGCGCTCGAAGGATGTAACGCGTTCCAGGTGATCCGGCGCGATGGTCCAGCTTCCGTCGGGTCCACGCTCGACCAGACCGGTGGCGCGGCGCATTGCTTCCAGCCTCCGGACATGGGATTCGACGAAGGCGCGACTCGCCGTCGGGTCATGGCGCAGATGCGACTCGATGTCGTAGCGGCCGTCATTCGCTGCCGCGACCTCCGCGATCATCCGGTCAGCAGATCTTGGCGCCGCTCCCTTCGGTGCGATTGCAACGATCGCGCTATCCGGTAACGCGTCCGCCGTCTCCGCCTTTCCGATGTCCACGTAGTGCGCGCGGCCATCGATCCCGTCCACGATCAGATAATGACGATCGTTGAGTTCGTCCGATAATCCTCTCGCGACAACACGCCCGACAATGCGTCGCGTCTCGCCGTCCGCCGGATCGTGAACCGCATAATCGGACGGCGCACGCATGAGACCCTTCTCCGTCATTTCGCGGTGAAGCGTCTTGATGATGTCGCCGCGCTCACCCATGCGGCGGAGCGCCGGTTCCAGCTCCGCGGCAAGCTTCCAATATCCGGGTGCGATTTCCTCGGCGAACCCAACCGCTTCAGCTTCTGCAGCCGGCCGGCCCGCAGGCTCTGCCGGAAGGCGTCGCGGGCAAGGGCGCCAGAGCGCAGGACGCCTTCACTGTCCGCCTCTTTCAACAGACTGCGATCGATGCTCGTGAACCGTTCCTGTTCGACTTCCCGCGCGAGGTTCGTCTCTATCTCGAGATCGCTGCGGGGACCGAGATCGAGGGTGACGATTTCGGCGGCGCGCTCGCGCATGCCTGTCGACAGATAATCCCGCGCGATGACGAGGTCCTGTCCGCGCTCGTCCTTGCCTCGCAGCATGATGTGGGTATGGGGATGGCCGGTATTGTAATGATCGACCGCGACCCAATCGAGACGCGTTCCCAGATCCTCCTCCATGCGGGCCATGAAGCGCCGCGTGAAACCCTTCAGTTCCTCATACTGAGCCGAGTCCTCAGCGGAGACGATGAAGCGGAACTGGTGCCGGTCGCCCTCGCAGCGTTCCAGAAATGCCTTGCCGTCCGCCCGGTCGTGCTCGGCGTCGTAAAGCTCGCCCGGCTGCCCTTCGCGCGTCACGCCGTCGCGCTGGATGTAACGGAGATGGAGACGCGCCGCCTTCAGGCCCTGCCCCTTCAGCTTGACGATACGGGATTTGACGACGACACGCCGCGCGCGGAAGGCGGCATGGGTCCCGCGCGATGCGAGCACGCGACCGATGCCGGCGCCGCGGCCGATGCGATTGCCCTGGAAGCCCGAGCCCGGCGACGCTCCACCGAAGCGGCGTCCGCCCGCCAGCGCCGCCGATTTCAGCACGCGCTGCTGGTAGCGGCGCTCGGCCTTTCCGTCGCGCGTCCCGATCCTGCCGAGACGTGGCTCGAAGCCGTCCTCCTGCATCGTCTCCTCTCCACGATTGTCGCCCCTCATCAAGATGATCGGCTTTCGCCGCGCAACAAGACGGCGCCATGGAGATCGAAAGGACACAGGGACTTGGCGCGGCAATGGCGCCACGCCTTCGGCGCATGGCGCCGTCAAAAGAGATGTGCAGACAGGAACATAAGCCCCTCATGGCGCCGTTCTTTTATCTTGCCCTCCCGCGATATTGACCTCATCCCACGCTCACCTGCGCAGATTCCGTTTCTCCTGGGGCTGACTAACGGGAAGCGCCGGAGAGCGGCACGAAGAGATCGCCACCGATGTCGGTGGAATCGCTGTGCGATGTATCCTCCGGCGAGGTGGTTTCCGCGCGCATTTCATGGCCACCAAGCGGGAAGAACAGCGATCTTCCGGAGGCAAGAGACACGCGCGCGGGCACCATTAAGACGACTGCTTTGTCGTCTGCGGCGACGAATTTAATACGCGGCAATAGCGCCGCGAGATAGGCCTCTGTCTCCTTGGGAAGCCGCTCTTCGCCCTTCAGATAGGCTGCGTAGCGGCCGGGCCCGGCATGATAGGCAGCGAAGAGACCGGGAAAACCGAAGCGGTCCTGCATCTCGCGGAGATAGGCTGTGCCCGTCAGAATATTGTCGCGCGGATCATGCGGATCGGGGCCCAGCGCATATCGTTCGCGCATCTCGGCATAGGTCGCGGGCATCAGCTGCATCAGCCCCATCGCACCTGCAGACGATGTGATCGGTTCGCCGTCCAGCATGGTCCGGCCACCGCTTTCCGCCGCGATGACGACCTCGATCCAGTCCGCCGGAATGCCGAAACGCCGCGCGGCTTCGGTGATGATAGGCCGCCATTGCGCCACCCTCTCTGCTTGCGGATCGCCCTCGACGCTCACGGTGGCTAGTGGTGCGGGGCCGTTCTCCGGCTCGGCGTTGCGGATCGCATGGGCGAGAGCCAGCGTCAGAAGGTCCATAGCGGCACCAGCCTGCCGATGACGAGATCCCGCTCGACCGGCCCGAAATAGCGTCCGTCGAAAGAGCTGGGTTCGCCTTCGGCGAGAAGTAGAATGTGATGCCCGCCGAGCCGTTCGCAGCCCTGCCAGCGCGGCATCGGGCGGCCTTCTCTGTCGCGCTCCAGCCGCCGCGCCGCATGCCGCCCGTTGATATAGAGGTCGTTGCCGATCACGCAGACTGTGTCGAAACGGGAAGCGGCGACGTGCTTGATCAGCAGGGCATCTCGCGCGAGATAGCGGCGTTTATCGGCAAGCTGCCGAGCCTCCTCCGGCAACCGCGCCAGCACG
>JAHBYM010000036.1 GCA_019635975.1 Parvibaculum sp. | reverse complement strand
ATGCAGGTGGCCCTCATGCGCGGGATTGAAGGAGCCGCCGAGCAGGCCGACCTTCAGGCCCGGCGTCAGCAGCTCGCGGCGGCGCGTCATGTGCGGATATCCGTCAGGGCCGCACCTGGCCGGTGCCGCGCACCGCATATTTGAAGCTCGTCAGCTGCTCGACGCCGACGGGCCCGCGCGCATGAAACTTGCCGGTGGCGATGCCGATTTCGGCGCCCATGCCGAACTCGCCGCCATCGGCAAATTGCGTCGAGGCGTTGTGCAGCAATATCGCGCTGTCGAGTTCGCTCAGGAAACGCGCGGCGGTCGCCGCATTGCCGGTCACGATCGCTTCGGTATGCGCCGAACCGTATTCGACGATATGCGCCATCGCCGCATCGACACCCTTGACGACACGAACCGAAATGATCGCGTCGAGATATTCGGTGCGCCAGTCCTCTTCCGTTGCCGGTTTGACGCGGGCGTCCACCGCCTGCGCCGCCGCGTCGCCGCGCACTTCGCAGCCTTCGGCGATCAGCGCCTCGACCAGCGGTTTCAGATGCGTCGCCGCGCAGGCTTCGTCGACCAGCAGCGTTTCGGCCGCGCCGCAGATGCCGGTGCGGCGAAGCTTCGAATTGAGGACGATGTTGCGCGCCATGTCGAGATCGGCTTCGCCGTCGACATAGACATGGCAGACGCCTTCGAGATGCGCGAAGACCGGCACGCGCGCCTCGTCCTGCACGCGGCCGACAAGGCTCTTGCCGCCGCGCGGCACGATCACGTCGAGATTGCCGTCAAGGCCGCGCAGCATTTCGCCGACAGCGGCGCGGTCGGCAACCGGCACGAGCTGGATCGCCGCTTCGGGCAGGTTCGACGCAACGATGCCCTCGATCAGCGAGGCATGGATCGCCTTGCTCGAACGCAGCGCCTCCGATCCGCCGCGCAGGATCGCCGCATTGCCGGATTTCAGGCACAGCGCACCCGCATCCGCCGTCACGTTGGGGCGGCTCTCATAGATAATGCCGATAACGCCGAGCGGCGTGCGTACGCGCTCGATATGCAGACCGTTGGGGCGGTCCCATTCGGCGATTTTCGTGCCGACGGGATCGGGCAGGGCGGCGATGTCCTCGAGCGCGCGGGCAATGGCCTCCACGCGCTTCACGTCGAGCGTCAGCCGGTCTATCATCGCCGGTGTGAGACCGTTCCTCACCGCGTCCGCCACATCCTCGGCGTTGGCATTCAGAATGTCGTCGACATTGGCGCGCATGGCCATGGCGGCGGCGAGCAGCGCCGCATCCTTCTGTTTGGTCGGCGTATGCGCGAGCTTTGTTGCGGCGGCGCGCGCGGCGCGGCCGATCTCGGCCATCAGCGCCGTCACGTCCTGCCGTTCCGCGTTCATCTTCACGATCGTCATGGGGTTCTCCCCCTCGTTAACTGCGCGCGCCTTGTTCGAAGTATCTCAGGCGGATGCGCCGGTTTCAACGGGCTCAGCCCTTCTTCAGCACCAGATCGTCGCGATGGATCATTTCGGCGCGGCCCGAATAGCCGAGCAGTTCCTCGATTTCGTGGCTCGAATGACCGGCAATGCGCCGCGCGTCGTCGCTTGAATAGGCGACGAGGCCGCTGGCGATTTCCTGGCCCGACTTGTCGCGCACGCTCACCGCGTCGCCGCGTCCGAAGGTGCCCTCGACGATGGCGACGCCGGCCGGCAGCAGGCTGCGGCCCTGCGTCAGCGCCTTGACCGCGCCGTCGTCGATGACGAGCGTACCGAGGCTTTTCAGCGAGCCCGAGATCCAGCGCTTGCGCGCCGCATAGGGCGTCGAATGGGCGGCGAACCAGGTGCAGCGCGCGCCATCCTCGATCGCCTTCAGCGGATGCAGCCCGTGACCAT
This sequence comes from Parvibaculum sp., assembly GCA_019635975.1. Lineage (GTDB taxonomy): Bacteria > Pseudomonadota > Alphaproteobacteria > Parvibaculales > Parvibaculaceae > Parvibaculum. Next base: position 20,524 of record JAHBYM010000036.1, on the reverse strand, counting down.
TGGCGATCGCCATGCGCGCGCCGCCATCGGTGGCGATGCGGGCGGCGGCCAGTTTCGTCTTCATGCCGCCGCGCGAAAATTCGCTGGCGGCGCCGCCCGCCATCGCCTCGATTTCGGGCGTGATCTCCGCGACCTCCGGCAGATGCGTTGCGCCGGGCAGATGGGGCGGGGCGGTGTAGAGGCCGTCGACATCCGACAGCAGCACCAGACAGTCGGCCGACATCATGCTGGCGACGCGGGCGGCGAGGCGGTCATTGTCGCCGTAGCGGATTTCGGTCGTCGCCACCGTGTCGTTCTCGTTGATGACGGGCACCGCGCCGAGCTTCAGCAAAGTCGAGATGGTCGAGCGTGCGTTCAGATAGCGGCGGCGCTCCTCCGTGTCTTCCAGCGTCACCAGAATTTGCGCGCAGGAATGACCGTAGGCTGAGAGCATTTCCTGAAAGGCATGGGCAAGACCGATCTGGCCGACGGCGGCGGCGGCCTGACTCTCTTCAAGCTTGAGTTTGCCGGGTGCGAGCTTCAGCGCGCGGCGTCCGAGCGCGATGGCGCCCGAGGAGACGATCAGCATTTCCTGTCCGCGTGCGCGCATCCGCGCCACGTCTTCGACCAGCGCCTGCAACCAGGTGCGGTTGAGCTTGCCGGTTTCGGCGTCGGTCAGCAGCGCCGAACCGATCTTGACGACGACGCGCTGCGCCTCTGCCAGATAGGACGCGCTCATGGCTGCCAGCCTTCTTCTTCGGTCTGCTTTTCTTCCGCGCGTTCCGCCGCGCGGTTCCGGGCGATTTCGTCGGCGACAAGACGCAGCACTGCCGTCACGCCTTCGCCCGAAACGCCCGACAGCAGATGCACCGTGCCGCCGCTTGCTTCTTCGAGCGCGCGCTTCCTTTCGGCGCGTTCCTCTTCCGTCAAGGCGTCGGCTTTGTTGAGGCAGAGAATTTCGGGCTTGTCCTCAAGGCCGGCGCCATAGGCTTCGATCTCGCCGCGAATGACCGCATAGGCGTCCGCAACGTCCTCCTGCGTGCCGTCGACCAGATGGATCAGGATGCTGCAGCGTTCGAGATGGCCGAGAAAACGGTCGCCGAGGCCTGCACCTTCATGTGCGCCCTCGATCAGGCCCGGAATATCGGCGAGCACGAAGCTGCGCGTGTCGACGGTGACGACGCCGAGGCCGGGATCGAGCGTCGTGAAGGGGTAGTCGGCGATTTTCGGTTTGGCGGCGCTCACCGCCGCAAGGAAAGTCGACTTGCCGGCATTGGGCAGGCCGACAAGGCCTGCATCGGCAATCAGCTTCAGCCGCAGCACGACGATCTTCTCGATGCCGTCCTGTCCGGGATTGGCGCGGCGCGGCGACTGGTTGGTCGAGCTCTTGAAATAGGCGTTGCCGAAGCCGCCATTGCCGCCCCTGGCGAGTACGATGCGCTGTCCGGGCTCCGTCATGTCGGCGATCAGCGTTTCGCCGTCTTCCTCGAACACCTGCGTGCCGGCGGGCACCTTCAGCACCACGTCGGCGCCATTGGCGCCGGCGCGGTTCTTGCCCATGCCGTGCATGCCGGTCTTGGCCTTGAAGTGCTGCTGGAAGCGGAAATCGATCAGCGTGTTGAGACCGTCGGCGCATTCGACGATCACATCGCCGCCCCGGCCGCCATCGCCGCCGTCGGGCCCGCCATATTCGATGAACTTCTCGCGCCGGAAACTGACGCAGCCGGCGCCGCCATTGCCCGAACGAATGTGGATTTTCGCCTGATCGAGAAACTTCATCTCACACGTCCATCCGCGCCAGCCGCATGGTCAGGCAGTGAACCTTTTCCTGCCGCGCCAGGCACCAGCGTTGCTCCTCGCCAGTATAGCGGAAGCCGAGTTTGGTCAGCACACGGCCCGAGGCATGGTTCTCGGCGAAGTGGCCCGAGATCAGCGTGGCCGCGCCGAAGCGCGCGACGGCGGCGGCGAGCACGGCCGCGGCCGCTTCGCTGGCATAGCCCTTGTTCCAGTAAGGCTCGCCCACCCAGTAGCCGATTTCATGTGTGCCATCGGCATGGGCCTGTACGCCGCAAGTGCCGATGAAATCGCCGTCGAGGTCGAGCGCATAGGCGTGTTCCTCGCCCCCGGCGCGCAAGGCGGTCTGCTTGCCGATCCATTCATGCGCCATGTCGAGCGTGTAGGGAAAGGGCATGCGCGAAAGCATCCGGGCGACATTCCAGTTGTCGGCGAGCGCGGCGAGCCTCTCGGCATCCGTTTCGCGCAGCGGCCGGAGCCACAGTCTTTCCGTTTTCAGCTCTTCCTGCATCGGGATACTCCAACCCCGAAAGGGCACGAAAAAAGGGAGATGGCGGCCCATCTCCCTTTCGTATTTCGATGGTCGCCACCTTTGCGAGGTGGCGTTCACCCCGCGATCAATCCGCCGCGTTCGACGGCATGGCCGCCGGGACGACCGACACGAAAGCGCGGCCGTTGCGGCGCTTGCGGAACTCGACGGTGCCCTCGCGGGTCGCGAAGATCGTGTGGTCCTTGCCGATGCCGACATTGTCGCCCGGATGCACCTTGGTGCCGCGCTGGCGCACGATGATATTGCCGGCGAGAACGCTCTCGCCGCCGAACTTCTTGACGCCGAGACGGCGGCCGGCGCTGTCGCGACCGTTGCGGGAGGAACCGCCTGCCTTTTTATGAGCCATGTGTCTCTACTCCCTGCCGCTCAGCCGGCGATGTCGAGGATCTTGACCAGCGTCAGATCCTGGCGATGGCCGTTCTTGCGGCGATAATTCTGACGGCGGCGCTTCTTGAAGATCGTCAGCTTCGGCCCGCGGGTCTGCTCGACCACTTCGGCCTTCACCTTGGCGCCCGCGACGATGGGGCTGCCGACCTTCGGCGCGCCTTCGCCGCCGACCATCAGCACATCGCCGAGGTCGATCTTGTCGCCGGCTTTCGCTTCGATCTTCTCGATTTCGAGAAGGTCGTCTTTTGCGACCTTGTATTGTTTGCCGCCGGTCCGGATGACTGCGAACATCGCTAAATCCACCATGTAACGAAAAAAGCCCGACGCGCCGCCTGTTGAAAGCGGCACGGGCCGAATTGGCGGGCAATATACAGGGGGAAGACCGGGTGTCAAGCCGCGGAAGGGCTTGATTTCAGGGCTTTTCAGCCGCTTTTCGCGTCCTGCAGGGTGCGCAGGGCACAGAGCGCCAGAAAATAGAGCGAGACCGCCCAGAAGGCCCAAAATGCCGCGGGCGCGGCCTCGGCGGGGGCGAGCGCCGGGCTGCTCGCCAGCACCAGCCAGAGCGTCAGCCCGGTCCACAGCGCCGTCATGGCCAGGGTCAGCGGCCTCAACGCCACGACCCGGAACGGGTGGACGAATTTCAGCGGCACGAAGGTCAGAATCCCGAGCCCGGCGATCATCGCCAGATTGGCCCATGGGCCGGTGCCGGCAATGAAGAAATAAAGCACCACCAGGTTCCAGACGGCCGGAAAGCCCGAGAAATAATTGTCTTTCGTCTTCATCTCGCGGTTGCCGAAGCAATAAAGCGAGGTCGTCATGATGAAGGCGGCGGCCGGGATCTCCCAGCCGGGCGGCACCATGCCGAAACGGTAGATCAGCAGCGCCGGGATCACCGCATAGGTCAGATAGTCGATCACGAGGTCGAGGATCGCGCCGTCGAAGCGCGGCGCATATTCGGTCACGCGGACCTTGCGGGCCATCGGCCCGTCGAAACCGTCGATGATGAGGGCGGCCCCCAGCCACAGCAGCGCGAGGCGCAAATCGCCCGCGATCAGCGCCGCGATCGCCAGAAGGCCGGTCACGACGCCCGATGCCGTGAAGGCATGGACAGCCCAGGCCGCGGCCACGCGGGCCTTGGGTTTCGGGGTCTCGTTGTGTCCGGTGTCGGTGCCGCTCATGGCCGCAGTCTAGCAGGCCGCGCGATTCCTGCCTAAGCCTTGCCCGGCTTTCCCTTTTTCCGTCCCGATCCGGTCTTGTGCGGGGGCCGCGCGGCGTTTACATTCCGCGCCGTTTCGACCATGCGGGCGGCTTGTCCAAGCCCGTCCGTCCTCTGCGGAGAGGTGGCTGAGTGGTTGAAAGTACCGCACTCGAAATGCGGCGTACTCGCAAGGGTACCGTGGGTTCGAATCCCACCCTCTCCGCCACCCTACGCCTTCGGCTTCGGGTGGCAGGCCACCCGGTTCAGGGTGGTCTGGCGCGCGAAGGCGATTTAGGCGTAGGAGTGTCTCCCGAAGCTCGCGCGTAGCGGGAGCGAAGGGAGACCGGCGCCCATGTGGTACGTCTACTTTCTCGAACTCGGCAATGGCGACATCTATATCGGATCGACTCCCGACCTGAAGCGCCGCTTCGCATCCCACATGAAGGGGCAGGTGCTTTCGACGAAGGCCTATGCGCCGATGAAGCTGCGCTCCTATGTGGCCGTCGAGACGGAATTCCGGGCAAGGGAACTCGAACGCTATTTCAAGTCCGGTTCCGGCAAGGCGGTAGCGATGAAGCGGTTTCTCTGAAACAGGCCAAAGCCTGTTTTCGCCAATCCCACCCTCATTGATGTTTGGCGCCAGTGGTGGTCGGCGCGGTTGCAAGACTAGCCGGCATGGACGTGTGAAGAGGCGGTCGCGGTGGAGCCGGGGCGAGACACGGGGTTTGCCATCATGCGGAAACCGTCTTCCGGCGTCAGGACCGGCGCATAGCCGAGTTCCGTCCGCGCCTTCGAGATGTCGATCGTGAAGTCCTTGCCGATCAGCCGCAGCATTTGCCGGGTGATCGGCGGTTCGCCCTTCAGGCGCAGGAGGCGCCAGGCCGTCCCCATGATGCCCGCCATCGTCCAGGCGAGTCCAAAGGACACGTTACGGTCCTTCGGCGTGACGCCGCGGCTCGCAAAGAGGCGAGTCAGAAAAGCCTTCAGCGTGGTGTCGACACCGTCCGACACGAAATAGGCCGCGCCGTCCTCTCCGTGGTCGGCCGCCAGCATCAGCGCGTGGCAGAGATTGTTCACATGGCAGGTCGACAGTGCCTGTCCGCCGCCCGCGACCCACTGGAATTGCCCGCTCTTCACCGTCTCCACCATATGGTCGAGGGCAGGCATGTCCGGTCCCCAGATGAAGGGCGGACGAATTGCGACGGTCGAGAATCCCTTGCGGCGGCCGTTTGCAGCCCGGAGAATCTTTTCCGCCTCGGCCTTGCTCGTGGAATAGGGTGCGAAGCCCATCCGGCGCAGCGGCAGGTCCTCAGTCACGGCGCGCTGCGGTTCGGGACGACCCATGACAACAGCCGCGGCGCTGACATAGACGACGCGCCGGACGCCTGCGCGCTGGGCTGCGGACACCACATTGCGGGTGCCCGCGACATTCATCGCGCGAAAAAGACGGCGCGGCCCCCAGAGTTTGAAATGCGCTGCAACGTGGAAGACCGTGTCCACGCCCGCCATCGCGCGCTCGAGTGCGGCAGGGTCGGAGAGGTCGGCATCCCAGGGCTCGGCACCCTTCGCCGCCACGGCGGCCCGGCTCGCTGCCGACCGGCCGATGCCGCGCACCTGCCAGCCGACCTCGCGCAGGCGCGCGATCAGATGGCCGCCCACAAATCCGGACCCTCCGGTGACGAGTACTGTGCGGCTGGTTGGAGCGTTGTAAGGCGATGTCATGGCGGTTCTCCCTTGATTGCGGGACAACCATTGCAGGTGAATGCGGATAACACAAGACAAAAAATGTATTTTGTTACATGTTGCCTCTTGCCGCTCTTTTGGCTTAGATCAGCGCCCATGGAAAATGCCCTTCCAAACCAGCGCGACCGCATCCTGGACACAGCCAGGGATTTGATCCGCCGCTTTGGCGGCGCGAAGACGAACGTGGTCGACATCGCGCAGGCGATGGGCCTGTCTCATTCGGCGATCTACCGGCACTTCCGGTCCAAGGCCGAGATCTTCGACGCGCTCGCCGCCGCAACCATGGCCGAGGAAGCCGCGCTCGCCGAAACCTTCGTCGAGGCGGATGGTCCCGCTGCCGAGCGGCTGGCCGCGCTTGTCCTGACGCTCCACCGGAACAAGCGCGCCAAGTTCGGCAACGATCCCGAGATGCATGCGCTTTATCGGCGCATCGTGGAGGAGCGCCCGGACCTCATCGTGGACTATGCGCGCCGCATGACCGGGCTCATCCGCCTCATCCTCGCCGACGGCGTCGCGCGGGGGGAGTTCGGCCCGATCGATCTCGACGCGGCTGCGGGTGCCGTCCGCGACGCCTTCACGGTCTTCGTTCATCCCGCGCATGTCGAGGCCGCGGCAAAGGCCGGTCTGGATCAGGAGGCGGGCCTGCGAACCTTGATGGCGATCGTTGTCGGCGGCCTTGCCGCGGCAAGCGCAGGTTCGCGAGGGCGGGGCGGAAGGCTTTGATGTGTGGCGCCAGAGGTAGCGTCGGTTTGCATGGCGAATGCAGACGCGTCTTTCCGCAGACGCGGTAGAACGACGCCATTCTCTTGCGCGAAAGCGGTCCGCCGCCCCCGGACGATCCGGGAGCGGCGTGCGCCACCAGGCAGCGTTGTGAACCGGCTATCTCTTGACCGGCCCCAAACCAATTCAATGCAACAATGGCAGCATCCGACCTCATCTCGGTCGTTGATTGCCGGAGACGAGGACGCCTGAAGCGGGCATTGCAGGTCGCTGTTGTCCTCGATCATATCTGTCGCAGCTTCGAAAATTTTGCGACTGGATTCAGGAATCCCCGAAAGTTTCCTGTTTCGGTGCGACACATCGTATGGGATCAGATCAGGCTGTGCCCGAGCCGCCGGAGTCGAACGAAATAGACCGCGAACAGCGCAACGAAGATGATGTCGCCGCCAATGACCACGATTGCGAAGTCGGAGGTCCAGCCGTTCAGGTGCATGTATGCGAGATTGAGCGCGAAAAGCGCCTTGCCCAAGCCGCCCATCAAGACCACGCCGGAATGCCGAACCGGGTGCCACGCGACCATCAGGAAACCGAAACCGTAGAGCAACGCCGTGCCCCACGCGCCCCGGTAGACGGCAATCATGACAGGATCGGTCAGATCACGGCCGAATTCGCGCGCGAACATGCCCGCAGTGTCGAACAAACCCGGCGCGGCTCCGGCGAAGTTCCACAACGCCGCGATCATGAAAAAACTCCGGAAAAACAGCAGCTCGCGCCCGGCCATGTTCCTGGTGTCGTTGTTCATCATCGTCATTTCATGCCACTCCCCGGAAACAGGTTGCGAATGCTGGTTTCATAATTAAATATACATGTTATAAAAATATGATCTTGTCAATTCCGCCCTTCCATAGAAGGTTCGGCAAAGGACCATGACGTCACCAGAGAAACCTGAACGCAGAACCCGCGGGCGGCCGGTTCGCTCGACCGAGCAAATCGCGGACATGCGCGCCCACATTGCCGCTTGCGCGCTGAAGCTGTTCCAGCAGGACGGTTATGCAGCCATATCCATGCGCCGGTTGGCGCAGGAGGCGGGGTGTACCGCCATGACGCTCTACAAATACTACGACAGCAAATTCGACATCCTGAGCGCGTTGTGGGCCGAGGTGTTTGACCGGCTGTTTGACGAGCTTGGCCGTATCGCCGCAACGGAATGCGAACCGGAAGCGCGGCTGAATGCAGTGGCGCTGGGCTATGTCCGCTATTGGCTCGAACACCGGGACCACTACTTCATGGTGTTCATGTCGGGAGGGGTCAGCCAGACCGATGTGACCGGTTTCGTCTCCGGCAGCGACACACTCGCCCGGTTTGATCTGCTTCGTACAAGTCTGCACGCCGCACTGGGAGAAGATGTCGACGCGGAGGGTCTGGACCTCAAAACCGAATTGCTTTCGTGCATCCTGAACGGGATCGCGCACAACCTGATCACGATCGGTGGCTATCCATGGGCCGATCCCGAAAAACTGGTGCGGCAGGCGATCGACGGGTTGCTGGCCGGCCAGCCATGTTAGGGAGCTTGGCGCTTTACTGCAGGTAAGACAGTAAGGCAGAGAATGACATTCGGGCTTTGCGCAGCTGGCGTGGGACCCTTGATACCCGCGACATGGCGAATGACGGCAGGGGAAACTTCTTCCAAAACTCAGGTGCAAAACCCGGTCTTCACGGGCGAGACAGCGTATCGAAAATCAAAACGCCGCCCCCGGACGATCCGGGGACGGCGCATGTTGTAACGCGCCAAGCGCGCGTCAGGCCGCGAGGTCGAAGCGGTCGGCGTTCATCACCTTGACCCAGGCCGCCACGAAGTCCTTCACGAACTTCTCCTTGGCGTCGTCCTGTGCATAGACTTCGGCGTAGGCGCGCAGGATCGAGTTCGAACCGAAGACGAGGTCGGCGCGGGTTGCCGTCCATTTCGTCTTGCCGGACTTGCGGTCGACGATGTCATAGGCGTTCTTGCCCTTCGGCACCCATTTGTTGGCCATGTCGGTCAGGTTGACGAAGAAGTCGGTCGTCAGCGCGCCTTCCTTGTCGGTGAAGACGCCATGCTTCGTGCCGCCGTGGTTGGTGCCGATCACGCGCATGCCGCCGACAAGCACCGTCATTTCCGCGGCGGTGAGGCCGAGAAGCTGGGTGTGGTCGAGCATCAGCTCTTCCGGCGTCACCGCGTAGTCCTTCTTCAGGAAGTTGCGGTAGCCGTCGGCCGCCGGTTCCAGCACGTCGAAGGATTCGGCGTCGGTTTGCGCGTCGGTCGCATCGCCGCGGCCGGGCGCGAAGGGCACCGTCACATTGACGCCTGCCGCCTTCGCCGCCTGTTCGACGCCGAGATTGCCGGCGAGCACGATGACGTCGGCAAGGCTCGCGCCCGTTTCCTTGGCGATCGGCTCGAGCTTCCCGAGCACCTTCTTCAGGCGGGCAGGCTCGTTCGCCTCCCAGTCCTTCTGGGGCGCAAGCCGGATGCGCGCGCCGTTGGCGCCGCCGCGCATGTCGGAGCCGCGATAGGTGCGGGCGCTGTCCCATGCGGTGGCGACCATCTCGGCGGTCGACAGACCGCTCGCGGCGATCTTCGCCTTCACCGCCGCAACGTCGTAATCCTTGCGGCCGGCGGGGATCGGATCCTGCCAGATCAGTTCTTCCTTCGGCACGTCCGGGCCGACATAGCGGGCGCGGGGTCCCATGTCGCGGTGCGTCAGCTTGAACCAGGCGCGGGCGAAGGTGTCGGCGAAGTAGTCGGGGTCCGACATGAACTTCTGGCAGATCTTGTTGTAGATCGGGTCGACCTTCATCGCCATGTCGGCATCGGTCATGATCGGATTGTGTCGGACCGACGGGTTTTCTGGATCGAGCGGCTTGTCTTCTTCCTTGATGTTGACCGGCTCCCACTGCCAGGCGCCCGCCGGAGACTTTTTCAGTTCCCAGTCATAGCCGAACAGCAACTTGAAATAGCCCATGTCCCATTTGGTCGGGTTGGTCGTCCATGCGCCTTCGAGGCCGCTCGTCACCGACTGATTGCCGATGCCGCGCGTCTTCTTGTTGAGCCAGCCGAAACCCTGATCCTCAATCTCGCCGCCTTCCGGGGCGGGACCGAGATTGGCCGCATCGCCATTGCCATGCGCCTTGCCGACGGTGTGGCCGCCGCAAGTGAGTGCTGCGGTTTCCTCGTCGTCCATCGCCATGCGCTTGAAGGTTTCGCGCACTTCGAGCGCGGTCTTTTTCGGATCGGGTTTGCCGCCCACGCCTTCGGGATTGACGTAGATCAGGCCCATCTGCACGGCAGCGAGGGGGTTTTCGAGCGAGTCCGGCTTGTCGTCGCTTTCATAGCGATCGCGGCCAAGCCATTCCTTTTCGGCGCCCCAGTAAGTGTCCTTTTCGGGGTGCCAGATGTCCTCGCGGCCGAAGCCGAAGCCGAAAGTCTTCAGGCCCATGGATTCGTACGCGATGGTGCCGGCGAGGATGATGAGATCGGCCCAGCTCACCTTGTTGCCGTACTTCTTCTTCAGCGGCCAGAGCAGGCGGCGCGCCTTGTCGAGGTTGCCGTTATCCGGCCAGGAGTTGAGAGGCGCAAAGCGGATATTGCCGGCGCCGCCGCCGCCGCGCCCGTCGGCGAGCCGGTAGGAACCGGCCGAGTGCCAGGCGAGACGGATCATCAAGCCGCCGTAGTGGCCCCAGTCGGCCGGCCACCAGTCCTGGCTGTCCGTCATCAGGGCATGCATGTCCTTTTTCAGCGCCGCGAAATCGAGCTTCTTCACTTCCTCGCGGTAGTTGAAATCCTTGCCCAGCGGATTGGTCTTGGTGTCGTGCTGGTGGAGAATGTCGAGATTGAGGGCGTTCGGCCACCACTCCATGTTCGATGTGCCCGTGGTCGTGGCGCCACCATGCATCACCGGGCACTTGCCGCTTTCTGCCTTGCTCATTTGCCTTGTTCCTCCTTGTTGGGGTCGGGCGCGGGGGAGCTAGATTATAACTATTCTAATTAAAATATACCCGACGCCACGCCAAAGACAAGCCAAATCGGCAAAAGCATGGCGGCGGGGTCCCCCGATTGACAGGCGAAGGCCCGCTGGCCACTATTGGCATAATTAATGTCAATAATTAATCGGAGCGCGGGATGCGGACGAAGATTGCGACGCTGGTTTCTTCGTTGATCACCAGTTCGCGTCTCCGGACGCTGGGCCGGCGCGTCCGCGCGCTGAAGCGGCGTCTCGCCGGGCGGCGGCCGGTCATCCATTATTTCCATCAGGCGGGCGATCCGTACAGTGCGCTCGCCATCCAGGCGGTGCCGCTGTTGCGGGCGCGCTACGATGCCGATGTCGAAATTCACGCCGTGTCGCCGCCCGACATGGCGGCGGCGCCGGAGCCCGACATGCTGAAAGCCTATGGGCTTCGCGATGCGGGCCTGTCGGCGCGGCTGGCCGGTTTCGCGCTCGATGCGGATCTGTCGGCGCTCGCGCCCGATGCAAGCCCTAGGGCGCTTGCCGAAGGCGATCGCCTGCGCCGCAAGCTCGGCCATTATCTCGGTGCAGTCTTCTATTTTGAGGGTGAGTGGTACTGGGGGCTCGACCGGCTCGATTTTCTCGAAGAGCGGCTTCAGCCCTTCCGCTGCGCCGAGGCGCCGGCCGGTTTCGTCGCGCCGCGCCGCGAGGTGACGCTCAAGCCGGTAGCGAATGCGGGTCGCAAGCCTGTCTTCGAAGCCTTCATCTCCTTCCGCAGTCCCTACACTTACCTCGCCATCGAGCGCGTCACGAAGCTTGCCGCGCATTACGGCGCCGATCTCAAATGGCGCTTCGTGCTGCCGATGGTGATGCGCGGGCTGCCTGTGCCGCTCGCCAAGCAGCTTTACATAGTGCGCGACTGCAAGCGCGAGGCCGAGCGTCTCGGGCTTCCCTTCGGCCGCGTTGCCGATCCGGTCGGCGCCGGCGCCGAACGCGGGCTTTCGGTGCTGCATCACGCGATCCCGGCGGGCAAGGGCGCCGCCTTCGCGCAATCCTTTCTGCAAGGTGTCTTCGCCGAGGGTATTGATGCAGCGACGGATGCCGGTCTCTTGCGTCTCGCCGCGCGGGCGGGGCTCGACGAAGCCTTTGTCAAGAAGGCGCTGGCCGATCCGTCATGGCGCGACATCGCCGAGAAAAACCGCACCGACATGTTCGCCGGCGGCGCCTGGGGCGTGCCGTCCTTCCGCGTCGAAGGCGGCGCGATGCATTGGGGTCAGGACCGGCTTTGGGTCGTCGAGGAAGAACTGCGGGCGGCCTGCGAAAAATCCTAAGCCCGTTTTTTCAACGCCATCATCAGCAGCAGCGCAACGACCGGAATGACGGCAAGCGTCGCATAAGCCTCCGGCGGCCGGTCCGGCCCGTCGCCCGGTTTGAAGACCCATTGGTTGAGCGCGATGATCGTCCGCTCGACAAGGATCAGCGCCAGCAGCAGAGGCACCAGGCTCCGGTAGCGCAGCGACGCCGCCAGCATTGTCAGTCCCCAGACGATCTGCGTCGCGCCGACCCAGGCGAAGACGCCGATGATCGTTGTCGCATTATGCGTCAGGTCGAGCCCGGCAATCACGCCGGCGCCGCCATCGGGCAGGAAGGCATGGATCGCGCCGGGCACGACCGTCAATATGCCGAGCGCCGTCAGCCCCCAGGGCGCGACGGGGTGGCCGCGATAGGCAGCGTTGGTGCTTTCGGGCAGGAGCATCGTCATGATGGTCAATCGCCTCAGCCGGCCCAGTAGATGAATTCGTCGTCCTCGGTCGCTTCTTCTTCCAGCGTCTTGTCGATCGTCACGGGCATTTCGCCGACCGCCGGGAACAGCGGTTCGCGCTGCGTCGCGTCATGCGCGTCGAGCATTTCGATCATCGCCGCGACGCGCTCGGGATAGAGCTCGGCGAGGTTCACCTGTTCGGTCGGATCGTCGTTGAGATTGAAAAGCCAGGTTCGCTCCGGCTTTGTCGTCACCTGCAGTTTCCAGCCGTCTTTCTGAACCACGCGGTAATAGGCATTGCGCCAGAAGAGCGGGCGGTCGAGCGGCGCGGCTGCCGCGTCGAGATGCGCGAGCAGGTCGACACCGTCGATGATGCGGTCGTCCGGCAGCGGCGCGCCGGCGGCGGCGAGGGCGGTCGGGAACATGTCGATATGCGCGACGGCTTCGTCGAGCGATGCGCCGGCCTCGATCCGCGCCGGCCATTGCGCGAAGAACGGCACGCGAATGCCGCCTTCGAAGAAGGTCAGCTTCCAGCCGCGATAGGGCGCGTTGATGTCGCGCAGGCCGATATAGCCCGCACCGCCATTGTCGCTGGTGAAAATCACCAGCGTGTTGTCGTCGAGGCCATTGTCCTTCAATGCTTGCAACACGCGGCCGACGCTGCGGTCCAGCGCGCGGATCATCGCCCCGTAGACGCGCAGCCGCTCGTCCTCGATCATCGACAGCGCGTCGTAATCTTCCTTCGATGCCTGCAACGGCGTGTGGACGGCCCAGTGTGCCAGATAGAGGAAGAAGGGGCGGTTGCGGTTGGCTTCGATAGCCTTCACCGCTTCGTCGGTGTAGTAGTCGGTCAGATAGCCTTTCGGCTCGAACCATTCGCTGCCGTTATAGGATGTCGCGTAGCGCATACGCGCCCAGAGAAACTGGTCGATCGGATCGAAAGGCAGCTTCGCGTTGACGACATCGGGACTGTCTTCGGGCAGGAAGAGCCCGCTTTCCATCATCACGGTTTCGTCGAAGCCTTGCGCGTTGGGGCGGAACTCCTCCGAGTTACCGAGATGCCACTTGCCGATATGGATGCTGTGATAGCCGCGCGGTTTCAGCGCTTCGGCCAGTGTGATCTCCGAGCCCGGCAATCCCTGTTCGGCAAAGGGCGGCTGACGCTTGACGGCTTCTTCGTCGAAGAGCATTTCGTGCAGCCTGCTGCCGTCATTGTAGAAAAGATCCATGATCCGCGTCATGCCGGGCGGTGTCGGCGTGAATTCGAAGCCGGTCCGCGTGCCGTAGCGGCCGGTCATCAGCATCGCGCGCGACGGCGCGCAGGCCGCGGTGCCCGCATAGCCGCGCGAGAAGTTGACGCCGTTCCGCGCGATCGAATCGATATGCGGCGTCTCGACGATGCCGCCCGCCGCGCCGCCGCCGAAATAGCTGATGTCGTTGAAGCCGAGATCGTCGGCCAGAATGAAGACGATGTTGGGCGGGCGCTTGCCGGCCGCTTCGGCCGCCACTTCCGGTCCTTGCTGCCAGGGGATGTCGCGATTGGGCAGCACCACCGTTGCATCGCGCGCCCGCGTGGCGACGAAATAGAGGATCAGGTCCTTGCGGAAGGCAAAGGCGGTTCCGGCGACGGCCGTCAGCGCCACAATGCCTGCAAGCGCGAAGGCCTGCCATTTTTTCAACCCGCTCATCACTTGTCCCCCTGCGATGTCGTGGCGATGAAATCCAGTATGTGCGCGCAAAGCTCCCCGGGGATATCTTCCTGAATAAAATGATGCGCGTTGGCGAAGATGCGGTGCGGCTGGCCCTTTGCGCCCGGAATGCGCTTCTGCATCGCCGCGTCGGCGCCCTTGGCCACCGGGTCCAGTTCGCCGAACAGCGTCAGGAACGGCTTGTCGAAGCGTTCGAGGTCTTTCCAGGCGGCGCGGTTCAGCGGCACGCCCGGATTGTCGGGCTGCACCGCGATCAGCAGCGGAAAGGCGATGATGCCCGCCATATAGGCGTCTGTCGGGAAGGGCGCGATATAGGCGGCAAGTTCGCCGGGTGTGAGTTCGTGCACCATGCCGGGCGGCAGCAGGTCGGCCAGCGGAAATGTCGTCGCCTCGCGCATCATGCCGACCCACATCTTCATGAAGTCGCTCTCGCCGTCGCCCGCCGGCAGGCCGGTATTCGAGGCGATCACGCGGGCGAAGCGTTCGGGATATTTCGAGACGAGATAAAGGCCGATGGTGCCACCCCAGTCCTGACAGAAAAGCGTGATGTCTTTCAGGTCGAGCCCGGTCAGCCATTTCGACATCCAGTCGTAGTGGCGCGCCAGCGTGTAATCGGCTTTCGCCGCCGGCTTGTCGGAACGTCCGCATCCGACGAGATCGACCGCGATCACGCGGTGGCCGGCCGCCGCCAGCACCGGGATCATCTTGCGGTAGAGATAGGCCCAGGTCGGGTTGCCGTGCATCAGCAGGATCGGCGGGCGCCCGCGCGGCCCTTCATCCACATAATGGATGCGCAAGTCCGTTCCGTCGTCGCCGGTCACAGTCGCGTAATGCGGCGCGAAGCCGTAGCCTTCGAGGCTTGCAAAGCGTTCGTCGGGCGTCCTGAGGACCTGCATTGCCGTCAGCCTTTGGTGATGGCTTCGAGCAGCGGCTGCAGCCGGCCCAGAACGCCGTCCTGCAGCACCGTTTCGATGTTGAGCTGGCCTTTCAGGCCCGCCTCGCGATGCACCGAGATTTCCTGCCATTCAGGCGAGGTCGACATGTCGAACAGCGCCTTGCGGTTCGGATAGGTCGCAATCGCGATCTCGTCCCAGAGTTCTTCCACCTGGCCGAGCGCGAGGAAGGTCACGTCGGCGGCGAAAAAGGCGCCGCCGCCGAATTTCGGCAGGAGCTTCGACACGGCGCGGCCATAGATCATGTAGGCGTCGCGGCCCGACAGGTCGCAGGGCCGTCCGTCCTTGTATTCGGCGCGCTCCTTGAACTTCAGCAGGTTGACCATGAAAATCGGGCCGGCCGGGCCCGGCGCCATCATTTCCCGGATCCGGTCGGGATCGCCCGGCATCACTTCGTTGATTACTTGCATGTCGCGCCTCTTCGCGGCTCCGCCGGAATGGCGGGGCCTTGCGAATATATTGGCACGATTTATGTCATAAGTTCAAGGGGCGCTCAGGCGGCCGAACGCCCCGCCCCTTTGGGCCGGAAACCCATGTTGAAGCTGATCGAGACGCGGAAATCCTCGCTTCGGTTCGGCTGCACCGAATGCTGCAGCCAGCCGGGGAAGATCAGCAGCAGCCCTTCGCGCCCGCGATATTCCATGGCCTGGCTGTTGATGCGGGTGCGCGCCTTGACCGGGAAGGTCGACATCACGCGTTCGCGCACCGGGTCGTAGAATTCGATGTTGCCGCTTTTCGCCGGCACCTTGGCGTAATAGGCGCCCGACAGGATCGAGTTCGGATGCACATGGGCCTTGTTGAAGTCGCCCGGCCCGTTCTTGTTGAGCCACATCTCCTGAAAGAACATCTCGAAGCGGTCGAAGTCGAACGACAGGTGGCTCGCGCAGCCGGCGCAGGCATTGCCGATGATTCGCCTGATCTCGGCAAGCTCCGGCCCGAGATGAAGGTTAGCCGCACTGTGCCATCCACCCACGTTGGAGCGTGTGATGGCGCGTCCGGTCCGCTCCAGTTCCTCCAGAACGGACAGAATTTGCGCGTCGATCCGCTCGTGATCGGGCACATGCCGGGCCCAGACGGGCGCGGGAAACCAGATCTCCGGGCGGAAGCCGGGACTGATTGCCAGCGCCGGCGCGGCACTTTCCGGCGCCGGTGCGGCGGCCGGTTCTTTTTTCGCGGCGGACTTTTTCCTTCCGGTCATGCGGCGTTCCCTCGCACAAGATGAACGGAAATGGAGACGATAAGGGTCGAGTTTCCGCTCATGGCTGTGTTGCAATCGGTTGTAACGAAGCAGCCGCCCTCCGGCGCTGCTTCGCCGATTGATAAACGAAGCGGGCAGGGCGCGAATTTCTTTCTCGTCCAATCAGGAAGCAAACGCGGCGACAGCCGCTCGCAAGGGAGAATTTCCGTGGTGGGGGAAACGAAGCGCAAACCGGCAAAGCCGGTTGCAAAAAAATCCGCGGCCGCGAAGCCCGAAGCCGCTGCCGCGCCGCAAGCGGAAGCAGCGCCGAAGAAAGTCACGCAGATTTCCTGCTCGCGCGGATTGTCGGCCTTCATGGCGGACAACAAGCTCAGCTTCGGCTTCACCTCCTATCAGAGCGGCCGTCTCTATCTCGTCGGCCGGCTGCCGCAGGGCAAGGTCAGCTTTCACGAACGCCACTTCATGCGCGCCATGGGCGTCGCCGCAACGCCGCAGCGGCTCTATCTCGCCGGGCAGTTCCAGGTCTGGCGTCTGGAAGACGTGATGGGCGGGCGCGTTGCCGACGGTTTCGACCGCAATTATGTGCCACGCAATGCGCAGACGACCGGCGATCTCGACGTTCACGAGCTCGGCGTCGAAAAATCCGGCCGGGTCATTTTCGTCAATACGCGCTTTTCCTGTCTTTCGACCTTCAGCCTGACCCACAGTTTCAAGCCGATCTGGAAGCCGCCTTTCATCTCGCGGCTGGCACCCGAGGACCGCTGCCACCTCAACGGGCTGGCGATGGAAGACGGTGAGCCGCGCTATGTGACGGCCGTCTGCAAGAGCGACGTCATCACCGGCTGGCGCGACCGGCGCGCCGAAGGCGGCTGCATCATGGATGTGCGCAACGACCGCATGGTGACCGAAAAGCTTTCGATGCCGCATTCGCCGCGCCTTCACAACGGCAAGCTCTGGGTGCTCGATTCGGGGCGCGGCCGTCTCGCCCGCGTCGATCCCGGCACCGGCGCCACCGAAACCGTCACCTTCCTGCCGGGCTTTGCGCGCGGCCTTGCATTCCACGGGCATTTTGCTTTTGTCGGCTTGTCGCTGCCGCGCGACGGCAGTTTCTCCGGTCTCGAACTTGATGGCGAGCTCGCCAAACGCGACGGCGAGCCCTGGTGCGGCGTCCAGATCGTCGACACGCGTTCGGGCGATATCGTGCAATGGATAAGGCTTACCGGCGAAGTGCGCGAACTCTTCGACGTCTTCGTGTTGCCGGGCGTGCGCTGCCCGAAAGCGACGGGGCTTCTCGACGGCACGATCCAGAGCGAGATTTCGATCGAGGACTGGTCGCCCGCCGACAGGCGCGAGCCCGCACCGGCGCCGGAAGTTCTCGCCGCCGCCGGGGCGTGACACCGCCGCGTTGCAGATTGCATCCGAAACGAATCTAACGAAGCGTGAAGAAACTCAACGCGTGACCGTATGCGTGCTCACGCGCGCGTGAGATTCCGCGGTTCTACTTCACTGCGCGCCGCAATTGCATTTCACAACGGATGGATTGAGCGCCAGTTTGGCGGGAAGTTCCGTCGCGTTTTGGTTGCGACTCGTGTGGTGCGAAAAATAGCCGGCGCGCAACGTATCCCCTTGAAACGATTCTCGCTTTTTGGGGGACTGCATGTCGACGTCGAAGATCAAGACCGCCGGAATTCGCAACAACGCAAGCGAGCGGCTCGCCCGTTCGGCCTACACCTACTACGGCGGCGTCGTACAGACGACGGGCGATGCGCCGAAAAGTGCGCGCGGCATCAAGCGCCTCTTCGCCGCCGCGATGCTTTCGGGCGCTTCGGTCATGGCGGTCGGTCTTGCCGGCACGGGGCAGGCGCAGGCGGGGAATTGCGTCGGGCCGATCAACGGCCAGATCGTCTGCAGCGGCACTTTCGACGAAACGATCCAGTATCACGGCGTCGAAGACCTCACCGTCATTCTCGGCGCGGGTTCGAGCATCGATACGCTCGATGAGGTCTCGGAAGCGGATTTCGACAATGCCGGCATCTTCATCTCGGGCGACGGCGAGAAGTCCATCGTCAACAACGGTTCGATCCTGACCGGCGACGAGGGGGTTTACGACGGGGAAGCCTACACCACCTATTTCTTTGGCAACCGTCATCACGGCATTGCCGCCTATTCCCATGACGACGATGCATCGGTCACCAACACGGCTTTCGGGACCATCGTCACCACGCGGCCTTCCTCGCATGGCGCCATAGCGGTTGCTCTCGGAGAGGAAGGCGAATGGGGCGGCGATGCGACGGCAAGCAACGCCGGTCTCATCGGAACGTCGGGGGACGTCTCCTTCGGCGTCGCGGCCGTCGCCAAATACGAAGCTTCGGTCGACAATAGCGGCACGGTGACGACAAGCGGCGACGACAGCCACGGCCTCTATGCCTATGCCAAATACGACATTGTCATCGACAACAGCGGCATCGTCGAAACATCCGGCGAAGACGCACACGGCATTCACGCCGTGATCGACAACGAATGGAGCGAGGGCGGCACGGTCGAGATCGACAACAGTGGCGCCATCGAAACCACGGGAGAATATGCGCGCGGCATTTCGGTCGAAGGCGGGGACGCGACTGTCGACATCGTCAACAGTGGCAGCATCGCGACCGAGGGGTACGCCGCGCACGGCATCGTCGCCGATGGCGACAGCGTCGCGGTCGTCAATACGGCCGACGGGACGATCGTGACCGACGACGAATTTTCCGATGGCGTAAGGATCGACGGTCACACTGTGTCGCTCGACAATGCCGGGACCATCGCGACCTATGGCGAATACTCGCATGCGGTCGTGGCCTCGTCCCATGGCGATCTGACGACCACTATCGTCAATACCGGCCTGATCGCGGCATATGGCGAGGATTCCGACGCGATCCGCGCCGACGGGCCGACCGTGCACATCACCAACGATGTCGTGACGGAAGACGAGGAGGTCGTCGCCACCGGCGTCATCTACGCCGAGGAAGGCGCGGCCATCTATGTGTCCGAAACCGACGACGCGCGCGTCTACAACAACGGCCAAATCTACGGCAACATCGAAATCCATGCAGCCGAATACGCGCTGGTCGAGAACAACGGGACCATAAGCGGTTACCGCGAATACAGCGCCATGGTGTCGCTCTGGGTCGAAGAGGGCAACGCCGTTGTCGTCAACCGTGAAGACGGCACGATCACGTCGCTTGCCGACTACTCCCATGCGATCCAGGCGATGTCCGAGGAAGGCATCGCCGACGTCCGCAACTACGGACAGATCTCGACCGGCTATGTCGATGAGTTCGACGAGGTAACAGGCGTCTATTCGTCGGGCGCCGTTGCCTATGGTTTCGACGGTGCGGTCGTCGTCAATGCGGGCGGCATCGAGACGGTCGGCGAGGGCTCTTACGGCATTTTCGCCGAGGCCTCGGACGGCACGGCGCAGGCGGTCAACACCGGCGCCATCGAGACTTCCGGCGACGAGGCGCATGGTGTCCTTGCCGCGACGTCGGACGGAAATATCTATGTCGGCTACGAGGAAGGACTGGGTTACGTCTATGAGTATGTCCAGGGCAATGCCATCGCGAGCAATGCGGGCAGCGTGACCACGACGGGCGAGGATGCCTTCGGCGTTGCGGCGGCGTCCGGCTACGGCAATGCGTTTGCCTACAACGTGCTGGGCGGATCGATCGTCACAAGCGGTGAAGGTTCGCACGGTCTTGTCGCCATTACCGGTTGGGATATCGACGACATCGGCGAATACGGCACCGGCGCTGGCGGCCGTGCCATCGCGTTCAATAGCATTCCGGGCGAATTTTTCGGCGAGGAATTCTACTTCGGTATCGGCGGCTATGCCGAAGCACATGTCAGCATCGCCGATTTCGTCGATACCGGCGATTTCGGGGCGGCGGATTTCCGCTCCACCATCGTCACGTCGGGCGACGGTGCCATCGGCGTACTCGCGAATGCCCAGAGCGGCGACGCACAGGCAGGCAATTTCTACGGTACCGTCACCACCGGCACGCTCGACGAATACAGCGATCCGCTCGGCGGCAGCGAGGCGCATGGCATTGCGGCCTACGCATCGGGTGAAGACGGCGACGCCTTTGCGATCAACAAGTATTACGGCCATGTCACGACCTATGGCCATGCGGCCGTCGGCGTGCTGGCCCGCAGCGAAGATGGCGAGGCGGTTGCCGCCAACGTCATGTCGTCGACGGTCCGGACGTTCGGCAACTACTCTTACGGTGTCGCGGCCTTCAGCGAGGAGGGAGATGCGAGGGCCAGCAACAAATATTCGTCCAGCATCGTCACGCATGGCGACGAAGCCCACGGCCTCTTTGCCTCCAGCGACGGCGAGAGCGACGAATACGGCAGCGCCGACGGCATCGCCTACAACGTAGGGTCGACGATCACCACTTATGGCGAGGGTTCTCACGGCATTTATGCCTATTCGGAAGAGGGCGATGCCATCGCCGTCAACGCCACTATCGTCAACGAAGGCGAGGAGGGCGAAGAGGACGAAATTATCGTCGC
>JAHBYM010000035.1 GCA_019635975.1 Parvibaculum sp. | reverse complement strand
GCAAAGCCGTTCTGTTCCGCCGCCGCTTCGACAACAAAATCGAAATGCGACTGGCCGGCCGAATGGATCCGGTAGAGCGGCTCACCGGCCTCGACGCGATCGCCCACCCGCTTCAGGAGGTCGAGCCCGGCGCCGCGATCGAGCGGCGCGCCGGCCAGACGGGCGAGCTGCGCGATGCGGAAGCAGTCGATGGCCGCGACGACGCCATCGGCAGGCGACAGCACATCGGCCTTCAGGGGCCCCAATGGCGGACCGGGCGGCGCATGGCCCTGTGTGTCGATGATGCGCCGCATGCGGGCCGCCGCCTCACCGCTTTCCAGCAATTCGCAGGCGCGCGCATAGCCACCGCCGCCCCTGACCGCCGGGTCTCCCTCGATAATGTGACCTGCGAGATGGAGCGACTTCTCGCGCAGATCGGCAGGCGCATCCGGCTCGTTGTCGAGCACGGCCATCACGTCGCGCGCCTCGAGCATCGGGCCGATGCCGCGCCCCACCGGCTGCGCGCCATCCGTCACCACGACATCGACATGAAGTCCCACCTGGTCGGCCACGTATTCAAAAAGCTTGCGCAGCCGCATCGCCTCGTGCGCGTCGCGCACCTTGGCGGTCGGGCCGATGGGAATGTCGATGACGAGGTGGGTCGAGCCCGCCGACATCTTCTTCGACATGATGGAGGCCACCATCTGCTCGCGCGTATCGAGATTGAGGGGACGCTCGACACCGATCAGAATGTCGTCGGCTGGCGAGAGATTGACGTGACCGCCCCAGACCAGGCAGCCGTTGCATTCGCCCACGACGGCCCGCATTTCCTCGATCTTGAGATCGACGCGCGCCAGCACTTCCATCGTGTCTGCCGTTCCGGCTGGCGAGGTGATGGCGCGCGACGAGGTTTTCGGGATAGTCAATCCGTGCGCGGCGACAATCGGCACGACGATCATCGAGGTCCGGTTGCCCGGGATGCCGCCGATGCAGTGCTTGTCGACGATCATCGGCGAGGCCCATGTGAGGCTGTTGCCGGCCGAGGCCATTGCGCGGGTCAGATCGAGCAACTCGTCCGTCGTCAGGAAGCCAGCACAGGCGACCAGAAAAGCTGCAATTTCCATGTCGGAGTAGCGATAACCGACGATGTCGCGAATGATGGCGTCGATCTGGTGTGCGTTCAGCGTTTCGCCAACAATCTTGGTGCGGACATATTCGAGACTTTGCGGCCTGCGCGCCGGCGAAATCGTGACCTGCGTTCCTTCGGGCAGCCCCATGCGGCGGAAGGCCGGATCGGCAAGGCCGATCTCCTGCGGACCTACTAGCGAAGGATCGTGGGAGATATCGAGGCTCGCGATGATCGACCGGCCATCATGAACGATTTCCAGCCGCTTGAATGCCTGAAAGGCCTCCGGCCGGAGCGCGGCACAATCCGACGCCAGTATCGCAACGTTCTCGCGCAATGTGTCGAGCGGTATACGTCTGATCCTGAGTTGCATGACGTTCGGGCTTCTCTTCCCCGCCTGTCAGGCGGCGTAGATGGTTTCGCCCCGTTTGATCGTTTCGACGATCTGCAAATCACGAAGGCCGGACGGGTCGATCGTCTCGGGGTCTTCCGCCGTGATGACAAGGTCGGCGAGCTTGCCTTCCTCGATGGAGCCTTTGATGTCGTCCTCGAAATGCTGAAAGGCGGCGTCGATGGTGATGCCGCGCAAGGCATCGTAAGCGCTTATGCGCTGATCTTCGCCCAGCACTTCGCCGCTGCGGGTGCGCCTGTTGGTCGCAGACCAGAGCAGCATGCGGCAATCGGACGGCGCGACCGGCGAATCATTGTGCAGCGTGTAGCGCATGCCGCGATCGACGGTCGAGCGGACCGGGCTGATGCGCGCCGCGCGCGCCGGACCCAGCACCGAGTCCCGGTGCCAGTCGCCCCAGTAGAATGTGTGGGTGACGAAATAGGACGGCATGACGCCGAGCTTCGCCATGCGGTCGAGTTGATCTTCCCGCAATGTCTGGGCATGGATGACGGTCGCGCGCCGGTCGCCCGGTCCATATTTCGCCGTTGCCTTTTCGACGGCGGCGATGAACTGGTCGGCGGCCGCGTCGCCATTGCAATGCGCATAGACCTGCCAGCCGCGCGCGAAGGCGTCGTCGACATAATTGGCCGCCGTCAAATCGTCGACGATCCGGTAGCCGCGATAATCCGGTTTGAATCCCGGCGGTACAATTTCATAAGGCTCCGTAAGCCAAGCGGTCTTGGCTTGCGGCGAGCCGTCGAGCATCAGCTTGATGCCGCCGATCTTGAAGCCGTTATAGTCCTTTTGCACTTCGACATCGCCGCGCGCCAGATCGTCGACATGGGTGAAGAAGGGGTAGCCGATCACGTCGATTTTCAGGCGGTCGCGCTCGGCGGCGAGCGTCAGCAGATCGTAGTCGGGGCGCCGCGTCGCGCCGTCCTGCGCGGTGGTGATACCCCATGCCGCATATTGATCCTGAACCTTGTCGAGCAGGTCGAGCAGTTCGTCCTTCGAGACTTCCGGCAATCGCGGCAGCGCAAGCGAAATCGCGCCCTCTTCGAGAATGCCATTCGGCTCGTTGGTGCCGGGCCAGCGGCGGATAACGCCGCCGGCGGGGTCCGGCGTATCGGCTGTGATGCCGAGAAGGTTCAGCGCATATGAATTCACGACGACGACATGCAACGAGGCATGATAGGCGAGCACCGGCTGCTCGGTGGACACTTCGTCGAGATCGGTCCGGGTGATGGCGCGCTTTTCGGCGAGCAGCGAGTCGTCGTAGTTCGCGCCGAGTATCCAACCGCCGCGTCCGCCGCTGGTTCTCTCGCGGTATTTCAGCAATTCGTTTCGGATGTCGGCGATGCTACCGATGGGGCCCGCCGGGATCGGCGCCAGATTCTGGAAGCCCATCAGCAGCGCCGTCAGCGAGACATGGCCATGGCAGTCGATGAAGCCGGGCAACATGGTCTTGCCGCCGAGATCGACGATGCGGGCGCCGCTTCCGGCGCGCAATGTGACTTCCGCTTCACCGCCGACCGCCAGAATGCGGCCTCCCTTGACGGCAATCGCTTCGGCGACCGGCCGGGCCGAATTCATCGTGCGGATGGTGCCGCCGCGATAGACCGTGACGCCGCCGGTAGCCGCGCGGGCGCGCCGTGTCGATCCGCCGGCGATGGCTGGCGCGGCAAAGGCAAGCGCCGCGGCGGCTTCGGCGAGCGTGTCACCACCGGCGCGCGAGACGCCGAGCGCCGTCAGCATGCCGGCCGTCAGCGCCGCACCGGCGCCGAAGAAGCCGCGCCGGCTCAGATGTTCGCGCTTCGGCGGATAGGCACCCCAGACATAAGGCGTACAGCAGGGGCAGTTTCCGCGATGGGTCTTCGGATCGTCGTACGACATCGATACCTCGAATGACGGCGCTTCAGCGCCCGGTGAAATTCGGCGGACGCTTTTCGAGAAAGGCCGCGATGGCCTCGCGGCTGTCTTCGCCGGTGGCGGCGAGCGCGAACTGATCGGCGTCCATGAAGGTGACCGCGGCGTTGAGCGCCGTCGCGGCCTGGGTAATGCCGCGCTTGGCCATGCGCACCGACACGGGCGGCAGGGCGGCGACCTTTTCGGCCCAGCGGCGCGCGCATTCAAGCGCCTTGCCGTCGTCGCAGATTTCGTCGGCGAGGCCCCAGCGTTCGGCCTGTTCGGCACCGACGCGCTCGCCGAAGATCGTGAACTGCTTGGCGCGCGAAGGACCGATCAGGTTCACCATGCGGGGCTGGGTGTGCCAGCTCATGTTCATGCCGAGCGGAATTTCGGGCAGGCGGAAATGCGCGCTGCGTCCGGCGATGCGGAAATCGCAGGCTACCGCAAGCGCAACGCCGCCACCGATGCAGAAGCCTTCAATGGCGGCGATCGTCACCTGGTCGAGCGCTTCCCATGCGTCGCACATGTCGGGACCGGCGCGCAGCATCTCGCGGCGTTCGAGAAGCGAAGCGGATGCCCGGCTTGCCATCTCCGGATCCGCCAGGTCGGCACCGCCGGTGAAGGCCTGTCCGCCGGCGAGAACGATGGCGCTCGTCGTCACGTCGTCGCGCAACAGACGGGCGGTTGCCGCAAGGTCGCGCAACAGGCGCGCCGATAGCGCATTGACGCGGTCGCCCCGATCGAAGCGGACGGTGGCCACGCGGCCAACACGCTCAATGGTGATGAATTCGCCAACCTTTTCGCCCTGCGCCATGCCGCCCCTCGCCTCGTGCGGCCTCTGCCGGACCGCTTTCTCACCCAAGTCGGGCGCAATGATGGCGCGGCGGGCGCTCGGTCGCAAAGGGTTTTCCGGTTCGGGCACGTAAAAAGAAGACGGGCGGCACCGAGGAGGACGCCGCCCGTCCGCGCCCGGCCCACAGGCCAGTCGCGCCCCTCGCTCAGGAGTTCACGATCTCCCATGCGCCATCGGGCTGGCGGCACGCCGTGCCGTAAGCCTCCTCGGCGCGGCCGCCGATGGTGACGACGGTCTGATACTCACGGCAGTAGCGGCCGGGATGCGGTTCGTAGGTGCGCATCGGAGTGACCTCGTAGCCGTAGCCGGTCTGCGCATCGCGCCATGAAACTGCGCGGCGGTTCGGCGCATATTCGAGGACGTCGCCGACGCAAGCCCAATTGCTCGCGTCGATCGCGTGGCCGAGCGCGCCGCCGAGAACGGCGCCGATCAGCGCACCGCCGATCACCGGGCCGGCGCCCCTGCCCTTGTCGGCGCCGATAACGCCGCCGAGAATGGCGCCGATCACGGTGCCGACCACCTGGCTGTTGCAGGCAGAGTGGCGGTAGCCGTAGCTCTCGTGGGGACCGCCATAGTAGCCGGGATGGCCGTGCATATAGACCGGCTGCGGCACCGTTACGTAGTGATAGGTGTTGCGATAGACGATGGTCGGGCCGGAGCGATGCGCGACGGCGCCATATCCGTACCAGGGACGGTCGTCATAAACCGGTCCCGCGCGGTGCCGCTCGGCGCGTTCGTGCCGGTGGACGTTCTGGCGATGCTGCCACAAGGTGTCCGGTCGCATGTGTGTTGGATGCCGCGCTGCTTCCGGGCGATCGTGGCGATGATATATGTCGCCGCGGTAGCTGCCGCGGTCGTCCCAGCGGTCGCCAGACGCGGCCAAGGCGGTCCCGCCGAGGCCGAGGACGATAAGGGCGGCAACCGCCACGCCTGCCGTTTTTCCAGTTTGCCTCACCATGGTGGGCCTCCGTTCCAAGGGCGGAAATCCACTTCCGCCAGCATGGACAGGTTTTCACTTCGTACCTGAACGGTGGCTGAACCACCCATTAATCGCGTGCCCACAATGCCGCAGGCCGCCGGAGTTGAATTCGCGCGCCATTTCCTTTCGAATTCCACCACAATTCCAACAGCCGTCCGCCCACCACCACCCCCGGAGAACCGATGACCGACAGCCCCGCGAAATCCGCCTATGGACGATCGGTTACCGATGCCTGCCGCCGTTTGGGCTACAGCACGACGGTTGAAGCGCTGCTGACGCTGGCTGCCCTCGAGATCAAGGTCGAAATTCCGATTGTCCGCGACAATGGCGAATTGGCGATCTTCACCGGCTACAGGGTGCAGCATCAAAATGCGCGCGGCCCGTGCAAGGGTGGCCTGCGCTATCACCCGCAGGTCGATATTGATAATGTGCGCGAGCTTGCATCGCTGATGACGATGAAGACGGCACTTGCCGGCATTCCGCTGGGTGGCGGCAAGGGCGGCATCGCCTGCAACCCCCACGAGATGAGCCAGCGCGAGCTCGAAACGCTGACGCGCAAATTCGTCAAGCGCATTCATCGCGAGATCGGGCCCAACTCCGACATCATGGCACCAGACGTCGGCACCAACGCGCAGACGATGGGCTGGATTCACAGCGAGTATTCATCGATATACGGCCACTCGCCGGCCGCCGTGACCGGAAAACCGCTGGCGCTTGGCGGTTCGCTGGGCCGCGACAAAGCGACAGGTCACGGCATCGGCATCGTCGTTGCCGAATATGCGCGGCACCGCAATTCACCCCTCGAAGGCGCGACCGCCGTCATTCAGGGTTTCGGCAATGTCGGGTTTCATGCGGCGCAAGCGCTCACCGCACTTGGCGTGAAAGTCGTCGCAATCTCGGACTCACGCAGCGCGGTGCGTCGTGCTGCCGGTGTCGACCTCGCCACGTTGTCGGCGCAGAAGCGATCGCGCGGGTCGCTGAAAGACACCGATGGACACGATTCCATCGATCCGGAAGCGCTGTTCGAGATCGATTGCGACTATCTGGTACCCGCCGCGCTCGGCGACGCAATCCACATGGGCAATGCGGCGCGGCTTGCCTGCCGCACCGTCGTCGAAGGCGCCAACGCCCCCGTGACGGCCGAGGCGGATGCCGCACTCCGGGAGCGCGGCATTGCGATCATCCCGGATATTCTGGCGAACGCCGGCGGGGTGATCGTCAGCTATTTCGAGTGGGTGCAGAACCTGCAGCGGCAGATATGGCCGCTTGAACAGGTCGATGACGAACTCACCCGCATTCTCGGCAATGCCGCCCGCGCGGTACTGGATCATGCGGGCGAGGCCGGCCTCGATCTCCGATCGGCGGCCTTCGATATCGCCATCCGGCGGGTCAAGGAAGCGCTGGACGCAACCGGAATATGAGCGACATCTGCCTGCCATAAGGTTCATGTAACGGTTCGCATGCTAGGCTCGGGTCGAATCAACGCCCCGCAGCGCAGGAACGACCGCCGACATGCTCGAGAACAGTTTTCTGCAGGCCTTGCTGCTCGGCATCGTCGAAGGGGCCACCGAATTCCTGCCGGTTTCGTCCACCGGCCACCTCGTCGTGGCCGGCGATCTTCTCGGTTTCAGCAGCGTCCCCGGCGAGGTCTTCGAAACATCGATCCAGATCGGTGCGATCCTGGCGATCTGCACCCTGTACCGGGAGCGGCTGAACACGGTCGTGCGCGGCACCATCTCCGGCGATCCGTCGGCGCACAACTTCGTGAGGGCTATCGTCATCGCCACGTTGCCGATGATCGTCCTCGGCGCGATCTTTTACGATTTCATCGTCGGCGTGTTGTTCTCGCCCTACGTCGTCAGCGCGGCCTTCATTTTTGGTGGTATCGCAATCATCCTGGCCGAACGCCTGAACATCGAGGAACGCATTGTGTCCATCGAAGCTTTCACGTTCGGGACGGCGCTCAAGATCGGCGCGTTTCAATGTCTGGCGCTGGTGCCCGGTATGTCGCGCGCCGGCGCAACCATCATCGGCTCACTCCTCGTCGGTGTCGAACGCAAGACGGCGGCGGAGTTTTCGTTCTTTCTGGCAGTTCCGGTGATCATCGGCGCGACAATCTTCGACCTGTGGAACAACCGTGCCCTTGTCGACGGCACGCATCTTCCCATCCTCGCCACCGGCTTCGTCGCCGCCTTCCTCTCCGCGCTGGTCGTCGTGCGATGGTTCGTGGGCTTTGTCAGCCGCCACGGCTTCTCGATGTTCGGCTGGTACCGGATCGTGTTCGGCAGCCTGCTGCTGGTCTATTACCTGACACGCGGATAACAGGCGCCGTTACTCCGCAGGCGGTTCGCCGCCGCTCGCACGGCGGGGCGCCGCGACCCTGGAGTCCTCCACCGGAAACTTCGAGCGGCCGGTCCGGTCCGGCGCAAGCCGCGGGCCAGATGCCGGCTGATGCGGCCATGCGGTGCGCAGATCTTTCGGTGTTTCACGGCCATGCGCCGCAAGGTCGATCGGTGCGGCGGTGGGTTTGCCGTTGAAGTCCGTCCACTGCTTGCGTTCATAATCGAAGAGTTTGCAGCTGCGATAGATGTTCATGTATTCGCCCAGACCGAAACGATAGCGGACGATATCGTCGCCATAAGCCTCGATCAGCAACGCCTGTGCCTCGGTCAGCTTGTAGCCTGGGATCGACGGCAAGGCGTGATGGGCGTGATGCAGCATGACCCATTTGAACAATGGCAGAAAGTCGAACGGCAGATCGACATGCGCGGTACCGCGAATGTTGCCGCCGTAGAAGTTCCATTCGTCGGGATTGTCGAACCACGGCACCTTGGGATGGTTGTGCTGCAGGAAGATCGACAGCGCCATCAGATAGTTCCAGACGGCGAAAGGGATGAACCAGCCGAGCAGCATTGTCAGCCAGAGCGCACGCTCGGGCGCCAGCCAGCTTCCCAGTACGCCAATGCCCGCCACAACGCCGCCACCGACAAAGATCACGAAAATCGTATCGGGCAAATGCCGACGCCACTCGCCGCGCGCTTCGGGCGATACCGGCAATACCAACTTCGGAATCCAGAACGCAATCCAGTAATAGATCAGCGGCCCGAAGATACTGCGATAGACGCGCTCGAGCCCGCGGCGCAAGGGAGAGGATGCGTCGAATTCTTCCTTCGACATCGGCGCCCATACATAGTCGAAGCCCTTGAGATTGGTGTAGCGATGATGGATGCGGTTATGGACGACGTCCCAAAGACTGCGCGAATGCAGGCAAGGTACGAATACAAGCCGCGTGATCCAGCGGTTCATGGTGCGCCCCGGCACAAAGGCCGAATGACCGCTGTCGTGACCGATCAGGAATAAAAGGCCGATCAACGCTCCGTTGGCGATTGCAAAGAGAAGGTTCGCCGCGATCGGCAACGGCGCCACAGCGCCGGCCAGCGTGATGAAATAGAGGGCATAGTGAATCCCGAGTATCCGCAGGCCGCGACCCAGCGACTTCTCGCTGACATATGCACGCTCCTCCGGCGTCAGCCAATCGGACGGCACGCCGGCTTTGGACGGCCGGATGCCGTTTCTTGTGCTTTCCGCTGGCAAAACGCTCACAGGGAGCCCCATCCATTCGTTAACGGTCAAGGATTGCCGGAATCCAGATCCGGCACATGGAATCTTAGGTTAAGTACCTCTTAATTGTGAAGCGCAAGTTTTAGTTTCGTCACCGCAGAACCAAGCATTTAAGACGATTTTAGGGAAGCTCATGCCAAAAAAGGTCGGGACTACATGTTTCTTCGATCCTGGGTGCTTTGCCGGCTATCGGCTGGCGGTCAGGATCGACCATTGGCATGGATCGATATATTGACCCTCGATGACAGTGCCGCGCTCTCGGTGGATCGACGCGACTTCGCGATGCACTGGCTCACGTTGCGCTTTAGCGATGCGGAGCTTGAGAACGATTTCGCGGAGGCCAACTATTCGCGCCAGATATCCGTCACCCGTCTGTCGATGGTGATGGGCGCATTCGTTTTTTCTCTTTTTGGAATTCTCGACGCCTATATCGTTCCCGAAATCGTCTATGAAGCATGGCTGCTGCGCTTTGGCCTTGTTTGCCCGGTTCTGTTCGGGCTCGTCGCGCTGTCTTATGCCGGACATATCACGCACCGGAACTCGGGCTGGCTGTCTTTCGCAATGATCGCGCCCGGCTTCGTTATTGTCGTGATGACGGCCATCGCGGATGCACCGGGCGCCTATCTCTACTATGCAGGCCTCATTGTCGTGATCGCCTACAGCAATTGCGTATGGCGGCTCAGCTATCTCTATCCGACCATCGTGTCGCTGACGACAGTGCTTGCCTATGAGTGGGTGATATTGTTCGTCAATCCCGTGCCTTTCGAAATATTCGTAAGCAACAACGCCTTCATGGGATCGGCCGTCGGCATCGCCATGTTCCTGAATTACGTGCAGGAGCGGCAGTTGCGGGCAAGCTTCGTGGACAATGAAAAGCTGCGTTTCGAGCAGCGCCGTTCGGAGCGGCTGCTCAGCCGCTCGGAAGCCGCGAGCCGCGCCAAAAACGACTTCCTCGCCATCATGAGCCATGAACTGCGCACGCCGCTCAACGCAATTATCGGGTTCTCGGAAATCATCTCCAACCAGATGTTCGGCCCGGTCGGGCAAGATCGGTATGTCGACTATGCGACCGACATCCGGTCCAGCGGCACACATCTGCTGAGCATCATCAACGACATTCTCGACATTTCGAAGGCGGAATCCGGCAAGCTCCAACTTGAAGAGGAACCGATCGATCCGGTCGATTCACTCAACCGGACGATGCGGATGTTCCGCCAGCGCGCCTCGGAACTCGGCGTCGACCTCACCTTCCGCGTGCGGGACGACATTCCCTGGATCATTGCCGATCCACGCCTGTTCAACCAGGTCGCGATCAATCTGGCGTCGAACGCTCTCAAATTCACGCCGCAAGATGGCCAGGTCCGCGTCGAACTCGGGCTCAACAATGCCGGCGATCTTGTCCTCAGCGTCGACGATACCGGCATTGGCATCAAGGCGTCGGACATCGTGCGCATATTCGAACCGTTCGTTCAGGTTGAGGACGCGATGTCGCGCACCCAGCAAGGCACCGGGCTCGGCTTGCCGCTGGTGCGCAAGATCATGAGTCTCCATGGCGGCACGGTCGAACTCGAAAGCCGCGTCGGCGAAGGCACGACCGTAAAAGCCACCTTCCCCAAGAGCCGCTTCGTTGCACCGCAGGCCGAGGAGACCGTCCGACAGGCGCTTTAGGCGCCTGCCGGCGGAAATCCTATTCCGGCTTGTCGACCACCATCAGATAGATGCACTTCGTCGCGTCGACCTCGACCGTGACATTGGCGACGTCGAGACCTTCGATCAAGGCAAGCATGTCCTCCTCAGTACGGTAGACGAGGCTCCAGTCGGTTACGAACTCAAGTGGCCATTCGCAGGATTCGCGGCCTTTCTTGACATTGGCGAGTATGAGTTTCCCGCCGGGCTTCACCTGCGCGTAGAGATCGTGCGTCAATGCACGCGCGCGGCGCGCCGAGAGATAGTCGTAGAGGCCGAGACTGTAGATCACGTCCTGCGGCGGCAATGCCTTGAAGAGCGCACCGGCTTTCAGAAGCTGGGCAAATGACGCCTGCAAACATTGCACCTTGGCGCGGCCCGCGTGGCGGACCACCTCCGGATAGGCGTGCTCATAAGCGTGGTTCAACGCCCGGTCGTCCTGATCGATGAGAGTGAAGTTGACCGGCGACGGCAACCTGTCGATCTTCAGGTAATCGTAGACTTCGTAGGCCGAACCGCAGCCCAGATTCGAGATGTTGAGCGGCGTGTCGCCGGCGCACGCGGCAATACGCTCCGCCAGCAGCTTCTGCGTCATGCGCAGCCGGGTTCCCACGCAAGCGCCGGTCTCGACGCCGATGCGGTGCAGCAGCTTTTCGTAGGGCGTGTCGCCCACGCGCTGCCACTCATAAACATAGTTCATGATCCGGTAGTCGCCAGGATAGCCGAGCGGCTTCTCGTAGCAGCGTTTCATGACAGCGCCCGGCATGAAGTCGGGTGTCAGCACGCGCTCGGCATAGCGCTTGTGCCGCGCCAGCATTGCCGGGTCGTTCCAGACCGGCGTCAGAATGTCATTGCCCCGATACCAGAGATTTTTCCATTGCGGCACGATCCGTTCCTCGCAGGCGATCAGCGCATCGAGCAGCAACTTCTCCCGCGTGCGGCCCGTTGCCGCGAGACGCGCTTCGAAGGTTTCGAGAATCTGCTTGTAGGACCGGAAAAGATTGATGATCTCGGTGGAGAGCTGCTGGAACTCCGGCAGAATGCCCTCTGACGTGCCGAATGCCGGATCGGCCAGTGCCTGAGTCAGTACCAGGTTGTCGTGATCGGTGACGATAGCCGGAATATCGAGATAGCCGGTGGTGAACTCGAGCGCCACGGTCGTGCGGATTCCATTCGGTTCGACGCGACGAATCCGCCCGGCACCGCCAAAGAGACGCGCATTGCCCAGCCGCAATTCGAACGGCATTTCCGCACCGATCTGATTGTCCCAGCCTTCGGCCTTTGCGCTCTGTAGCGCGATGCCGGTCATGCTGAGATTTTTGAGAGTCGCACGCTCATCGTCGATGAAGACGGCTGGAATCGCCTCGCGAAAGAGCTGTTCCGGCTTGAACCGCTCGGCGCGATAAAACATCTTGCGCCCCTGGGCGCCCGTCAATTGCTCATAGGTCCGCATTTACCCACCCACCCAATAACTCATACACACCGGTTTTAAGGAATCATAAGGGCTAACAAATTACAAATATTAACAAGCGGTTAATGGGCGGCTTTAAGTGATTCCATAATCATGAGTCTAGGGAGAATCATGAATCTAGTATGCTGTGGGTTCCGCAACCACTAGGTCCTGCGTGCAGCGGCTCTCAAGCGGCTGTTTTCGACAATCCGCATCACCGGCGGCAGCATCAGCCAATCGATGAAGAGATTGGACATGATGACCAGTGCGGTCATCGCACCCAGCGACCGGTTGACCTCAAAGCCGGAGAAGACCAGCGTCCCGAAGCCGAGCGTCAGGGAGGCGGTGATGACCAGCATCGCGACACCGACGGTCGCGAAGACGTAGTTGATCGACTGTTCGGGATCGAGCCCGCGCTCTCGCGCCTGCCGGTACATCAACAGGAAGTAGATCGTGTCGTCGACCACGAGGCCGATTGTCATGGCGGTGACGACGGAAGCCGCGAGGCCGATGTCCTGATAGAGCAACCCCCAAAGGCCGAAGCCGACCAGCGAAGGCAGCATGTTGAGAAAGATGCTGAGAAATCCCAGAAAGGCGCTGCGCAGCGCCAGGCCCACAATGACGGCGATCAAAAGAATCGAGATGGCGGTGCTCAACATCATCGATCGAATATTGATGCCGGACAATTCGGCGAAGAGCACATTAATGCTGATGCCGGCGCTGTGCATCTCAGGCGGCGCGTTGGCCGACAACCACTGCCCCGCCGCTGAATTGAGGGCCCTGATTTCACTCGATGTCTTGTGACGCAGAATGGCCGTTACGCGGCTCGACGAACGGCTGACATTGATCTGGTCATTGAGCGAGGCGCCATAGGGAAGCGATAGTTCGTAGAGCAGGAAGTATTGGGCGATGAGTTCGCGGTCGTCCGGTATGTCGTCGCCGGCAGCTGCGGCGCCGGCGTCCATCGCGGCGTGGATGCGCCGCGTGATGTCCGAGACGGCGACAACGCTGACCACACCTTCCTGGGCGCGCAACCAGGTTTCAAAGTCCGCGAGACGCCGCTGGTATTCGGGCTCGAAAACGCCGCCCTCCTCGCCGCTGCCGACATCGAACTCGATGATGTTCAGCCCGGTCAACCGCTCCTCGGCAAAATCCGAGGCCTGGCGATAGTCGAAACGCCAGTCGAAATACCGCGCGAAGTCGTCGTCGAGCCGGATGTTGCCGATCCAGAACGCGCTTGAAACGACCACTGCACCGCAAAGAAAGAAGAGCGCCTTGTAATATCGGTTCACGAAATGGCCGAGCGAAACCATGGCGGCTTCCGAGCGCTGGACCGCCGGATGCAGGGGCATCAGCGCCAGCACCGCCGGAAGCCATGTGAAGGTAAAGATGTAGGCAATCACGATGCCGATGGCGACGATGTTGCCCTGCTGCTGCAAAGGCGGCGCATCGGCGAGGTTCATCGCCAGGAAGCCGATCATCGTGGTCGCGTTGGTTAGCGTCACCGGCCAGAGGTTCATCCGCACCGCTTCGGCAATTGCCTCCTTTTTCGCCAACCCGCGACCGAGCGCACTGAGCGCCGTGGTGACAATGCGGACGGCCGAAGCCATGTTGATCGTCATAATGATGATCGGACAGGCGACGGTCGCGGTGTTGATTTCCCATCCATACCAGCCGGCAACGCCCATCGCGGTGGCGCTGGAAAGGCCGAGCAGAGAGAGAATAGCGATGCTCGGCAGGATGGCCCGCACGAAAATGAACATGACGATCGCGGTGACGACGAGGCTGATCGGTATCAGCACCATTACGTCGTTCAGCGCGGCCTCGGTGAACGTGCCCATCAGCATCACATTGCCGGTCAGCTTCACCTCTATGCCCGGGTGATCCGCCTCGAAGGCGGCGACCAGCGCCCGGCTCGCGGCGATGATCGCCCGCACTTCCGCCGAGGCTTCGACCGGCAGGTTGAAATTGACGAGGACGCCTGCCGCGCGCCCGTCCTCGGCCAGAAGACGGTTGACGATCAATGGATCGTCGAGAGCGATCCGCTCGATCTCACGCGCCTCCTCCGGCGTTACGCCGGCCGGATCCGGAACCAGATCGGCAACTGTGAAGCTGTCCGCATCGGAGGAGACATGCGGAAAGTTCGTCAGCGCATCGACGCGCGTCGAATTCGGCAACTGCCAGGCGCGCTCGACCAGATCTCCGATGGCGGCCAGAACATCAGGCTCGGTGACCTTGCGGCCGCCGGCCCAGACGACCATCAACACATTGTTGTTCTGGCCATATCGGGCGTCGAAGGACTGCAACGCCTTGAGGCCCGCGCCGTCGGGGGCGAAAAAGACTCGCGTGTCCGAAGAGATGGTGAATTGTGAGACGCCGGCAACCGCAACAAGAAAAAGGCCGACGCACAGCGCAACAATCGTGCGCGGCATCCACAATACCGGATTCAACACTCTGGCCATGAAACGGCGCCGCCCCACCCCGAAACTCAATCAGCGCGCGGCTAAAATGAGCGATTTCCGTTCCAAAGAAAAGCGGTGAGTTTAGAGAACGTTAACGATTGGGAGATAGCCGGAAACGAGGATTTAACGTACCCGGCAATATTATGGCGTCTGAACCGCTGTTCCGCGCCACGCGACAAACCGTTTCCAGCGGGTGCGGAACATCGGGAATTGGGGAAAACCGGCGGACCGACCATGAGCGACACAACGCTCGTCAACCTGGCAACAGTCGGCAGCGATGAGCTGCAGGCGATGCCGGTCGCCGTCTTCACATCCGCTCTTGAATCCATGTCCGGCGATGCGATCGCCCGCTTCCGGCGAATGCGCAAGCTCAGCGCCACGCACCGGCAAGCCCTTGAGAAGTTTCTCGTCGAACATCCGGACAAGCGGCCCGGCCAACAGGACGTATCGGATTCCAAGGGAGACAAAAAGAGCCCGCCCAAAAAAGCACGCTCGACCGAGACGGGAATCGTCATGGAAGGCCTGCTGCGGCTGATCGCCTGGTGGGAAGGCATGGATACCGACGACGTCGCGCGCGCCAAGGGCGTTGCCCGGCGAAAGAAGAAAAAGAAAACGAAAAAGGCCAAGGCACCCGTAGCCGTACAGCCGAAGACCGTCGTGCAACCTGCCGTTGCCGCCGCCGCACCGGAGGCCCCGGAGGCGCTGGTTCTCGGCCGCATCGATATCATCCAGAAGCTCTGGGGCGAAGGTTTCAGCCTGCCGGGCGGGCCCGAGTTCGCGGTCAAGCTGGTGCGGCCGCTGGCGTTTGAAAAAGACGGTCTCTATCTCGACCTGGCGCCCGGTCTCGGCGGCGCGATGCGCGCGGTCGCGAAAACATTCGGCGTCACGGTGAAGGGGCTCGAAACGGATGCACAACTTGCGGCCGCGGGGCATGAAATGTCCGTGCAGGCGGGCGTCGCCGCAACCGCGCCTGTTCTCGCGCGTCCGGACGGATTTTCGGCCGAAGATTTCGCGCCTGAAGGTCAGTATGCGGCGATTTTCATGCGCGAGACACTGTTTGCCGTCGAAGATCGTGCGGCAATGCTGGCGCATGTGGGCCGCGCATTGCGCGAAGGCGGATCGTTGATGTTCACCGATTTTGTGCTTGCCCGCGACGAGATCGACGACGACATGCTTGTCGTCTGGCAAAACGCCGAAGCAGCGCCGGTATTTCCGTGGACGGAAGCGAAATACCGGGAAACGCTCGAATCCCAACATTACAATATCGACAGAATTGACGACCTGACCGCCGAATATCTGCCGCTTATCCATGCCGGATGGCGGCATTTCCACGATTGCCTGCAAAACGCCAAACTTCCGCCAGAAACGGCCGCCATGTTGATGCGTGAAGGCAATGCGTGGCTGGCCCGCAGCCGGGCGCTCGAAACCGGAATGCTCCGTCTCCTGCATGTCCATGCGCTGCGCCGGCCGGCCGGCATTGAGACGGGAACCCCAACCGAAGAAGAGCGCGGGATAGATGCGGAGCTTGTCGATGCCGCAACGTGACGACGAGATGGACGACGACCAAACAGATGGAGCCGCCGGAGCGTCGGCGGAGCAGAAAATGCGAAACACCGAAGCGTATACAACCCGCGACACCAATCGCGTCGAGCCGATTCTCGATGCGTCCGGTACGCTCCGGCGCAATGTGCTTCGCAAGCTGGGCGCCGAGCGTGCCGAGCAGGCCGACACCGAAGGCCGCGCGCGCCCGACGCGCTGAGCCGCACCGACTTTCTCAATCCAGCTTCAGATCGCTCGTTTCGGCCGCTTCAGGGTCGTGCGTTGCCGTGCGCGCCTTGTGATGGCGATAGCGCATCACGGCGACGGGAATCGACAGCAGATAAACAGCCGCCAGCGACATGAAAGTCCACCACGGATAGCTGAGGATCACAGCGGCGGTGAAGCCGATCAGAAGCAGGATCGGCAACACCATGTCGCGGCGTATGCGCAGGCCCATGCGTTTGCCCGAGAAAGTCGGGATCTGGCTGACCATCAGGAAGGCGACCGCCAGCGCGTGCAGCGCGATCAGAAGCGGCGCTTCCTTGAGCCAGCCGACGCCGATGAACGAAAGATACAATGGCAACATGACGAGGCCGGCGGCGGCCGGCGCCGGAACACCGACAAAGTAGTTACCGGTCCATGCCGGTTTGTCCGGGTCTTCCAGCGCGACGTTGAAGCGCGCAAGCCGCAACGCGCAGCACACCGAGAAACCAAGCACCGCGATCCAGCCGATGCCGCCGATTTCACCAAGCGACCACAAATAGAGAACGACAACGGGGGCAACGCCGAAATTGACGAAATCGGTCAGCGAGTCGAGTTCGGCGCCGAAGCGAGTCGACCCCTGCAGCAGCCGCGCGACGCGCCCGTCGAGCGCATCGAACACCGAAGCGACGATGATGGCGACGACGGCCGCCTCAAACCGGCCTTCGATCGCGAAGCGGATCGCCGTGAGGCCGGCGCAGAGCGCCAACACCGTCAACGCGTTGGGAATGATCGTACGAACGGGCAGTTGCGCGAACTGACGGGCGCGGCGCGTACGCAAGCTTTCGCCGGCGCGGAAACCGGCGCCGGGACGTGGTTCGAATGGCGGAACGGGACCGGCCATCTTCGTTACCTCGCCTTTATTCGAAACTCAGACATGGTGCGGTTCCACCGAAATCGAATCGGCCAGCACGGTCTCGCCGCCGATGGAGGTCTGTCCGACCGCGACCAGCGGAATTGCCCCGACCGGCAAATATACATCAAGGCGGCTGCCGAAACGAATGATGCCGAAACGCTCGCCCGCCGCGAGATCGACGCCTTCGGCGACGTCGCAAACGATGCGGCGCGCGACGAGACCGGCGATCTGGACCACGACGACCTGCTCACCGTCGGCGCGCTCGATCAGCAGCGAATTGCGTTCGTTGGCATCGCTTGCCTTGTCGAGATCGGCATTGAGAAAGAGACCGGGCCTGTATGCGACGCGTTTCACCTTGCCGGCGACCGGCGCCCGGTTCACGTGGCAATTGAAGACGTTCATGAAGATGCTGACGCGGGTTCGTGTCATGTCGCCGAGGCCGAGCTCTTCCGGCGGCGAGGCTTCCGTGATCATGTTGACGACGCCGTCGGCCGGGCTGATGACCAGCCCGTCGCGCGACGGGGTGACGCGATCGGGATCGCGGAAAAAATAGAGACACCAGAGCGTCAGGATCACGCCGATCCATCCCAGCGGATTCCAGATCAGAAAGAGGACGATCGTTGCTGCGGCAAAGATGATGACCCAGCGGTGGCCTTCCTTATGGATCGGGGTCAGAATCGAAGTCAGTGCATCCATGAGCGTCTTTCTCTTTAATCTGGCGGTCTACCTGGGAACTTGGGCCAAGTGTACTCCGCCCGGCCCTTGAGGTTAAGCGTAACCGGAATCGGCCGTTGTCAGCGGCTCCACCGGATCGGACTCAAGTTCGGCTGCCTGCGGCGCGGCACTTGCGGGCATTGCTTCGAGCTTTTCGCGGGCGGCATCCGCTTCGCGCTGGCGGTTCCACATTGCCGCATAGATGCCGCCTTGCGCGAGAAGCACTTCGTGGCGGCCGCGCTCCATCACCCTGCCGTGTTCCAGCACCAGAATTTCGTCGGCGTCGATGACCGTCGACAGGCGATGGGCGATAATCAGCGTCGTCCGGTTCTCGGAAATACCCTTCAGCGCCGTCTGTATTTCCTTTTCGGTATGTGTGTCGAGCGCCGAAGTTGCCTCGTCGAGCAGCAGGATCGGTGGATTCTTCAGGATCGTACGGGCGATGGCGACGCGCTGTTTCTCGCCGCCCGAGAGCTTCAGGCCGCGTTCGCCGACACGCGTTTCATAGCCTTTCGGCAGGCGTTCGATGAAGCCGGCGATCTGCGCCAGCCGCGCCGCCGCCTCGACTTCGGCGTCGGTCGCATCGGGCCGCCCGTAGCGAATGTTGTAGCGGATGGTGTCGTTGAAGAGCACCGTATCTTGCGGGACCATGCCAATGGCGGCGCGGAGCGTCGTTTGCGTCACGTCACGGATGTCCTGACCGTCGATGCGGACGCTGCCTTCGGCGATGTCGTAGAAACGATAGAGAATCCGCGAGATCGTCGACTTGCCGGCGCCCGACGGACCGACAATGGCAAGTGTGCGGCCGGCGGGGACGCGAAAGGACACATTGTCGAGGATGCGTCTGTCGGGATCGTAGAAAAATCCGACATTCTCGAACACAAGTTCGCCACCCTTCACGTCCAGCGGGCGCGCATCCGGCGCGTCGCGGATTTCCGGCGGCACCTGCAACAGGTCGAACATGGTCTCCATGTCGATCAGGGCCTGACGGATTTCGCGGTAGAC
This sequence comes from Parvibaculum sp., assembly GCA_019635975.1. Lineage (GTDB taxonomy): Bacteria > Pseudomonadota > Alphaproteobacteria > Parvibaculales > Parvibaculaceae > Parvibaculum. The sequence continues at coordinate 4,405 of JAHBYM010000035.1, read as the reverse complement.
CGTGCCGAGCAGGTTGAGCGGCTGGTAGAGCTGAATCAGATAGGCATTGACCATGACGAAGGAGCCGACGGTCAGCACGCCGGCGGCGATGCCTTGCGCGGCCATCAGCATCAGCGCCGCGAGTCCGGCCGTGAAGATCAGCGTCTGGCCGGTGTTGAGCAGCGAAAGCGATGTCGTCGTCTTGACCGCCGCGTGCTCATAGCCCGCCATCGAGCGGTCGAAGCGCTTTGCCTCGTGGTTTTCGTTGCCGAAATATTTGACCGTTTCGTAGTTGAGCAGGCTGTCGACCGCCTTGGTGTTGGCTTCGGTATCGAGGTCGTTCATCTGGCGGCGGAACCGCGTGCGCCACTCGGTAACGGCGAAGGTGAAAATCATGTAGACGATGACGGTGGCGGCGGTGACGACCGCGTACCAGATGTCGAAAGCATAAGCGAGGATGATGCAGACGAGGATAAGTTCGATGATCGTCGGCACGATGTTGAACAGCGAGAAGCGCAGCAGGAAGTCGACGCCCTTGGTGCCGCGCTCGATAACCCGCGACAAGCCGCCGGTTCTGCGCTCGAGATGGAAGCGCAGGGAGAGGGCGTGGAGGTGGCGGAAGGTCTCGACCGCGAGCTCGCGCACGGCGTTCTGGCCGACTTTCGCGAATACGGCATCGCGCAGCTGGGCGAGCGCCACCATCAGGATGCGGCCTACGCCATAGGCGACGATCAGCATCACTGGCACGACGACAGCCGCCGCGGCGGCCGTTTCCGGCGAGAGGCGGTCGACGGCTTCCTTGTAGAGGAAGGGCACATAGACGGTGACGGCCTTGGCGCCGATCAGCGCGATCATGGCGATGACGACGCGGGTGCGCAGGTCCGACCGGCCGGCGGGCCAGAGACGCGGCAGCACCGAGGCGAGCGTCCACCAGTGGCCGCGCGGGGTCAGCGGCGGCATTCCGCCTTGTGTATTGCGGCTCATGTGCCTGGACATTGTCGCCGAGGGTCTCCGGTTTCGAGGGGCACGGCAAGCGCCGACGCCCCGCCCGGAACCCGGACGGGGCGTCGTTCATCCCTCTAGATAAGCGACTATTTGCGAACCGCAACAGGCATTTAGCGGTCGCCGGCCGGCGTTGCGAAGACCTGACCCGGATAAATCAGGTCCGGATCGCGGATCTGGTCCTTGTTGGCCTCGTAGATGACCGTGTAGCGGAAGCCCGAACCGTAGAGCCGGTGGGCGATGTTCCAGAGGTTGTTGCCCGGCTGGATGACAACCTTGCCCTCTTTCAGCGCCGCAAGGACCGCCGAGGGTTCGCCGCGCTCGAAGGGCACTTCCACGCGGCCGACGACGCGGCCTTCCTCGTCGAGCTGGTCGACGCGGAGCGCATACTGGCCGGGCGCGATTTCGACGTCGGGGCGGAGTTCCCAGCGGCCGGAGGGACTTGCGGTGGTCTGGCCGACCGGATCGCCGCCGACATAGACGCGCACGGTGGCGCCGGCATCGGCGCGGCCGGAGATGATCAGGTTGCCGTCTTCGTCGTAGTCGACGGTTTCGAGGATCAGGCTGCCGGCATCGGAGGGAACGCCCGGCCCTTGCAGGACAACGCTTGCCTTGCCGGGCTCGCTGCGGACGACGAGGGCGGGCTTGTCGGGCTGGTCGGGGACGACGACGGAGACGACCTGTCGGCTGTCTCGGGTGCTGCCGTCCGGATTGGTGGCGGTGAGGCGAAGCTCGACATTGCCGGGTTTCAGCGGTTCGTCGAGGACGGCGACCCATTCGCCGCGGTCGTCGGCGGTGACCTCGGCGACCACTTCGCCATTGGCTTTCACCGCGACGCGGGCGCCCGGAAGGGCGCGGCCGGCGGCGAGCGTCGCGCCGTCGCGCTCGACGCGGACGATGTCGAATGTGGGGATGGCGGGATCGGCGGTTTCGTCGAAAATATCAATGTCTTCAGGTACTTGACCCTCGACCGCGACATCGGCGGGCGCCGGAACGCCATCGCCGCGCAGAAAGAACCAATAGCCCGCGGCCAGCAGCGCGAGGGCCACCGCAAAGGCGCCGAGGATCGCTCCGAGTTTCATTTCCGTGTTCCCTGCCCGTTGGTGCGCGTGCCGGAATGAGACGCATTCCGCGCAACGCACAGTCTATCGCGTAACTTGCAAATACGGCACCAATGTGAATGCTCCGCGACGATAAACCCAACGCTGAAAAAGGCTTAAGCCCGATGAAACTCGAACGCCTGTGCGTCTATTGCGGTTCCGGCACCGGACGCGCGCCTCACTTCATGGAGGCGGCGGATGCTTTCGGACGTTTGATGGCACGCGCCAATGTACGCCTCGTCTATGGCGGCGGCGGCGTCGGGACGATGGGCGCGGTGGCGCGGGCGGTGCTGGCGGAAGGCGGGCAAGTCACTGGAATCATTCCGAAATTCCTGACGGAAGTCGAGGTGCAGCTCGACGATGTGACGGAACTGATCGTCACCGACAGCATGCATGAGCGAAAGCAGGCGATGTTCGAGCGCGCGCAAGCGTTTGTCGCCCTGCCCGGCGGCATCGGGACGCTGGAGGAAACGGTCGAGATGCTGACCTGGGCGCAGCTCGGGCGGCACAGCCAACCCATTGTTATTGTGAACCTAAACGGCTTCTGGGACCCGCTGATCGAACTTCTCGACCACATCATCAAGGCCGGCTTCGCGCGCTCCGACATCCGGCGCATCTATTCGGTGGTGGACCGGATCGAGGACGTTATCCCGCGCATCGAGGCGGCACTCTGACAGCAACTGTCATCGAACTGTCAAAAAACTGTCACAATCGGGGATAACTTCGTTCCGTGTACGGACGAGCGGCGGGGATAAGTGCAACTTATCCCCGGCGATGAAATTATTTATCCCCGGTTTTGAGCGGTGCGCGGATGCGCGAAGCGATTCGCGGGGCGGAATCCGCCGCGGCGGAAAAAACTTATCCCCGGTTTTTGAGGTTCGCGGCGCGGCGCAATTCGCGCTCGCGGACAAAAGTGTCGAAGCTGAAAAGCGCCAGCGCCACCCAGATGAGGCCGAAGGTGACGAGCTGGCCGATGCCGAAGGGCTCGCCATAGAGGAACACGGCGATCAGGAAGGAGGCGGTCGGCACCATATATTGCATCAGGCCGAGCGTCGTCAGGCGGATGCGCTGGGCGCCATAGGTGAAGAGCAGCAGCGGCACGGCGGTCATCGGCCCGGTCAGGATCAGCAGAATGTCCGTGTAAGGATCGACATTGCCGAAGACGGACCCGCCATGCGCCGACATCCAGAAGAGCCAGGCGATGCCGAAAGGCGCGAGGATGACGACCTCGACAAAGAGCCCTTCGAGCGCTTCGGCGCGGACGATCTTTTTCAGATAGCCATAGGCGGCGAAGCTGACCGCGAGAAAGAGCGACACCCAGGGCACGAAGCCAAGCGCGAAGGTGAAATAGAGAACGGCGGCGGCGGCGAGCGCGATGGCGAGCTTCTGCGCGCGCGACAGGCGCTCGCCGAGCAGAGCCACGCCGGCGAGCACGCTCATCAGCGGGTTGATGAAATAGCCGAGGCTGGTTTCGAGGATGCGATCTGAATTGACGGCCCAGATGAAGACCAGCCAGTTGGAGCCGATGATCGCGGCGGTGAGAGCGAGGACGCCCATGGCGCGGCGGTCGCGCAGCACCGCCATCAATTGCGCGCGCCGCCCGAAGACGAGGACGCAGACCGCGACCAGCAACAGGCTCCAGAGCGCGCGATGGGCCAGAATTTCCATCGGCACGACATGGGCAAGCTGGCGGTAATAGATGACCGAAAGGCCCCAGAGCAGATAGCCGGCGGCCGCCGCCGACGCGCCGAGCGCGGCCTCGCTCGCGGGGGCTGCAGGAGACGCAGGTGTCATGGGACTTGTTCCGAAGGATCGCGGGACGCGCCGCGCGAAAGGAAGCACGAGTCGCGGGGGAGCGGCCAGCGGAAAATTGTGGCGGGTACAATTGGGCGGTTGATCGGGCGGCAACAGGTGGCGTTTTCTTGACGGGAAGGATATCCGGGAACGATCACGATGCTGAAAATCTGCGGCCATGCCGGGTCGATCAATGTGCGGAAGGTGCTTTGGCTTTGCGAGGAGCTCGGCCTTGCCTTCACGCGCGAGGATTGGGGCGGGGCTTTCCGTTCGACGGCGGAGCCCGCGTTCCGCGCGATCAATCCGTTCGGCATGGTGCCCGTCATCAAGGATGAGGACTTCGTGCTGGCGGAGTCGAACGCGATCCTGCGCTATCTCGCGGCAAGCCGGGGCCGCGACGACCTGCTGCCCGCCGAGGCGAAGGCCCGCGCACGGATCGAGGCGTGGATGGACTGGCAGGTATCGGACTTCAACAATTCATGGCGCGCGGTCTTTCAGGCGCGGGTGCGCAACAATCCGGCCATCGGCGC
>JAHBYM010000034.1 GCA_019635975.1 Parvibaculum sp. | reverse complement strand
AGTCCGCGACTATGCCGAAAGCGGCATGGCCGAAATGGCGAGCGAGTTCCGCAATTCCGGCGGCGAGATTTATCTCGAAGAGGCGGATGCGGCGAACAAGGCGGCCAACAAGTCATTGGGCGGCAAGGCGGCGGAGTAGAACAGCGAACCGGTCCCGGCCATCGCCGGAACCGGCCCGCCGATCTTTCATCAGCCTGGGACCACGCATTTGCCCATGTACCATACCGATCCCGACGGGCAGGTATTGCCCGGCACTGGCGTCTCTGTAAGTGATGTGCCGGGCAGATTGACGATCGGGTCGTCGGCGCGGTTGCGCAGCTTCAGGCTCTTGTCGTCGCCGAAGTAGAAGCGCACGCCGGCCAGCAGGTTGACGTAGCTGTCCTTGCCGGCCGCCGCGTCGACGAAGAAGGTCATGCCGGGAGCGGCTGCGAAGCCGGGCTGGAATTCGACGCCCGCGAGGCCCATCGTATCGCGCGACGGGTCATTCGATGCGCCGAGGTTCAGCCTGAGGTTGTCGTTCGGGTACCAGTAGCCGATTGCCGATCCGTAGAAACCGTCGTCCACATTGTCGCCGTCCTGTATGCCGGCATGAAGCGCGATGGTCACTGTTTCCGCGTAGTATTCGGCCTCGCCGCCGAAGCGCGTCACGCTCTGGTCGGGTATCGCCCCGTCATTATTGACGTCGAGATAGCTCGCCGTGACGCCGACAAGCCCGTTGGCCGGATCGCGCCAGAACAGATGGCCGCCGATACCGGCGACGGTGTCGCCGTCCCGCGTGCCGACAAGGCCGTCGGCCTGAAAGCCGAATTCATGGCCGAGCGGCGCGGTGACCGAGCCCAGCAGCAGGCCACCCCAGAGTTCGTCGGTTGTATCGTCGTCGGAGAACGTTCCGGCAAGAGCCGCCTTGCCGTTCAGCTTGCTGACCGCAGGCGCGTTTTCCGCCAGCGCGGTGCCCGACACACCGGCAAGCAGAATCGAGAGGACCGAGGCGGTTGCCGCGGTCCGGTAGTTCCGGATTGGTTTCATTTTTGTGCCCCAGATAGAAGTGGATCGCGCATTGCCGGTACGCCCACATTTGTGCGGCCAATGCGAAAACGGATCGATTAAGCGCCCGCGCCGGCCGTTTGGGGAGAGGGCAAATGCCGTTGGTAGAGGGCCCGGAATTAAATTGTCATGCGATGTGTCGAATCTACATCACCGGCCCGCTGCGCTCGCTTTTCGCGCAAGCGTATGATGCGAAATGGAAAATCTGTACAATCCGGCGCGCTCCTGAAATGAAACGTATGTCTTTCCATGATCGACCCCTCCATCGCCTTTCCGGTTCCCGCCTCGCTCGATCTCGCGCAACGCCATCCGCCGAAATTCGGTTGTGCGCCCGAAGAGGTTTGATGCCCCGGCGCAACACGATCAGCCGCGAAAAACTGCCGGACGTTCTGGTGCCCGGTCTCGATGTCGTTTTTGTCGGCACGGCGGCGGGGCGGCGTTCGGCGGCGGTCGGTGCCTATTACGCGCATCCCGGCAACCGCTTCTGGCGCACGTTGCACGACGTCGGGCTGACGCCGCGCCTCTATCAGCCGCACGAATTTCCCGATCTCGTCAGGCTCGGCATCGGCTTCACCGACATGGCGAAGCTCGCCGCGGGCATGGACCATGAAATCGCGCCCGAGCAATTCGACATTCCGCGTTTCGAGGCGGCGATCGGGCGTTGCGCGCCGCGCGCCATCGCCTTCACCTCGAAAAAAGCGGCGAGCGTCTTTTTGCGAATGCCGACCGGACAGCTTGCTCATGGCCGCCAGCCGCGCCCCTACAAGCGTTCGGAAATCTTCGTCCTCACCTCGCCGTCGGGCGCCGCCACGCGCTACTGGTCGGTCGCGCCCTGGGCCGAGCTGGCGGCATTTCTCGGAAGGTCGAAGCCTTAAGCCGCCGCGCCTTCCGCGCGCGCCTTCCCCTGCACGCCGCGAATGAGCCTGCCCGGAAATTCGCCCGTCGGCTCATCGTTTTCCGACACGACGACGCCCGAGAGGATCGTCGCGCGATAGCCCTTCGCGCCTTGCCAGAGCCGTCTTCCACCGGCGGGCAGGTCGAACACCATCACAGGCTGCGGCATGGTCAGATTCTCGAAATCGATCACGTTCACATCGGCCTTCATGCCGGGTTTCAGCACGCCGCGGTCGAAGAGGCCGTATTGTTCCGCCGTGTCCTTCGTCTGGATGCGGACGATCTCCTCGATGGGGAGCTTCGGTCCCCGCGTGCGGTCGCGCGCCCAATGCGTCAGCATGAAGGTCGGCGTGCCGCCGTCGCAGATCGCGCCGACATGCGCGCCGCCATCCGCCAGGCTGATGCCGGTCTGCGGGTGGCGCAGCGTCTCTTCGATGGCCGTGTAGTCGTTGGTCGAATAGCCGAAAAGCGGGAAATAGATCAGCGCCTGGCCGCCGTTCAGCATCATCGCGTCATAGGCGGTTTCGGCGGGCGTCTTGCCCGTGCGCTTCGCTACGGCGGCGATCGAGTCGTCCGGCGCGGGCTCGTAATTTTCGCGCTCGCCCATCGGATACATCTTGTGGAAGGAGGTCGTGATGAACTGGCCGAAAGCGCCGAGCTTGTCGATATTCTTCCCGTTCACGATTTTCGCGCGGACCTCGGGGTCTTTCAGCTTCTCCACGCGTTCGTTGAACGGCATCTGCGCATAGGGCTGATATTCCGGGAAGCCGATAAAAGGATGCACGGATGTCTGCCAGCCCATCAGCAGGCCGACAGGCCGCCCCGAATGCTGGCCGCGAATGTTGGTCACGCCTTCGGCGCGCGCCCGGTCGAGATGCGCCAGCATCTTTTTGTAAAGCTCCGGCGCTTCGTCGATCTGTTGCACCTGGAAGGTGACCATGCGGCCGGTCTCCTTCGCCATTTTCAGCATCCAGTCGAATTCCTTTTCCATTTCGCGGTGCGTCGCCGCGATCTGGAAGACGCCCGACCCATGCGCTTTCAGCGCATCGGCGATGCCGAAGAGTTCGTCGTTTGCCGCCAGCGTGCCGGGCACCGGGTCGCCCTTCAGCGTGTTGTGCAGATCCGTGCGCGAGGTCGAGAAGCCGAGCGCGCCGGCCTGCATCGCCTCGTAGGTCAGGTCGCGCATCCGGGCAATGTCCGCCGGCGTCGCGGGCTCGTTGTCGATGCCGCGCGCGCCCATCACATAGACGCGCAGCGCGCAATGCGGCATATGCGTGCCGATGTCGGCGGCAAAGCGGCGCTTGTCGAGCGCGTCGAGAAATTCCGGAAAGCTCTCCCATTCCCATTTGATGCCTTCATGCATCGCCGCGCCCGGAATGTCCTCCACCGCTTCCATGAGGTCGATGAGTTCGCCCCGTGCTTCCGGCTTCACCGGCGCGAAGCCGACGCCGCAATTGCCCATCACCACCGTTGTCACGCCATGCTGCGATGAGGGCGTGAGAAAGGGATCCCAGGTCGCCTGCGCGTCGTAATGGGTGTGGATGTCGACAAAGCCCGGCGTGACGAGCAGGCCGCCCGCGTCGATCTCGCGCTTTCCCCGGCCTTCCACGCGGCCCACCGCGCTGATCGTGCCGCCGTCGATCGCCACGTCGCCGGTAAAGGGCTTCGCGCCCGTCCCGTCGACAATTATGCCGCCCCGGATCACGAGATCATGCTGGGTCATGGCCTTGTTTCTCCCTGAATTACCGGTCTTTTGCCGCAGTTTGCCCGGAGCCTGCCCGAGGGGCAAGGCAGGCCGCCGGCCGTCGCGCGGGTCAGGGCTGACAGACCTTTCCGGCGGGCCTAAGCTGACCTACATCAGAGGTCTGCCCCCATTTCCGCCCCTCGAAGGGAGGTGCCCCCATGTTCAACCTGCGCAAGAAAACCGAGATGCCGGCGCCCGGTCAGGCATTGCCGGGCCGCGACTTCGAAATCCCGACGGCGAGCCGCCATTTCGTCAATGGCGCGGCGCTGAAAGGGCCTTACCCCGAAGGTCACGAGAAGGCGATGTTCGGCCTTGGCTGTTTCTGGGGCGCCGAGCGCAAGTTCTGGCAACAGCCGGGCGTCTCGGTCACGGCGGCCGGTTACGCCGCCGGCCTCACGCCCAATCCGACCTATGAGGAAGTCTGCTCCGGCCTCACCGGCCACAACGAGGTCGTGCTCGCGGTCTTCGACCCGACTAAGGTGTCCTACGAGGCGCTCTTGAAACTTTTCTGGGAGAGCCACAACCCGACGCAGGGCATGCGTCAGGGCAACGATGTCGGCACGCAATACCGCTCCGGCATCTATGTGTTTTCCGAGGCGCAGCGCAAAGCCGCCGAGGCGTCGCGTGCGGCCTACGCGGCCGAGCTTTCAAAGCGCGGCTTCCCCGACATCACCACCGAAATCCTCGACGCGCCGGAATTCTATTTCGCCGAGGACTACCACCAGCAGTACCTCGCGAAAAACCCCAATGGCTATTGCGGCTTGGGCGGCCTCGGCATCGCCTGTCCGGTGGGCATCACGGCCTGAGGGTCTTCGCCTCAGTACAACGCGCCGAAAAGGCTGGCGTGGTCGTCGGTCCATAGCGGGGCGCGGGCCCGCCCGCGGACCTCGACCCAGGGGCCGGTCGCGGCCACATCGGCAAGCGTTCCGGCGTCGCGCGCCAGCGCCACCCAGCGCGAGGAATAGGCCAGCACCTCGTTCTCGCGCGCCGGTTCGGGGTTGAAATTCTGTTCGAGCGCCAGAAAACCCGCTTCGGCCGCCGTGCGCGCCACCACCGGCGCCAGATCGAGATGCCGGTTCGAGACATTGACCAGGATGACGCCGCCTTCGGCGAGCGCGCGGCCATAGATGTCGAAGGCCTCGCGGGTCAGCAGATGCACGGGCACGGCGTTCGACGAGAAGGCGTCCATCACCAGCAGGTCGAAACGCGCCGCCGGTTCGGCCGCGACTTTCAGCCTGCCGTCGCCGGTGACGATGCGCGCGTCCGGTGCGCAGGTTTCGAGCGAGTGGAAGAAGCGGCGGTCGCGCGCGAGTTCCGCCACCAGCGGGTCGATTTCGTAGAAGGTCCAGTCCTGTCCGGGCCGTGCGTGGCAGGCCATGTTGCCGATGCCGAGGCCGAGCACGCCGATGCTGCCGAAGCGGGCGCCGATGCCGGTCATCATCCGGCCGAGCGGTCCGCGCGCGTGATAATAGGTGGCGGGCTCGGGCCTTTCGCGCGTCACGTCCTGACGCTCGAAGCCATGCGCGGTCGTGCCGCTCATGAAATGAAAGCCGCGATTGGTATGGTCGGCCATGACCGAATAGGAGCCGAAAAAGCTGCGGCCGCCCCACACTTTGCTGCCGGTTTTTCCGGCGTCGCCGCTGTCGGGACCGGCGAACCAGGCGCCGAGCAGCAACAGCGCCAGCAGCGCCGGAAATTTCGACATGGCCGCGAAGACGGTGGCGACCGTCGCAAAGATCGCGGCGAAGAGCAGCGCGAGGCCCACCGGCGACAGCCCGTAGGGATCGGGCAATGCGGCGACGATGAATATGCCGGCAAGAAGCAGGCCGAGCGCGCGGGCGAGTTTGACGGCGCCGGCGCGGCTTGTCAGCACGGCCGTCGCGCGGCCGGGCAGCAGCAGGCAGGCGGCGGCCAGCAGCAGCGGATATTCGAGCGGGCCTGAAAAGATCAGCGGCGGCAGGAAGACGGCGGCGCTCGTGCCGCAGACGCCGCCCAGCGCCAGCATCAGATAAAACTCGGTGAGACGCGCCGGTGCCGGGCGGCGCGCATAAAGCGTTGCGTGGCAGACAAAGGCGAGCGTTGTGAAAGCCGCGAGGTTCGCCGCCAGCAGCCAGCCGAAGCCGGTCTTTGAAAACCACATCGAAACGACAAGCAGCGCCAGCGCCGGACCGGCGGCAAGGCCGAGGCGCGCCAGCGGCACCGGCCAGCCGGCAAAGGCGGCGATATAGGTCGCCAGATAAAGCCCCAGCGGCAGCACCCAGAGCAGCGGGAAGGCGGCGATGTCGGTGGTGATATGCGTCGTCACGGCGGCGAGCAGCGCGGTCGGCATGGCGGCATAGACGAGCCAGCCGAGGCGTTCGCGCAGGGTGCCGCGCGGGGCCGCCACGCCGGCATGCGGTGCCGCAGGCGCGCCGCGCATCGCCGCGATGGCGGCGGCGCCGGTGCCGATGAAGACCGCGGCGTAGAGCGCCGTCCACAGCCGGCCCTGCGCGCCGAGCGTCAGCGCCGGTTCGATCAGGAAGGGATAGGCGGCAAGGGCCGCCAGCGAGCCGGCATTGCTCGCCGCATAGAGCCAGTAGGGATTATCCGCCTGCGGATGATTGCTGTCCGCGAACCAGTGCTGCAGCAGCGGCGCGGTCGCCGACAGAAGCGCGAAGGGCAGGCCGAGATGGACGACAAGCGCGGCGATGAGGCCCGTTGCCGGCGCGGCCGGGTCGAGCGCGAAACCCTCGCCCAGCCCCGGCGGCAGAAACCACACCGCGCCGATGCCGAGCAGCAGCAGGTGCAGCGCCGCCTGGCCCTTCAGCGGCAGATAAAGCCTGAGCAGATGCGCGTAAGCATAGCCCGCCAGCAATGCGGCCTGAAAGAACACCAGCGCCACCAGCCAGACGGCCGCCGCCCCGCCGGCATGCGGCAGCAGCGCGCGGGCGAAAAAAGGCTGCACCCAGAAGATCAGCAGGGCGGAGCCGGCCAGCGTTGCGGCATAAAGCGCGGTCGTCGCCCCGTAGGCGGGCGCGGCCGCGGTGGATGTCCGTTCGATGCTCATGGGCCGTGAGTCTGCGGCCCAAAACTGAACAAAACGTTGTTAATTTCGCCTTAAATCCGCCCGCCGCCGGCCAAACGACGCCATTTCGGCCCCTTCCACCCTCCCCCTGAGGGGAGTAGTATACTTTGCAAACCTAATGATGGTTAGTCGCACCCGGCGCTAGTGCATCGAGCAGTGTAAATCTGTTGTCTGTCCGGGGATTGATACGTGCAGGCTATCAGGAAGCCCTTTTCGTCATGCTCGTAATCGACAAGGTTCCATCCCGCGCCGTCCTTGTCTTCGCATAGGACGTAGTAGTGCTCCGGGGCATCATCGCCACACGCGGCCAGAAACAGGGCCAGCGCGACGGATGCACGCGTCAATCGCCTCATTTCCGGCCCTGTTGGGCGGGCGGATTCGCCTTTGCCAGCTTTCGCAGCTTATCCTCGAAGGCGGCTTCGGATTCGTCCGCGCCTACTTCCTTCGCCGCTTGCTTGAAGCGGTCCGCTTGATCATCAGGCTTTGCCTTTTCGGCGGGCGCGCTGCGCTTTTTGGAAGTCAATTGAAATCCTCTTCAACTTACCTGACTCACTGATGTTCCACTCCGGACGCAAACATTCCCGTGGCTTCATTGTCTTCACCGCATCTTCAATGCGCTTCCACCATTGAAGAATGAACGCCGCTTGCATGTGTCCTTTGGCGTTTCCCCACTTATGAGGCATATGAATTATACGCAAGCCGGTATCGAAGACTGCATTAACCTGCGGTGCGAGAGATAAAAAGTCAGTGTCTGCTGACAGAATTGCGTGGCCACCTTCTTTCGCGAAAGCTGTAATCCAATGAACGTCAGATACCCCTTTCTGCCCAAGTTCGTGGACTGACGAAATTTCAAAACCAGGACTCAGGGCCAAGTCGCGAATTGCTTTCACGATATACGGGGACAGATGCTCGTCTCCGCGTATCTTCAAGCGGCCACCAACTCGTATTCGACGGCGGTCGATACGACTTCCGTCGAAACATCAAACCACTTGGCCACGCGATCTGTATGCCCTTCCGCTTTCCATTGGCGGAACAAAACCGATGTCGGCACCTGCGTTCCAGCAACAACGGGCCGCCCGAACGCTATTCGAGGATCGATGACCACGTTTGGGAATTGGGCGGGCAGCGGACGCCAAACCTTGGCCAAATAGTTCTTTGGATCGAACAAGACTCCCTTTTCAATCGTCTGTTCAATCGTGCCCCACATTTCATGCTGACCGCTGGCCATATCCCACGCAACGGGATCGTCTGTTTCCTCAGCGGCTGTCGCAAAAACCTTCTTCCTGTCTGTGACATATTTCGCGGAAGACAAAGCAAGAGGGTGCTGCACACGCCATTCTTTTCGCGCGCGTTCGGACGCTCGACGGATGGTTGGCATGGAAACACCTTGAGCCCGGAAAAATGCAATGAAGCGCAATTCCATCAGGTCCAAGAAACTTACCGTACGCTGATCGTCAAAATCGCGCTTAATCACTGGCCCTGCAGTGCTATTTGCGTAGCCATTTATCCAACCACGAATATGGACTTGCTTAACCCCGAGCAGGCGCGCGGCTTCGGACACGCTGAAGAAGCCAGCTAGAAGCGGATCGTTATGTCCTTGGCGCGCGCCCATTATGAGTCCCGGTACATAAGTCTTTTGCCAACAATACCATGAAGGACGCGGTCAGCGCGAGCGGCATCGTTCACGCCAAGCGACATGCGCTCGTTATAACGGAAATCAAACTCCGCCAGATACCGCTTCAAGTGCTGCTGCGAAACATGGTGATACGTGCCCACAATGCCGCGCTTGAGAACCGAGAAATAGCCTTCAACCGTGTTTGTGTGGGCATCGCCGCGCACATACTCACCCGCGCCGTGATTGACCGTCTCATGGGCAAAGTCGCGCTTCATGTGGCGGTACTGGCCCGCGTCGTCGGTCATAAGGAACGTCTTGGCGTCCAGTTGAGCAACAAGGATCGGGCGCAGCGTCTTGGCCGTCACGCTCGGCACATGATGGGAGCGGACGCGGCCTTCGCGCTCCACTAGGGAGAACACGATTTCCTTGCCCATTCCGCCGATGTTCTTGCTGTTGCGCTTGGAGCGGTGTTTGTTGGTTTCCTTGCCGCCGATGTAGGTTTCGTCGGCTTCAACGAATTTGCCCTCACCGCCCATCGGCTCAATGTGCATGACGCGCATGGCTTCGCGCAGGCGGTGCGCCATGAACCAAGCCGTCTTGTAGGTCACGCCCAAGGTGCGGTGAAGCTGGTGGGCCGAAATGCCCTTCTTGGACGAGGCCATGAGATACGCCGCCTGAAACCACAGATTCAGTTTGACCTTGGACGCCTCGAAAACCGTGCCAACGGTGCAGGTGAACTGCTTACGGCAATCGCCGCACTTGTGCAGGCCGAGGCGGATGCGCTTCTCCGGGTTCGCCTTGATCTTGTAAATCCTGCCCATGCAGCCGCAGTGCGGGCATACCGGGCCTTCCGGCCAGATGATCGCTTCCAGCTTTGCGTAAGCCGCCGCTTCATCGTGAAAGTATGCTTTGGACAGAATGGACATCGCCTTGCTCCTTTGATGCCCTCAATATAGGGGAAAGCATTTGGGTTTGCAAGGTATATAAGTCCCCCCCTGAGGGAGGGTCAAACGGACCACTTTGCAGCTTGTCTGCAAAGACAGACAAGATGGGTCCGTTTGGGGAGGGGTTCTCCGCTATCGGCGAATGGCGCGTTGTCGATTATGCGCGGAAGTTCCACGCTTACCCCTCCCCGAAAAATTCTTCGCGTTCCGCTCGAATTTTGTCGACCCTCCCTCAAGGGGAGGGTGGGAAGAAAGGAATCATCCGTCTCCGGATCAGAAATCCGCCAGCGCCTCGCGGCGGGTGTCGGCTTCGGCGCGCATGGCGGCTTTCATGGCCTTTTGCAGCTTCTCGAAGGCGCGCACCTCGATCTGGCGGACGCGCTCGCGGCTGATGCCATATTCCTGCGAAAGGTCTTCCAGCGTCGCCGGCTCGTCCTTCAGCCGCCGCTCGGTCAGAATGTGCATCTCGCGCTCGTTCAGCGTTTCCATCGCGGCGGCCAGCATTTCGCGGCGCTGTTCGAGTTCCTGTTCCTCGCCCAGCGTCACTTCCTGGTCGGCGGTGTCGTCGACCAGCCAGTCCTGCCACTCGCCGGTTTCGCTATCCTGCCGCAAGGGCGCGTTCAGCGAATTGTCCGGGCCCGACATGCGCCGGTTCATCGACACCACTTCGTCTTCGGTGACGCCGAGGCGTTCGGAAATTTCCTTCACCTGTTCGGGGCGCAGATCGCCGTCCTCGATCGCCTGGATCTGGCCCTTCACCTTGCGCAAATTGAAGAAGAGCTTCTTCTGCGCTGCCGTCGTGCCCATTTTCACCAGCGACCAGGAGCGCAGGATATATTCCTGGATCGAGGCGCGGATCCACCACATCGCATAGGTCGCGAGCCGAAAGCCGCGCTCCGGCTCGAAGCGCTTCACCGCCTGCATCAGCCCGACATTGCCTTCCGAAATCACCTCGCCGATGGGGAGCCCATAGCCGCGATAGCCCATGGCGATCTTGGCGACGAGGCGCAGATGCGAGGTCACCAGCTGGTGCGCGGCCTCGGCGTCCTCGTGCTCGCGCCAGCGCTTGGCCAGCATGTATTCCTGCTGCGGCTCCAGCATCGGGAATTTGCGGATTTCCTGCAGGTAGCGCGACAGCGAGCCTTCCGGGTTCGGCGCCGGCGCGAGCCGCGCCACGGCCTTGCCGGGTGTTTGGCCGGCGGCCGGCTTTGCCGCCGCTTTGGCGGGCAGCTTGCCGGCGGGCTTGTTCGCGTCGTCCTCGGCCATTGTCGAACCCCTTCGTCTCGTGCTTTCGGTCGTGTCTCTCGGCTCTGCCAAGCCGATATCATAGCAAACCGCTCAGGTACCCGGGGACAACTTGCCGTGACCGAATGCCGCCCCCGGCAAGAGGGCTTATATGGGGGCGGGGCGGGCTCGGGAAAAGGGGGGTCAGCTCAGCGTGGGCCAGCCGCCGCCACGTTCCGTGAAATAATCCCGCTCCCGGATCGTCAGATCGAGCCCGAGCAAGTCCGCGAGCCGCGCGACCTCCCGGCCGATCAGGTCGTCGAAGTCTTTCAGGCCGTGCTGCGGCAGTTCCGACGCCGCCGCATCCAGCGCCTCCAGCATCGGTCCGACCTCGCCCTCGATGAAGCGCCGCCGCGCCGCCGCGCTGCGCAGTCCGAATCGGCCCATGAAGCCGGCAATGTCGTCCGCCGTCATGCTGTCGAAGCGGTCGGTGCCGCCGATGCGGAAGGCCAGTTCGTCGGTATAGCGGCCGGTCAGCCGCACCGGTTGCAGGTCGTAAAGCGGCGCGAGTCGCGGCGCGGACCCCGCGTCGTAAAGCAGCGCATGGTTCTTGGCGTGATTGTCGGTGTTGCCGATGGCAAGGTTGAAAAATGCCGACAACATGAAAGTCCGCCGTTCTTTCGCCGGCGCATTGGTGCGGCCGAGCAGGTCCGAAACGGCGGCGGCCGAAAAGCGCGCGGCGTCCGTGCCGCGCCGTTCGTATTTCATCGACGCGGGCAGGCCGAGCGCCTGGCAGAAATCCTCTTGATGGACGCGTGTCACGGCGCCCCGCGCGATGCGACGGTCGAAGCGCAGGCTCAGAAGTCCCGTCTCATCCCCGATCTCGAAGAGGGTGGGAGTGGCGACGTCACGCTCCGCCGCGCGCGCCAGCCTTGTGGCGGCGGCCTCCTGCAGCGCTTCCCGCTCCCGTCCGCGCTCCGGCACTTTCAATATATGCGTTGTCGGCACGCGCAGGCCCGCTTTCGGCAAGCCGTAGCTTCCGTCGGAAATTTCCGTCAATGCGATCTTGCGCTGTACGCCCGCCACCGGCGAGGGGTCTTTCACGGCGTCCGGCAGGGGCAGTTTGTCGGCGAGGCGGCGCATGATGTCGACAAGTTCCTCGCGTGGCAGTTCGTCGTAATCGGTCGCGAGGTTGCCGGGAATTTTTACAGGCCCGCTCCCCGGCGGCAGGCAACTGATCGCGCCGGCGCAGTCGGCGCCGACAAAAGTCAGCAGGCCGACAATGTCGTCGCGGGCGATGCGTTCGCGGTCCATCGTTTGTTGAAGCTGATCGTTTTCCTGCAGCAGATTGTCGAAAAAGGCGCGCGTCGCAACATCGCCATAAGGTTCCTCGCGCAGCGGCAGCGACAGCGAGATCGGCATGGCGTCGGCCCGCGTCAGATAGTCCGACGCATAGGCGAAGCGGCAGCCGCCATCCTTCCGTGCCAGCGCCCCGAGCGGAATGTCGACGGCTTCGATCCGCACGTCCAGAATATCGAGCGATGCGCCGCTCATCGTTTGCGCGCCACGAGGTCGATGCCGAGCGCCGCGCAGACCGTCAGCACACGGCCGATTTCGAGCGTTGCCTTGCCGTTCTCAAGCTCCGACACGAAACGTCGTCCGACGCCGGCCATGTCGGCCAGTTCCTGCTGGGAGAGGTTGTAGAGCGTCCGCGCGGCGCGGATGACTTCGCCCAGTCTCCTGGCTGAGTCGAGCGGCGTTTCGGCGCCGGGAAAGGCCGGGTCATAGGGGGAGGTGAAGGTGTCTATGGCTTTCAGTATCTCGGGGTCGTTTATTGTGGTCTGCGGATGCCGCGACGGCGCGGTTATCGGGCTGGTGGCGCGGAGGTCATCCAGCACGATAATTGTCGAGGCATCTGTGCGTTTTTCGGATTTTCGCGTAGCCATTTTGTGCTCCCGTCCGGGAACATATTAGGATATCAACCGGGAAAAGCAAGAAAAAGTTCCCGAACGGGAGCAATTTTTAGGCAAGTATCGTCAAATTTCGTTTCTGATCCCGAACGGGATCATATCTGATCGATGCATCGTCTTTCAGGAGTGTGGTCCGGGCGGCTTTGGTCTTGGCGGCCCACTGCCTCACCTGGTCCAAACCGTCATGGCCCGCTTCACGCGGGCCACCCACGACTTTCTTCCTTCGTCATTGCGAGCGAAGCGAAGCAATCCAGACGGCGACAAGGGCATTCCTCGCTCTTCTTTGCAGAACAACACATCCCGAAATAACGTGTACGGACACTTTAGAAATACATAGGCTATTCGCAAGTGACGACACGTCATTTATCGGGGGGAAATCAATGTCCACGAGACCCGACTATTTCGCGAAAGGCGAAAAGGCGCGGCTGATCCCCGTCGCGGCCGACTCCAACAAGGAGGTGCGTGCAACCTCGGTCTTTCTCGCGGCCATGATGGCCGTGCCGCCATTTGCCGAACGGATGTTCGACACGATCGGACAGAAGATCGGCAAGCGCGCCGAGGTGAGTTGCTTCACGGAAGTCGGCTTCAAGCAGGCGACCGAGGGCCGCAATCTTCGCCCCGATGGTTTTGTCGCTGTATCTTCCGGGCGGGGCCGGCAATGGACAGCCCTGATCGAAGCCAAGATCGGCAATGCCGAAATCGATGTCGAACAGGCGAAGCACTATGCCTCGCTGGCAAAGGATCACGGCATAGATGCCGTCATCACCATTTCCAATCAGTTCGCGGCGCTGCCGACACATTCGCCGGTCAATATCGGCAAGGTGCTCGCCCGCAATGTCAGCGTCTTTCACTGGTCGTGGATGTTCATCGTCACGGAGGCCATGCTTCTGATCGGCGATGACGCCTTCAATACGCCAGAGCAAAAATTCATTCTCTCGGAACTTGTGCGCTTCTTGTCGCATGAATCGGTGGGCGTCCGTCGCTTCGACCGCATGAACAAGGAGTGGAAAGACGTCGTTCTTGCTGTCAATGCGCGCTCGGCGCTCGTCAAGACCTCCCCGGATGTGCTCAACACGGTTGCGGCATGGCATCAGGAGTCGCGGGACGTGACGCTGCTGATGACGCGCAAGGTCCGGCGCCGGGTCCGGCAGAAATTGACTCGATCCCACGCCAATGACCCTTTGGCGCGTTTGACCGCCGACGCCGAGAAGCTGGCGCGGGATCACATTCTCGAATTCTCCCTGGAGATACCGGACGCCGCCGATCTACTTGAAGTGCAGGCCGACATTGTGCGGCGCTGCCTGATCGTCTCGATGACGCTCGAAGCCCCGGACACAAAGCGCGCCTCAAGCCGGGTCAACTGGCTCGTGAAACAGCTCGCAAAGTCCGAACCGGCGGACATCCTGATCGAAGCGCAGATGCCGGGCCGGACACCGCCCGTCCGGGCAACATTGGTGCAGCTTCGCGGCGAACCCGATTTCATCGAGGAAGCCTTCGCCGCCGGAACGCCCGCCGGCTTCAAGGTGATGATGGTGCGCGACATTGCCGGTCGTTTCAGCGGCAACAAGACCTTCATCGAGGAACTCGAAAGGCTCGTTCCCGAATTCTACGAAAATGTCGGCCAGCATCTGCAACCCTTCCGTCCCAAGCCGCCGCAACTGAAGCCCGAACAGAACGAAGGCGCTGCGGAAGCTCCACCCGACGCATCGAAGGGTATGCAAGATGTGGCACTCGCCGCTAACGATGCGGCGGCAGAGGCGCTGGACGTTGTTGTAAGCGGGATGGCGGAGGAGCCTCAAGCCGAAGCGGATGGAGTTAGCGCTACGATGGACGATGTGTCGACGCAAGGTGAACCACGTCCGATCTAGTGCGACATTCTATGTCGTCATTGCGAGCGAAGCGAAGCAACCCAGTCTTTTCCTCGCTGCCTTCTGGATTGCTTCGTCGCCTTTGGCTCCTCGCAATGACGCGGACAGGTCCGGGGCCATTGAAAGACGTGGATGGCCCGCATGAAGCGGGCCATGACGATTTGGGAGGGTGGTTGCCGCACAACAACTCTGCGGCTCCGCGTCTCCGAGTGCAAACCTCGCGGATTCACAACCGCATAATGCTGCGGCGACCCCTCACCCTTCCGCCGTCTGGCGACGGCTCCCTCCCTCTCCCCGACGGGGAGAGGGAATGAAATTACTCACCCCTCCAACGCCGCCACCAGCGCCCGCATATCCGCCGGCAATTCCGCATCGAAGCTCATTTTCTCCCCCGTCACCGGATGCTCGAAGCCGAGGTGATGCGCGTGCAGCGCTTGCCGCCCGAGGCGCTCCAGCGCGATTTGTGCGTCCACGGATAGTTTTGCCTTGCGGCTTTTCATGCCCGTGCCATAGGTCGGGTCGCCGAGCAGCGGGTGGCCGATTGCCGTCATGTGGACGCGGATCTGGTGGGTGCGGCCGGTTTCGAGGCGGCATTCGACGCGGGCGACAAGCCCGCCCGCATATTCCGCCTTCACCGCATAATGCGTGATTGCGATGCGGCCGGCGGTGATGTCGTCGCCGTCTTCGCCGACACGCGATTTCACCGTCGCCATCTTGACGCGGTTGTGGCTCGAGCGGGCGATGTTGGCGTCGATGACCCCGCGCTTTTTCGCCGGCACGCCCCAGGTGAGCGCCGTGTAGGCGCGCGCCAGCTTGCCGTCGCGGCCATGCGCGGCGAATTGCGCCGAGAGGCCCTTGTGCGCGCGGTCCGATTTCGCCACCACCATCAGCCCGCTCGTTTCCTTGTCGAGCCGGTGGACGATGCCGGGCCGCCGCTCGCCGCCGATGCCCGACAGCGTCTCCCCGCAATGCGCGACCAGCGCGTTCACCAGCGTCATGTCGGGGTTGCCGGGTGCGGGATGCACCACAAGGCCCGCCGGTTTCATCACCACGATCAGGTCCTGATCCTCGTAGACGATTTCGAGCGGGATCGCCTGGCCTTGCGGTTTCGCGGGCGCGGGCGGCGGCAGCGTCACGCGCCAGCGCTCGCCGGTTTTCACGCGCCGCGCGGGCTCGGCCACCGGCTTTGCGCCGCCCGCGCCTTCGAGCGCCACATGGCCTTCCTCGATCAGTTGCCGGATGCGCGCGCGCGAGGGCGCGGCCGCCGCTGTTTCCCTGCCCCCTTCCAGCTTGCCCCCTTCCGGCTTGCCTGCCAGGGCGTCGGTGAGATACTTGTCGAGGCGCGCGCCCGCCTCGCCTTCGGCGACGGTGACGGCGATCGTTTCATCCGGCAATGCGGGAGCGGCTTTCATCATGGGCGAAGATACACCATCGGGCGATGTGCCGCCGCCCACCGGGCTCAACACGCCTGAAAATATCCGGAGGCTGAAATTCGTCGTCGGCGGGCTCGGGGCGCTGATGGTTGTCGGTTTCCTTGTCGTCATCGTCACCATTGCCAATCGCGCCTCCTCGCTTGGCGAGCGCGAGGTGCGGGCGCCGGGCGGTCGCTTCGGCGTGTCGGAGATCGGCGTCGCGCCGGGCGAGCGCATCCGCGCCGTCGTGCCGATGGAGGGCGACCGCCTCGCCGTGCATCTCGCGTCCGAAGGCGCCGAGACCATCCTCATCGTCCATGCGCGCACCGGGTTCGAGCTCGGCCGCATCCACCTCGTCCCGCAATCGGGCTTCGCCTCGCGGGAGTGAGGGGGACGGCGCGGCGCGCCTCACCCCTACACATGTCATTGCCGGGCTCGACCCGGCAATCCAGAAGGCGCGTCGGCGCCGTCTCGCTTCGAAAAGACTCATCGAACAGAGTTCGGAATTTCGGCAAAGGACTCTTGCGAAGCGAGACGCCGCCTCGCGGCGGCTTCTGGATGCCCGGATCAAGTCCGGGCATGACGAGCGTGGGGTGAAGGGCCCGCCATCCCTTCAGTCGCAAATCCGGGGATTACTTTTTTTGCGGGTCTTCGCCGGCGTCGGGCCGTTCCGCCCGCCGCGGTGCCGCTGCGGTTTGTGACAGTTTTTTGACAGTTCGATGACAGCGGGCCGGCGGGCGCGGCGGATTTCGGCGCAAGCCTTTGGCGTCGCTCGCTTTTCGGCGCGCAGGCGCGATTTGTGACAGTTCGATGACAGCCGCACGCCGTCGCGGCCGCATGGCTGGGACCAAGCGGTTGATTTCGTTCGGGAAATTGCCGGGGGAGGGGGAGGGCGCCGCCAGCGCCGGGGGAGGAGGGAGGATGGCGCTGGCGGCGATCTGAAAGGCGGTCGGGGAGGAGGTCGACCGCGTTTTCGTGAGTTCAATATCCGGCTTTCGTGACAGATTGTCAATCGGATTTCTTGTGCGTTGCAATAATTTCATGTTTGTTGCGATGCGAATGAATTGCATCACAAGCCATTGAAAACGCTTGCGTAATTTCTGTCTCTGCGGAGTGGAAATCCGCGTTTTACCGGCTGGTGCGGTCGAATGCCGCAGTGCGGAGGGGTCGATTTAGGGCTCGCGCCCTAGGCCAATTCGATTGCCCTTGCGCGGGATTCCGAACCGTCATAGAAGGAGCGCCCGGCCTGATCCGTCCCCTTCGTCTAGCGGTCCAGGACGTCGCCCTCTCACGGCGAAAACAGGGGTTCGAGTCCCCTAGGGGACGCCAATTTTCTTTTTAAATCAGTGTATTAGAGGTTGCTGAAGAAGCGGTCGTAAACGAGCTCGCCGGTCGCCCGGTAGCCGAATTCGGTCATCAGCGCCCTCAGTTGGTCGATGCGCGGGTCGCTGCATTCGATCTGCAGGCTGGCCTTGTTGCGGGTCAGCAGGTTGCGCATGCCGGCCAGCGCCTGGAGCTCGTGGCCTTCGATGTCCATTTTCATGAAAATGCGTCTGTTTTCAAAGGTATAGAGGTCGTCGAAGCGGGCCAGCGGGACACGGATTTCGCGGTCGAATTTCCTTTTGTCGTACAAGTCCGCCTCGCCAAGGCCGGAATGGATGTTGGAGTCGCTGTCGACCTGCATCGCCGCTTCGCCGCTTCGGTCGCTCAGCGCGATCCGTTCGGCGCGTACCAAGTCACTCAATCCATTGACAAAAATGTTGCCGCAGAGCTGGTTGTAGCTGTCGGGCTGCGGCTCGAAGGCCAGCGTTTCCAGCGGCGATACGCGGCGCTGGAGGTCGATCGTGTAGAGGCCGAGATTGGCGCCTATGTCGAGGAAAAGGTCGAGTTTGTGGTCCCTTATCTCTTTCACCGCACGGTCGCGCAGCGCCCGTTCCCAGTCCAGCCCGCCCATCATTTTTTCGTCAAGGCGGTTTGCGCGGTCGACCAGAAAGAGCGAATTCTCGTGCTTTATCAACGCGATACGGCTGTGTCTCAAGGCGTTGAATCGCTTGAGCAGCGAGGCGCGAATATTGGTCATCGAAGGTGCCTCTCGAGCGCTGCTCGCGCCTACAGGTAGATTGCGACAGCCTGCAGGATGAGTGCGATCAGCGCGCCGATCGTCAGCACCGCCATCGAGGCGAGGCTGATCGTGAAGCCGGTCGAGCGCTGCAGCGCCGCCGCGTAGTAGCCGCGGGCGTAAACCACTCTGCCGATTGGATAAATCAGGCCTATCGCGGCCGCCCAGAGGTCTCCGACCGTTGCCGCAAAGAGCCAGAGCGCCGGCAGGAAGATCAGCAGCGTCTCGGCGGTGTTGCCCTGGACCCTCAGCACACGGAGGAAATCGTCCGGTCCGTCCATGCGCGGCGCCGGAATGTCATGTTTTCCGCGGGCTTTCCCGACCTCAAAGGCCATCCAGAAATAGACCAGAAGCGTGACCAGCGTCACGATTCCGGTTAGCGGATATGCGAAACCCATTGTCAGCCCTCCCGGTAAAATTCCTGTCCGAGCAAAGCAGCTTGCGCTGATTCCGGCAATGAAAAGAAAGGGCTAGCAGGCCCGGCGGCGGGGTCAGTTGGTGACGCCGGCCTCGAGTGCGCGGATACGCGCCGCCAGCGTGCGGTCGCCCAGTTGGGCCTCGGCGGTCAGCCGGTCGTCGGCGGTATCGCCGTCATTTTCGGCGGTTTCCTGCCGATTTTCGTCGTCCATGCGGTTGATGGAGGCGGCGATGGCCGCCAGCGCCTGCCGGTCCGCCTCGCCGTTATCGTCAGCCAGCGTTTCCGGCGCGTGTTGCGTTTCGGGGGCGGCCGGGGCGGCGTCTTCGGCCAGCCGCGCCGCGGTTTCGCTGAGGTTTTTCAGGGTCTGGCGCGTTTCGTCCTGTCGGTTCGTCTGTTCGGCAAGCGCCGCGCCAATGGATTTCAGCTCTTGCGCCAAGGCCGCGGCCCGCGCGTCGCGTGCCGAAATTTCGGCTTTGGCGGCTTCGATCTCGTTCCGCAGCCGGTTCCTATCTGCTTGTAACGCCTCGCTTTTTTCGCTCAGCGCGGCGATCTCGTTGTGCAGCGGTTCGATCTCGCGGCGCTGGCGCGCCAGCAGCGCGTCGAGTTCGGCGTCGTGGGATATGCCCGCGATTTCATCCTCGCCGGTCGCGCCGAGGCGCTGTTCCGTCACCTTGACCGCGCGCCGCCAGACCAGACGCGCGGCAATGATCGCAAACAGGGTCGCGATGAAAAAGCCAAGCGCCATCAGCATCAGGCTCTCGATCATGTGATCCTCTTGTCGCGGGCGGGCGGGGTTTGAAACCGGCACAAGCCTGCCAGAAAAAGGTGCCTGCATCCACCTTGCAGACCGGTCAGAAGGGCAGCCACTCCCGCGATTTGGTGTATTTCAGATAGCCCACCGACGCCCCGAGCCGCAGGCCGACGCCGGCCCGCATCGGCGCCAGCACGATGTCATCGCGTTGCTGGTAGTTGATGGCGATGCCGCCGATCAGGAAGGCGCTGCCCTCAACCCCCGGAAAACGTTGATAAATAGCCTCGCCATTTGGCAGGTTGTAGACCAGCGTGAAGTTCTTGACCGCATTGCCGCCGAAGTCCCAGCCGGCGCTCGGTCCCTGCCAATAGACGCGCTGGCGGGTGCCGTTCTTCATCACCAGTTCGCCCTGGCCGTAGCGCAAGCCGACGACAAAGGCGCCGCCTGCCTCTTCGCCCTTGATATAGGCGTTGGGTTCGCCGTAGCGCTCGAAAACGCTGTGGACGGCGTCGGCCAGACCTTTCGAAACGTCGCCGAAGAAGTCGCCTGCTTCGCGGACAATTTCTTCCTCGCTATATGTGGCCTCACCCCGGTCGACGGCCGGCCGTTGTTCCGATTGGGCCAATGCGGCGGGCGCTGCCGCGAACAGGATGGCGGCCATGGCGACAAGGGATGCTGCCAGATGCCGGGCCCAAAAGCCGCGCGCTGCGCCGCGATTGGTTGTCTGCAGGCTCGTTTTGGATTTCATTTCGGTTTCCTTGTTTTCCAGCAGCTGCGCGCCATCGAATCGCCCTCAAATTATGCGAGAGTTTAGCTCAACCGGGGAAATCATGATGGCAGCGGATGGCGAAACAATGACCGCCGGGGACCGCGCCTGCAGGAAAAGACAGGCAAACGGCGACGCATGCAGAAGTCCATAAAACGCAGACTGGCCCTTGTTTTCGGCCTTGTTCTGCTGGTCGCCGCGGGCGGGGCCGCATGGTTGTGGACTGAGCGGCTGGCCGTCGCCGAACAGGCAATTGCGCGGGCCTTGTCGGACCGCGGCGTTGCGCCTGCGAATTTTCGCGTCGTGTTTCTTGGCCTGCGGAGCATCGTGCTGGCGGATATCGACATCGGCGAGGGCGATGCCGTTGTCGACAGCGTCACCGTGACCTATTCGGCGGGCGAGCTCCTTTCGGGGCGCGTGCGTTCGATCGATGTCGGCAAGGCGCGGCTTCGCGTTCACCTCGAGGAGGGCGGCATTTCGTTCGGCGCTCTCGATCCGTTGCTGGCGGGCGATGCGGGCGGCGGTCCTCTGCTGCTGCCGGAGATCGCGGCGGAGCGTGTCGAGATCGCATTGTCGACGCCCTGGGGCGAGGCTTTGCTCTCCGGTCCGGCGGAATTGATGCCGTCCGGCACGGCTATCGCGGTGTCGCTGCCCGGCATGACAATCGAGGAAACAGGGTCGCCACGCCTCGCGCCGATTGTTGCGGCTGGCGGCGTCGAACTGAACGAGGGTGTGTTCGGTTTCGACCTCTCCCTCGCCAGTGCGGCGGCCGATGCGGAAGGAACGGCGCTCGGGCATGTTGCTGGAAACTACGACACGGACGGCCGCGCCGGGAACATCCGCGCCGAAGGCGCGATCGCGTTCGCGCGCGGCGGGTTGAGGCCGCAAATGCTGGCGCCGCTTCTCGCGCCCTACCACCTCGATCTGACCGGCGTCGTCGCCTATCGGGCCGAGGCTGAAATTTCGCCCGACGGTGTGTTGGCGACGGCGGACATCGATCTCGATAAATTTGCGCTTCATCAAACGGCGGCGGGTTCGGCATCGTTTTCCGGTCTTGTGAAAGTTTCGAAAGGCTTTGGCGGTTCGACGGCATCGCCTTACCGGGTCGGGCTTTCCGGCCTTCGCATCGACGATCTGACTGCGCCGCAGCGGTTCGCGCCGGTCCGCGTCGAGGGCGATGTGACGTTCGGCGCGCCTGTGCTCGACTGGCGCCTTGTTGCACGCAGCGCATTGCCGGCGATTGCCGGATCGCGGCTCGGCGACCTCACCGGCAGCTACAATGCCGATACGCAGAAGGGCAATTTCCGGGCGGCCGGCGAACTGGGCTTCGCGCCGGGCAAGGTCGAGTTGCAGACGCTGCTACCGGTTCTGCTCGGCAAGGTGACGCGAATGAGCGGCAATGCTTCCTATGTCGCGGACATCTCGATCTCGGAAGGCGGAATTGCGAGTTCCGGCGAAGCAACGCTGATGAATGTCGGTTTTGTCACGCCGGCGGCGTCGTTCGAAGGGATCGGCGGCACGGTCAAGCTCGCGAGCCTTCTGCCGCCGCGGACCCGCGGGCCGCAAACGCTTCGTGTGCGCATGCTTGAGGCCGGGCTTCCGCTTGCAAACGGCGTCGTCACTTTCGACATGGACCGCGATGGGCTGCGGATCACCGATGCGCGGTGGCCCTTTGCCGGCGGACAGGTGGTGCTGGTGTCGCGCGGCGCCGATGTGCTGGCTGCCGATGCGCGCTTCGACCTGACGGTCGAGCATGTCGACCTCGAGGCGCTGCTGAGTATCGTCGAAGTGCCCGGTCTGACCGCAACCGGGCAAATCGGCGGCACGATTCCCGTCGTGCTTCGCGATGGCGATCCTGTGCTGCTCGACGGGGCGCTGGCGGCGGAAGACGAAGGGATCATCGTCTATCTCGGCGCAGGCAGCGATATCGCGCCCGGCGAAGAGACCAAACTACTCACCGATGCATTGCGCAATTTTCATTACACCGAGCTGACGGGCGGATTGTCCGGCAATGCCAATGGCGAACTTGTGTTGCGGCTCGGATTGCGGGGTTCCAACCCCGATCTCTATAGCGGATATCCCTTTGCCATCAATGTGAAGCTGGAGGGATCGCTTGCGGACGTGCTGCGACGTGGTACCGTTGGGTTCCGGCCAATGGAGCTCATCAGGGATCAGTCCGCCCCGGCGGTCACGCCCCCAGCCGACAAGACGGGACCATGAATCGAGATCAATCCAATACCGCCTATCGATTTTCAGCTTTGCTGGCCGCCGCCTTGTTCGTCGCCGGCTGCAACCCGACCGTCAAAATCGAGGCGCCGGACAAGCCCATCGAAATCAATCTCAACGTCAAGATCGAGCAGGAAATCCGCATCAAGGTCGATCGTGACCTCGACCAGTTGCTCGCCGACAACCCCGACCTGTTCTGAGGAGCGGAACGATATGGCCCTCTTTGCAAAATCTCTTGTGGCGATGCTGGCTCTGTTGGCCGGTCTGGCCTTTGCCGCTCCCGCCTTCGCGATCGACCTCGATTCCGCCAAGGCGCAGGGTCTCGTCGGCGAACGCCAGAACGGATATATCGGCATTGTGACGTCGAGCCCGACGCCGGAACTTCGCCAGCTTGTCGACGACATCAACCTGCGCCGTCGCGCCTCCTATCAGGAAATCGCAGCGCGGACATCGGGCGCGTCGCTCAACGCGGTCGAGAGGCTTGCCGCCGAGAAACTGATCGCCAAGACGCCGTCCGGCCAGTATGTCGAGAACGCCGCCGGCGCCTTTGTCAAGAAGCCCTGAAGTCCGTCCCGATCCGGCACGGCCGGCGTTAACGGGCCCCGAAATCCCTGCGGTTTCGTGCCGTGAGGGGGCGAACAGCCCTGAAATCGGCGGCATGGCGATTGCAATCTGTCTTCACGATCAGCTCTCCGCCGGCAGAGATGTCAGGCGGGGTCGGCGCGGACCCCCGACGGTCGGGGGGCCAGTTCGCCGGTTCGCGCCGACCGAGCCGATCCTTTCCGACGGCCTCGACAGCACCAGACCCGGACCGGTTCACTGAACCGGCCCGGGTCTCGGGGTGCGTCAAGCGCCGGCGCCGCGCGCCACAAAAAACGGGTTGTCGAGGCCGCGTTCGACCTTGCCGTAAATCAGCGGCGTACCGTCGAGCTGGGTGACCGTGCCGCCGGCGGCGGCGAGCACCGCGTGGCCTGCAGCCGTGTCCCACTCCATCGTGCGGCCGTGACGCGGATAGAGATCGGCTTCGCCTGCCGCGATGATGCAGAACTTCAGCGACGATCCGGCGGCGAGAAACTCCTTCACCTTGTAGAGGTTCAGATATTCATCGGTCTTCTGGTCGCGGTGGGTGCGGCTTGCAATGACCACAAGTCCGTCGGCGGCGGGTTTGCGCGCCGCGATGCGGCGGACGTCGTCGCCCGGCACCGTGCCGTCGTGATTGGCCGCGATCTTCTGCTCGAAAGCCATGCCCGACCCGTAACCGAAGAACATGCGCGCCTTGGCCGGCGCGTAAACGACGCCGGCGGTCGGGAGGCGATTTTCGATCAGTGCGATATTGACCGTGAATTCGCCGTTCTTGCCGATGAACTCCTTGGTGCCGTCGAGGGGATCCACCAGGAAGAAATGAGGCCCGAAATCGGGGACATGTCCGCTTGCGGCCGCCTCTTCCGATACCACCGGAATTTCAGGTGCGACGCGGCGCAGGCCATCGAGAATGATCGCCTCGGCGTCGTGGTCGGCGGCGGTGACGGGACTGTTGTCGTCCTTCCGGGCCACCTCCACGCCAGCGTGGTAGTGGTCCATGATGGCGGCGCCGGCCTGGACGGCGATACGCCGCAATTCATCGGTCAGGGCCGCCTTGTCGGCAATCGAGCTCGTCACATCCGGTTCCTTCGGGGCTTCGCTTGAGGTCGGCGCGGAGAACAGCATTTGCAGGTACAGCCGGTCAAGGCAGCAATGCTTCAGGGTTTGCGGAACCCTGCGGGGCTGGCATTGTGTGCGGTGCGATGCTATCAGGCTTTCTGGGCGTTCGAGGGTTGTGGGGCAATTCGATATGAACGA
>JAHBYM010000337.1 GCA_019635975.1 Parvibaculum sp. | reverse complement strand
TGCGACCGCCACCGTCTGCGCGCGGTTCGGCCTGCCCTGCGTCGTCTATATGGGCACCACCGACATCGAGCGGCAGAAGCCCAACGTCTTCCGCATGAAGCTGCTCGGCGCCGAGGTTGTGCCGGTCACGTCCGGCACCGGCACGCTGAAAGACGCGATGAACGAAGCGTTGCGCGACTGGGTGACCAATGTCGACAACACCTATTATCTCATCGGTACGGTCGCAGGTCCGCATCCCTATCCGGCGATGGTGCGCGACTTTCAATCGGTGATCGGCAACGAAACGAAAGCGCAAATGCAGGAGCGCGAAGGTCGCCTGCCCGACTCGCTCGTCGCCTGTATCGGCGGCGGCTCGAATGCGATGGGATTGTTTCATCCTTTCCTCGACGATCCGTCTGTCAAAATCTACGGCGTCGAGGCAGCCGGAAAGGGCATCGAAACCGGCGAGCATTGCGCCTCGCTGAAAGGCGGCTCGGCCGGCGTTCTGCATGGCAATCGCACTTATCTGTTGCAGGACGATGACGGGCAGATCAAGGACGGCCATTCGATTTCGGCCGGTCTCGACTATCCGGGCATCGGACCGGAACATGCCTGGCTGCACGAAACCGGCCGCGCCGAATATGTGTCGGCGACCGACAAGGAGGCGCTTGAGGCCTTCCAGCTCTGTTCGCGGCTCGAAGGCATTATTCCGGCGCTCGAACCCTCGCACGCGCTGGCTTTCGTCTCGAAGCTCGCACCGACACTGCCGAAAGATCATCTGCTGGTGATGAATATGTGCGGCCGCGGCGACAAGGACGTGTTCGCCGTCGCCGAGCGTTTGGGGGTCAAGCTGTGAGCCGTATCGCCAGGCGCTTCGCCAAGCTCAAGGCAGAGGGCCGCGCCGGCCTGATCACCTATGTCACCGCCGGCGACCCCAACCTCGACGTGTCGTACGAGATCCTCAAGGGTCTGCCCAAGGCCGGCGCCGACCTGATCGAGTTCGGCATGCCGTTCACCGATCCGATGGCCGACGGTCCCTCGATCCAGGCGGCGGGCCAGCGCGCGCTGAAGGCCGGCATCTCGATGGATCGCACCTTCGCGATGGTGCGCCGCTTCCGCGCCGAGACCGAGGACGACGAGACGCCCATCCTGCTGATGGGCTACTACAACATGATCTACCAGCGCGGCGAGGCGAAGTTCTGCGCCGACGCGGCGGCGGCCGGCGTCGACGGCTTCATCATGGTCGACCTGCCGCCCGAGGAAGCCGACAGGCTCAAGCCGCACGCGATCGCCAACGGCCTCGACACCGTGCTGCTGACGGCGCCGACCACGGATGCCAGGCGGCTGCCCGCGGTCCTCAAGTATGCCTCGGGTTTCCTCTACTTCGTCTCGATCCTCGGCATCACCGGTACGCGCTCGGCCACCGAGGAGGCGATCAGGAGCCACGTGGCGCGCCTGCGGGCGCAAACGACGCTGCCGGTCGGTGTCGGTTTCGGCATCAAGACGCCCGATCAGGCCGCCGCCGTTGCACGACACGC
>JAHBYM010000336.1 GCA_019635975.1 Parvibaculum sp. | reverse complement strand
CTTGTCGGCGGCCAGATCCCGCATGAGGCGGGAAACGAGGTCGTGCTGTCGCTTTCGCGCATGAACCGCATCCGCGCCCTCGACGCCGAGAACAACACACTCGCCCTCGATGCCGGCGTCACGCTCGCCGCCGCGCAGGCCGCGGCGGAAGAAGCCGGACGCCTTTTCCCGCTGAGCCTCGCCTCGGAAGGCACCTGCCAGATCGGCGGCAATCTCGCGACCAATGCCGGCGGCACGGCGGTGTTGCGCTACGGCAATGCGCGCGATCTCGTGCTCGGCCTCGAAGTGGTGCTCGCCAACGGCGACGTCTGGGACGGCATGCGCGGATTGCGGAAAGACAACACCGGCTACGACCTGAAGCAACTCTTTCTCGGCTCCGAAGGCACGCTCGGCATCATCACCGGCGCGGTGCTGAAACTTTTCCCGCGCCCGCAATCCATCGCCACGGCGTTTGCCGCCGTGCCCGATCCCGCATCGGCGGTGAAGCTGCTGCGCGTTGCCGACAATGTGTCGGGCGGCATGGTGACGGCCTTCGAGCTGGTGCCGCGCATCGGCCTCGAATTCGTGACGCGGCACATCGAAGGCGCGGCCGATCCGCTGCCCGATACCGCGCCCTGGTATGTGCTGATCGAAATGAGCGCCGGCAGCGCCACCGCCGGCCTCGACGCGACGCTCGAAGCGGTGCTGGCCGAAGGGCTCGAACAGGGATTGCTGACCGATGCGGCGCTGGCGCGTTCCGATAGGCAGCGCACCGATTTCTGGCGCCTGCGCGAAACGCTCTCCGACGTGCAGCGCCGCGAAGGCGGCAGCATCAAGCACGACGTCTCGGTGCCGGTCTCGCGCATGGGCGAATTCATCGCGCAGGCAACACGCGCCGTCGAGGCCGCGATGCCGGGCGTGCGCGTGATTGCTTTCGGCCACATCGGCGACGGCAATGTGCATTTCAACCTGAGCCAGCCTCCCGGCGCGGATAAAGCCGCCTTCCTTGCCCGCTGGAACGAGATGAACGCGCTGGTGCACGGGATCGTGCGCGAAATGAGCGGCTCGATCAGCGCCGAACATGGCGTCGGCCGGTTGAAGCGCGACGAAATCGCCGCAACGAAGTCGCCCGTCGAAATCGAACTGATGCGCATGCTGAAAAAGACCCTCGACCCCAAGGGCATCCTCAATCCGGGGAAGGTCGTCTGAGGACAAGGCGGCAGCGGCGACATGGCGTTTTGTTTGAGGTCCCGGGCAGACAAGAATGTGTGGCGGCTTCAGAAGAGGCCCATCTGCCGTGTGTCGGGCTGCTTCTTCGGGCGGGCGGGCTTTTCGGGGGCCGGTTCGGCGGCCTCGACGACGGGGTCGAGGAGCGAGGGGTCGTCGTTCGCCACGCGGTTGATCCGTGTACTGACGGTCTGGGCGTCCAGGAGGTCCGCCGGCGCGGGGCGCATGAGGGCCTGCAGTTCCTTCGGCGGGGTGGCGGGATCGAGCCACTTCTCCCAGTCCTTCTCGTCGAGGATCACCGGCATGCGGTGATGGATGGGGCT
>JAHBYM010000335.1 GCA_019635975.1 Parvibaculum sp. | reverse complement strand
TTCGCGAAAGCCGCCAGCCGTTCGGGATAGTTCCGAAGCACCGCCCGGTGCAGCCGCTCGTGCCGCCACCAGCGCGTCCGCGCGTCAAACAGGTCGCCGGGCGCCGGGCCGAAATCGGGCAGCCCCGCGCCATCGAAGCCCGGCCCAAAAAACACCGGCTTGAAAATCCCGGTGTCCGGCGCCGCCGTCGCGGTCAGCCAGTGCACGGCCCGCCCCTCGCCGAGTTCCGCCACCCACGACGCCGTCGTCTGCCCGAAGCGCCGGACAGGCCCGTAAGTCGCATGTGCCGACACCGCGCCGCCGAGTATCCCGTCCGGCCGCCAGCCGCGGCTCCGCGCCGCCTGCGCGCCATGGTCCCGGAGAAACCGCATCATGTCGGCAACCGCGATGCCGCCCGTCTTCGCGCCCAGCAGCGCGCTGGTCCGGCACCAGCGCTGATGCCCGCTCGCCAGCGCCGAGCGTTTGCGATTGGCGAAGACCTCGGCGAAGTCGAAGGCCTGACCTTCGGGCGCCAGCCCATGCGCCTGCGCGAGCCGTTCCGCACCGTCGCTCAACCGTTCGAAGTCGCTCCCGATTGTGTAGGCGTTCGAAATACTGCGGCGGTCTTTCACCCGCTCCACCGCCCATTCGCGCCCCACCGTTTCAAGCACGAAGGCATCGCCCGCCGCGTCGGCGATGATGAACGAATTGTGATATTCGAAACGGCCTCTATGCGCGCAGTTCCCGCCCTGGCCGAATTCGCCAAGGAGCCGCGTGATGACGTCGAGCGCTTCCGCCGCGCTTGCCCCGCGCTCGAGCCCGAGGCGCAACAGATCCATCCCGATCAGCGCCGGCGTCGAGCCCGGCGCGATCTTCGCATGCACCGCCTCGTTGCCGATTGCGACGCCATGTTCATTGGCGCCCATCTCGGCGCCCCACATCCAGAACGGCCGCGACAGCAGAACGGCATGGGTGCGGCGCGCCTGCGGGATCGAAATATAAGTGCAGCGGAGCGCCGCCTCCGGCTCATGCGCCGCCGCCGGCACGAACAGCGGATACTGCGCCTCATTGGCCTCGCGGTCGGAATTCTTGGCAAACAACAGTGCGCCGCTCGCCGTCGCCTGCCCCCGCGCCACCAGCGTATCGCACATGAAACCCGTCTCCCTCGCCGTCTCCAAACCCCATGCTATAATGCCCGCCGATGAAAAGGCGAGGAGGCCTCCCGAAATGTCCGCGCATCAATTCGAATTCCTGACCGCCGCCGGCGAGGCACTGCCCTTGTCGCGCTTTTCAGGAAAGCCGGTCCTGATCGTCAACACGGCAAGCCGTTGCGGTTTCACGCCGCAATATCGCGAGCTGCAGGGCTTGTGGGAGCGTTACCGCACCCGCGGCCTCACCGTCATCGGCGTGCCCTCCAACGATTTCGGCGCCCAGGAGCCGGGAACGGAAGAAGAGATCGTTTCCTTCTGCGAGATCAATTATTCGGTCTCCTTCCCGCTGACGGCGAAGCAGCAGGTCGTCGGCGCCACGGCCCATCCCTTCTATCTCTGGATTTCCG
>JAHBYM010000334.1 GCA_019635975.1 Parvibaculum sp. | reverse complement strand
CCCGCGAAAGCCGCCAGCCTTTCGGGATAATTCCTGAGCACCGCCCGGTGCAGCCGCTCGTGCCGCCACCAGGGCGTCCGTGCGTCGAAAGTATCGCCGGGCGCCGGGCCGAAATCCGGCAACCCCGCGCCTTCAAAGCCCGGCCCGAAAAACACCGGCTTGAAAATCCCGGTATCAGGCGCCGCCGTCGCGGTCAGCCAGTGCACGGCCCGTCCCTCGCCGAGTTCCGCCACCCACGACGCCGTCGTTTGCCCGAAGCGCCGCACCGGCCCATAGGTCGCATGCGCCGACACCGCCCCGCCGAGAATCCCGTCCGGCCGCCAGTCGGGCCGCCGCGCCGCCTGCGCCCCGTGATCCCTGAGAAACCGCATCATGTCGCTGGCCCGGATGCCGCCCGCCTTCGCGCCCAGCAATGCGCTTGTCCGGCACCAGCGCTGATGCCCGCTCGCCAGCGCCGAGCGCTTGCGATTGGCGAACACCTCGGCGAAATCGAATGCTTGCCCCCCCGGTGCCAGCCCATGCGCCTGCGCGAGCCGTTCGGCGCCACCGCTCAACCGTTCGAAATCGCTCCCGATCGTGTATGCGTTCGAAATGCTGCGGCGGTCTTTTACCCGCGCCACCGCCCATTCGCGCCCGACAGTCTCCAGCACAAAGGCGTCGCCCGCCGCATCGGCGATGATGAACGAGTTGTGATATTCGAAGCGGCCTTTATGCGCGCAATTGCCGCCCTGGCCGAATGCGCCGAGCAGTGCCGTGATGACGTCGAGTGCTTCCGCCGCGCTGGCTCCGCGCTCGAGCCCGAGGCGCAACAGGTCCATGCCGATCAGCGCCGGCTCCCCTTGCGGCGCGATCTTCGCATGCACCGCCTCGTTGCCGATCACGACGCCGTGCTCGTTGGCGCCCATCTCGGCGCCCCACATCCAGAACGGCCGCGACAGCAAAACGGCATGGGTGCGGCGCGCCTGCGGGATCGAAATATAAGTGCAGGCAAGCGCCGCCCCCGCTTCATGCGCCGCCGCCGGCACGAACAGCGGATACTGCGCCTCGTTGGCCTCGCGGTCGGAATTCTTGGCGAACAACAGCGCGCCGCCCGCCGTCGTCCCCGGCCGCGCCACCAGCGTATCGCACATGAATTCCGTCTCCCTCGCTGTCCTTTGCGCCCATGCTATAATGCCCGCCAATGAAAAGGCGAGGAGGCCTCTCGAAATGTCCGCGCATCAATTCGAATTCCTGACCGTGACGGGCGAGGCACTGCCCTTGTCGCGTTTCGCCGGCAAGCCGGTCCTGATCGTCAACACGGCAAGCCGATGCGGATTTACGCCGCAATATCGCGAGTTGCAGGGCCTGTGGGAGCGCTACCGCGCCCGCGGCCTCACCGTCATCGGCGTGCCCTCCAACGATTTCGGTGCGCAGGAGCCCGGCACCGAGGAAGAGATCGTCTCCTTCTGCGAGATCAATTATTCGGTTTCGTTCCCGCTGACGGCGAAGCAGCAGGTCGTCGGCGCCGCCGCCCATCCCTTCTATCTCTGGATTTCGC
>JAHBYM010000333.1 GCA_019635975.1 Parvibaculum sp. | reverse complement strand
TCCACGGACAGGCCGAAGGGTACGGGCAATGGGTCAAAGAGCGGAAGGTAGTTTCAGCAGCGGCGAGCGGGCGCGGAAAATCACCGAGGAGCCGCAATTCATCGACGCACCCGAACACCCCTCGGTCGTCGCACTGCTCGCCTATTTCGAGGACAAGCGCGGCACCCGCGAAATGGCGGATCGCGCCGACATCAATCCACCAGAGATCGCGCGCTACATGCCGAACATGATCATCGCCGAGGCGGTGAATGACGGTGAGGACTTCCGCACACGTCTTTTCGGCACCGCGCTGGTCGAACTGCTCGGTGAAGAGCGCACCGGCAAGCTGCTGTCGGAATTCGCCGAGGAAGGTGCCATCGCCAAGGACAAGGAAGCCGTCCAGCGGCGCTGGCTCTATATCTCGCGCAAGGCCTATTTCGGCCGCAAGCCGGTCTTCGCCAAGGTGCCTTTCGCGGCGTCCGGACGCCTCTATCTCGTTGGCCACACGATTTCGGTTCCACTGACCGCGGGCGGCCACGGACCGGCGCAGGTGGTGGGCGGCATGTTCGTCGTCCGCGCCGGCGAAAAGCTGCTGTAACAAGTGGATTGACGACGGAAGCGCCGGGCGTATTCTGCCGGGCTTCGCGACAGGCGGAGCGTCTCCGGAAGGAATTGCGCCATGTCCGGCAAAAATCCCGACGATCCGCTTGCGGCCAATCTGGCACGCTGGGAAGAACAGGTCGACATTCATGTCGGCTCGGATTTCTACCGCGTGAAGGAATTCAAGGCCGGCGAAACAAGCCTCGATCCGCTGATCCTCTCGGAAATCGGCGACGTGGCTGGCAAGCGCCTGCTTCACCTGCAATGCCATTTCGGCCTCGACACGCTTTCATTTGCGCGCATGGGTGCGGAAGCGACCGGTCTCGATTTTTCACCGAAGGCCATCGCGGAAGCGCGAAAGCTCGCTACCGAAACGGGGCTCAACGCGCGCTTTGTCGAGGCCCGCATCGACGCAGCAGCCGAAAAGGCCGGCACCGGTTACGACATCGTGTTCACGAGCTGGGGTGTGTTGATGTGGCTGCCCGACCTCGATATATGGGCGCGCAACATCGCCGCCTGCCTGAAGCCCGGCGGCTTCTTCTACATCGCCGAGGGCCATCCGCTGCTCTGGGCGCTTGACGACGAGGGCGCGACGATCGAGGAGAACTTCCGGATCGTCCGTTCCTATTTCCTCGACGGACCGCAGCGATGGGAGAATGCCCACGACTATGCCGAGCCATCGGTGACGCTGACGCATTTCAGCAGCAACGAATGGCAGCACACGCTGGGCGAGGTCGTGACGGCACTGGCGGAAGCGGGGCTGCGCGTCGAATTCCTGCACGAGCATGACAAGCTCGTCTGGCCAGCCGTGCCGGGCATGACGCGTGCGGATGAACATTATTTCATGGCGCCCGAAGCTGCGCCGCGCCTGCCGCTCAGTTATTCGATCAGGGCGCGGAGGGTTTGAGCGCCGCCTCGATCAGCCGCTTCGCGTCTTCACCGTCCCATTCGGCCGGCCCGACCAGGCGTCCGATCTCGCGACCGTCC
>JAHBYM010000332.1 GCA_019635975.1 Parvibaculum sp. | reverse complement strand
CCGCCGACCAGCTGGCGGCGCAGGTCGCGATCTACCGGATGATGCGCCCCGGCGAACCGCCGACCGAAGACGCGGTGAAGACGCTGTTCAACGGCCTGTTCTTCTCGGCCGACCGTTACGACCTGTCGGCCGTGGGTCGCATGAAATTCAACCGCCGCGTCGGCCGTTCCGAACTGACCGGCGCGAGCACGCTGTCGCCGGACGACATCGTTGCCGTGATCCGCATTTTGGTGGAGCTGCGCAACGGCAAGGGCGAGATCGACGACATCGATCACCTCGGCAATCGCCGCGTGCGTTCGGTGGGCGAACTGGCGGAAAACCAGTTCCGCGCCGGGCTGGTGCGCGTCGAGCGCGCCGTGCGCGAGCGCCTGTCGCAGGCGGAATCGGACAACCTGATGCCGCACGATCTGATCAACGCCAAGCCGGTGTCGGCGGCGATCCGGGAATTCTTCGGGTCTTCGCAGCTGTCGCAGTTCATGGACCAGACCAATCCGCTGTCGGAGATCACCCACAAGCGCCGCGTCTCGGCGCTGGGGCCGGGCGGCCTGACCCGCGAACGCGCCGGTTTCGAGGTGCGCGACGTGCATCCGACGCACTATGGCCGGGTGTGCCCGATCGAGACGCCGGAAGGCCCGAACATCGGCCTGATCAATTCGCTGGCGATCTATGCCCGCACCAACGAGTACGGGTTCCTTGAAACGCCGTACCGCAAAGTCAAGGACGGCAAGGTCACCGACGAGATCCACTACCTGTCGGCGATCGAGGAAGGCAAGTACGTGATTGCCCAGGCGAACGCCGCCCTCGACAAGAACGGCAAGTTCACGGACGAACTGGTGTCCTGTCGTCATCACAATGAATTCGCGCTGTCGGGGCCCGACCGCATCGAGTACATGGACGTCGCGCCGGCGCAGGCGGTATCCGTGGCGGCGTCACTGATTCCGTTCCTCGAGCATGACGATGCTAACCGCGCGCTGATGGGATCGAACATGCAGCGGCAGGCCGTGCCCTGCCTGCGCGCCGAAAAGCCCCTGGTCGGCACCGGCCTCGAGCGCACGGTCGCGGTCGATTCCGGCACGGCGGTACAGGCGCGCCGCGGCGGCGTGGTCGACTACATCGACGCCGGCCGCATCGTGGTGCGCGTCAATGACGACGAAACGTCCGCCGGCGAAGTCGGCGTGGACATCTACAACCTGGTCAAGTACCAGCGCTCGAACCAGAACACGAACATCAACCAGCGGCCGCTGGTCAAGGTGGGCGACCATATCGCCCGCGGCGACGTGGTGGCGGACGGCGCCTCGACCGACATGGGCGAACTGGCGCTGGGGCAGAACATGCTGGTCGCGTTCATGCCTTGGAACGGTTACAACTTCGAAGACTCGATCCTGATTTCGGAGCGCGTCGTCGCCGATGACCGCTTTACTTCGATCCACATCGAAGAGCTGTCGGTGGTTGCACGCGACACCAAGCTCGGGCCGGAAGAGATCACCCGCGACATTTCCAACCTGTCGGAATCGCAGCTGGGCCACCTCGACGAGTCGGGCATCATCCACATCGGCGCGGAAGTCGAAGCCGGCGACGTG
>JAHBYM010000331.1 GCA_019635975.1 Parvibaculum sp. | reverse complement strand
ATCTCTCTCGACCCAAGGGGCAGTCGACGCCCGTCTTTCAAGGGGAGGATCGGGGGAGGGGCCTCGAAATCCGCGCGCCGACTGCGACTAGGGTTCGGACCCTAGTGCTGACCGTCGGGTATTCTCAACTTGAGACCATCGAGACCGTCGGTCATTGTGATTTGACAAGCAAGGCGGCTGTTTTCCGTCGAACCTTCAGCAAATTGCAGCAAGTTGGCTTCCATGCCGCCCGGCTCGGCCATGCCGGTCCGGGCCATCCACGCGGCATCGACATGCACATGGCAGGTCGCGCAGGCGCACTCGCCCCCGCAATCGCCGTCGACGCCCGGCACACCGTTGTTGACCGCGGCATCCCTCGCGGTCGTGCCGCTCTTGACCGCAATGGGATATTCGGTGCCGTCCGGTTCGATGAAAATGACTGTGGGCATTTTTTCTCTTGTCGATCATGCTGGATGAAATAACGGCTGGAGCGTTTCTGCGACGACACGGAGCACCATTCCCGTCGCGAATTAATGCACGTACAGCTTCACCGGCAAATGGGTGAACCCTCGGATGAAGTTGGACAGCGTTCTCTCGGGTGCGCCGACGACCTCCACCTTGCTGAAACGCTTCAGGATTTCTTCCCAGATGATGCGCAACTGCAGCTCCGCCACGCGGTTCCCCATACAGCGATGTACGCCGAAACCGAAGGAAAGATGGTGACGGGAATTCGGACGGTTGATGATGAACTCGTTCGGACGGTCGATCACCTCGTCGTCCCGGTTTCCCGAGAGGTACCACATGACGACTTTGTCGCCCTTCCTGATCTTCTTGCCACCGATTTCGGCGTCCATGAGCGCCGTCCGACGCATATGCGTCAGCGGCGTCTGCCAACGGATGATCTCGGGGATCATTTTCGGGATGAGATCCGGATCGGCCATCAGCTTGCGATATTCGGCCGGGTTCTGATTAAGAGCGAGCACCCCGCCGCTGATGGAATTGCGCGTGGTGTCGTTACCGCCCACGATCAGGAGAATCAGGTTTCCGAGGAATTCGAGATACGGCATGTCCCGCGTCGCCGGCGAATGCACCATCATCGAGATCAGATCGGGCTTCGGCGGTTCGTTGACCCGCTGGTCCCACAGACCCTTGAAGTAGTGCGCACATTCGAGGAGTTCCTCGCGGCGCTGCTCAAACGAAGAAACCACGCCCGTCTCTGGTGTTGAGGTCGCAACATCTGACCAGCGCGTGAGCTTGCGCCGCTCCTCCCAAGGGAAATCGAACAGTGTCGCCAGCGTCATTGTCGTAAGCTCGATGGAAACTCGATCAACCCAATCGATCTCCTCGCCTATGGGAAGAGAATCGAGAATAATCCCTGCGCGCTCGCGGATGATGGGCTCCAGCAGAACAAGATTGGACGGGGCGACAGCTGGACTGACTGCCTTGCGCTGAGCGTCGTGCTTGGGGGGATCCATCGCAATGAACATCTCAAGCTCAAGCGCCGCTTCGCCGCTTTGCATGTCCTGCAGGGCGATACCACCAAGTTTAGCCTCCGAGGAAAATGTCTGGTGGTTCACCTCGACCTGCATGATGTCGTTGAATTTCGTTACCGACCA
>JAHBYM010000330.1 GCA_019635975.1 Parvibaculum sp. | reverse complement strand
GAACGCCCGCTCACCATCGCCGGCAGAAAATCCATCGGCTTGCCGTCTTCGCCGAGAAAAAGGTCGGGCGTCGCGCCCATTGGCGCCGTCTCGCGCCCGTCCCACGCATCGAGCGTCTGGCTGCGGCGCGCGTAATGCAGCATGAAGGCGCCGCCCGCGAGCCCGGAGGATTCCGGCTCCACCAGCGACAGCACCGCCTGCACCGCAATCGCCGCATCGACGGCGCTGCCGCCGGCGCGCAGGATCTCGGCGCCCGCCTCGCTCGCATAGGGGCTGGCGCTCGCCACCATGAAGGCCTGCGGCCCCGTCCGGCCGACAAGCGCAATCGCGAGCACGGCAACGAGAAGCAACAGCGCGGCGCCCGCCGACAATGCCGGTGCGATGCGGGTGAGTTTCATGCCGTCGTCCTCTCGTATCGTTTCGATGTTGGTGGATGATGCTCTAGGATGCGCGCGCCATCCTAGCCCAAGAGGCCACACATATGCACTTCGGCACGATCCGCAAAGGCCCGCGCAACCTCATCACCGATGTCGAGGGCATATCGGTCGGCAATGCGCAGGATGTCGCCGCCCGCACCGGCGTCACCGTCGTCCTGCCCGCGCCGCGCGCCAATGTCGGCGGCGACATCCGCGGCGGCGGTCCGGGCACGCGCGAAACCGATCTGCTCGATCCTTCCTGCCTGGTCGATGCCGCCGACGCGGTGGTGCTGTCGGGCGGTTCGTCCTGGGGACTTGAGGCGGCATCCGGCGCCGCCGCCTGGCTTGGCGCGCGCGGCCGTGGCTTTCGCGTCGGCTCAAGCCCGCTGGTCTCGCCCATCGTCCCGGCCGCGATCCTTTTCGATCTGGCAAATGGCGGCGACAAATCCTGGGGCGAACAGCCGCCCTATGCTGCGCTCGGCCGCGCCGCCTGCGAAGCAGCCGCTGTCGATTTCCGGCTGGGCAATGCCGGTGCCGGCCTCGGCGCCACGGCCGGACAATATAAAGGTGGCCTCGGCTCGGCCTCAGCGGTGGCCGCAAACGGCTTCACGGTCGGCGCGCTGGTCGCCGCCAACCCTTTCGGTTCGGCGGTCGTCCCCGGCACGGCGCGCTTCTGGGCAGCGCCTTACGAGATGGACGGCGAGTTCGGCGGCCTCGGCTGGCCGCAGGGGCAGGGCGTCGCGGCGCTCGATCCGCTGACGGGCTCCAAGGCCGCCCCTCAGCCCGGCGGCAACACCTCCATCGGCGTCGTCGCCACCGATGCCGACCTGACGCCCGCCGAATGCCGCCGCCTCGCCATCATGGCGCAGGACGGCCTCGCCCGCGCCATAAGGCCGGTTCACGCGCCGGTCGATGGCGACGCGATCTTCGTGCTGGCGACCGCCCGCCGCTCCCTCGGCCCCGCGCCCCGCCACATGGCCGTCGCCAGCCTCGGCGCCATGGCCGCCGATTGCGTTGCCCGCGCCGTTGCCCGCGCGCTCTGGGAGGCCGAAACGCTGGGCGAAACCCGCGCCTTCCGCGATATCCACGGGCTTTGAGGCAACCCTTGCCTTCGCGGGCCCGAAGCTTTAAGAGGAAGCCGCCTTCGGGGCGCCGCCAATTCGAGCCCGCCCCCATGAAGTGCCATG
>JAHBYM010000033.1 GCA_019635975.1 Parvibaculum sp. | reverse complement strand
TTCTCGCCGGACGCCTCGCCGGTGCCCATCATCGCCTTGCCCATCTCGTTCATCACGGTGCGCACGTCGGCGAAGTCGAGATTGATGAGACCGGGCTTCATCATCAGGTCGGTGATGCCGGCCACGCCCGAATGCAGCA
Organism: Parvibaculum sp.; assembly: GCA_019635975.1. Classification (GTDB taxonomy): domain Bacteria; phylum Pseudomonadota; class Alphaproteobacteria; order Parvibaculales; family Parvibaculaceae; genus Parvibaculum. The sequence continues at coordinate 23,958 of JAHBYM010000033.1, read as the reverse complement.
CCTGGTCGGCCATACCGAAGGCGTCCGCGAAGGTCGTGTTCTCGTTCGCCACCCGGAACAGGTTCTGGTTCGGGATGATGATGAGCGTGTCGACATATTGTTGCAGATCGCGAATGCCTTCCTCCGCGAGCCGCATCCGCCGCGAGCCCTCGAACTGGAAGGGCTTGGTGACGACGCCGACGGTGAGAATGCCGTGCTCGCGCGCCGCCCGTGCGATGACCGGACCGGCGCCCGTGCCCGTGCCGCCGCCCATGCCGGCGGTGATGAAGACCATGTGAGCGCCCTGCAGGTGCTCGACGATCTCGTGCAGCGCCTCTTCCGCCGCCGCGCAACCGACTTCCGGGCGCGAACCGGCGCCCAGACCCTCGGTGATCGACGCGCCGAGCTGGATACGCCGTTCGGCCGACGACAGCGACAGTGCCTGCGCATCGGTGTTGGCGACGACGAAGTCGACGCCCTCGAGGCCGGCCTCGATCATGTTGTTGACCGCATTGCCGCCGGCGCCGCCGACGCCGAAAACGGTGATACGGGGCTTGAGTTCCTTTTCCTTGGGAACCGAAAGTTTGATGCTCATGTCAGCCTCCTGGGAGCAGTAGTGAAAATCCGGGTCGGTGTTGCCGCGCTTGTGTCTGGCGGCGGTTCGAGGACCCGTCTTCCCGGCGGGCCTGCGAGCCGTCCCTGCCGCCGCCGGCAAAGTGCTCGCTGCGGTTGCCCGCTTCGTCGTCGCACGTCGATGAATGCACTGCGCTTCATCAGAAATTCTCCTTCAGCCAGCGGCCGAAGCGCCGGAACTGCCCACCGGGCGCTCCGTTTTCCGCCTCATCCTCCGCGCCCGCCGCTTCGAGCGGCGAAATCTGCGAATAGGTCAGCAGCCCCGCGCAGGTCGAGAACGCCGGACCGCCGGTCGCCTCGGCAAGTCCGGTCAGCCGGATCGGCTGGCCGATGCGCACCTGCTTGTCGAGCATCCGCGCCGCAAGCTCGCGCGCGCCGTTGAGCTGGCTCGCGCCACCCGTCAGCACGACGCGGCGCCCGGCGAGCCGCCCATAGCCGCTCGCCTCCATCCGGTCGCGCACCAGTTCGAACGTTTCTTCGAGGCGCGGCTGAATGATGCCGGTCAGCATCGAACGTGGAATGTGATTGGCCGCATCGGCATCGCTCTCGCCGACCTGCGGCACGTCGATCATCTCCCTCTCGTCCGACGGACTTGCCAGCGCGCTGCCGTAAAGCGTCTTCATCCGCTCTGCGTGAGCGAGGGGTGTCGAAAGCCCGCGCGCGATATCGTTTGTAATGTGATTCCCGCCGATCGACACGGCATCGCAATAGACCATCGCACCTTCGAAGAAGATGCCGAGCGAGGTGGTGCCGCCGCCCATGTCGATGACGGCGACGCCGAGGTCCATCTCGTCCTCGACGAGACAGGCAAGCCCGCTCGCATAGGGCGACACGGCAAGGCCGGCGACGGTCAGGTGGCAGCGCTCGATGCAGAGTTCGAGATTGCGCAACGGTCCGCGCAAACCGCTTACCATATGCACCTCGACGCCGAGCTTCTCGCCGAACATGCCGCGCGGATCGCGCACACCGCGCGCATCGTCGACGCTGTAATTGGCCGGAATGGCATGCAGGACGTCGCGGCCTTCGGGCTGGAAATTGTTTTGCGCATGGCCGATCAGGCGGCCGAGATCGCTGTCGGAGATTTCGCCGCCCGCGACCGCCGCCTTGACGCCGACCGTCTGGCTTTTGGGTTCGGCGCCGGACATGCCGACGACCACATCGCGGATGGTGACGCCCGCCATCCGTTCCGCCGCATCGACCGCGACCCGGATTGCTTCTTCCGCCGCATCCATGTCGACCACGGTGCCGGCACGAATGCCGCGCGACACCTGATGTCCGATGCCGATGACGCGCACCGGCGCATGACCGTTGGCGATCCGCCCGGCTTCGATCCGTGCGATGAAGCAGGAAATCTTGCTCGACCCCACATCGAGCGCCGCAATCGTGCCCGAACGCCCCGCCGCGACCGGCCGGCCCTGAAAACTCCGCGAGCCGAGACTGACCATATTCATGTATCGCCCCCAACGCCGGCCGCCCCTGGCCGGACAATACCGTTCTTGCTTTTTACGCCAGCCGCGATGCCCTGCGCCGAACCGGCATCCGCCGCCAGTTCGACCGACACGCGGTCGGGAAGTCTGAGATCCACCGCCACGATGTCGCGCGACAGGATGCGATGGCGCGCGTCATGCGCGACGAGATCGGCCAGCGCCTTCTCGACGCCGCTTTCCGGCAGCTTGACGTCGACGCCGTTTTCAAGCCGGAGGTTCCAGCGCCGCCCGCTGACGCGCACAAAGGCCCGCACGCGCTGCAGCAATTGCGGTTGCTCGGCCTGCATCAGTTTCAGCAGCGCCGGCGCCTCGCGCGGCGCGCCGAAACCGACAATGAAAGGAAGATGCGCGAACTCCTGCACGCCCTCGTCGGTGATCGGCCGGCCCTCGGCGTCGATAACCGACAACATGCCGCCGCGCTGCCAGAGCGCGAAAGGCCGGCGCTCGGTGACATCGATGCGGATCGTGTCCGGCAGCAGCCGCGTCACGGTCGCGCTCTCGACCCAACCCAGCCGCTCGACGCGCTGCCGCGCGGCCTCGGTGTCGAAGCCGAAAATCGGATCGCCGCGTTCCATCCCGGCGGCGGCAAGCAGCGCTTCCTTGTCGGTCCGCACGCGGCCCGTCACGGTGACGTCCTGAATGCTGAAACCCGACATCGCCAGCAGCCGGTTCGCCCGCTCGGCAACGCCGTTGGCGCCGTCCGCCACATGCCCGCCGACGAAGAGCCCGTAAAGCAGCACACCCGCAAAGAGCGCACCCGCGCCGGCCGTGAAGGGCCGCATCGGAAATTCGCCGGCGCCGATCTCGGCCAGCCAGCGCCCGACAGGCCCCGGCGGACGCTGCGAACGGCGGCCAAACACGCGCGTCTGCGCGGCGTTGCGGCGCTTGCCCGGCGCGATCTTGCTCTTGGCCGTGCGGCGCGGCGCGGCGCGAACACCGGTGCGCGATGCTTTCTTCATCGATCGCATGACGCGTCCTCCACCATCCAGCTCACCAGCTCGGCGTAGGAATAGCCCGCGAGATTGGCGAGCTCCGGCACCAGCGATGTCGGCGTCATGCCGGGCTGCGTGTTGACCTCGAGCAAAACGAGTTCGCCCTTGCCGGGCCGCGTATCGTCGAAGCGGAAATCGGCCCGGGACACGCCCCGGCAACCAAGCGCCTTGTGCGCGGCCAGCGTCACCCGCTGCACCTCGGCATAGACTTCCGGCTCCACCGGCGCCGGGATGACATGCCGCGAGCCGCCGGTCGCGTATTTCGCCTCGTAGTCGTAGAAGGCCGTGTTGGCGATGATTTCGGTGACGCCGAAAATCTCCTCGCCCATCACGGCGCAGGTAAGTTCGCGACCCGCGATGTAGCGTTCGACCATCACCTCGTCGCCGAGATTCCAGTCCTGCGAGGTCAGTTCCGCCGGCGGCCGGTTGTCGCCCGCCCGGATGATGAACACACCGACCGACGAGCCTTCGCTGACCGGCTTGATGACATAGGGCGGGTCCATCACATGGCCGAGCGCGGCCTGCGCGCGCGGCACGACGATGCTTTCGGCGACCGGCAGCCCCGCCGCGCGGAACACGGCCTTACCGCGCTCCTTGTGCATGGCAAGCGCCGAGGCCAGCACGCCCGAATGCGTGTAGGGCACGCGCAGAATTTCAAGCAGCCCTTGCACGCAGCCATCCTCGCCCCAGCGGCCATGCAGCGCGTTGAAGACGACATCGGGCTTCGCTTTGAGAATCTGATCGGCAAGGTCGCGCCCGGCATCGATCTCGGTCACATGATATCCATGGCTCCGCAGCGCATCGGCGCAGCCCTTGCCGGTGACGAGGCTGACTTCGCGCTCGGCGCTCCAGCCGCCCTTCAGGACGGCGACATGCTTGTTCGCGCTCATGCCCCGCCTCCGTCGTTTCGTGTGCCGATGCGCCGGATTTCCCATTCAAGCGTGACGCCGCTCTGCGCCTTGACGCGCGCGCGCACTTCTTCGCCGAGGTCTTCGAGATCGGCAGCACTGGCATCGCCGGTATTGATCAGGAAGTTGCAATGAAGTTCCGACACCTGCGCCCCGCCGCGCTTCAACCCGCGGCAACCGGCGGCATCGATCAACTGCCATGACTTGTGGCCATCGGGATTCTTGAAGGTCGAGCCGCCGGTGCGCGTGCGGATCGGCTGCGTCGCCTCGCGCGACGCCGTGATCTCGGCCATCCGCGCCTGGATCGCCGCCTTGTCGCCGGGCTCACCCTGGAAAACCGCTTCGACGAAAATCAGATCGTCCGCCGCGCCGCAATGGCGGTAGCTGTATTTCATGTCGGCATTCGTGAGCACATGCCGCTTGCCCGCGCGGTCGATGGCGACGGCTTCCACCAGCACGTCCTTCGTCTCGCGCCCATAGGCGCCGCCGTTCATGCGCAGCGCGCCGCCGATCGAACCCGGAATGCCGCGATAGAATTCGAGCCCCGCAAGCCCGGCCTCCTGCGCGGCGCGCGCCACCGCCACGTCGAGCGCCGCCGTGCCCGCGCGGACAAAGCTGCCGTCGATCGAGATTTCCATGAACGGCCGCCCGAGCCGGATGACGACGCCGGGCACACCACCGTCGCGCACCAGCAGGTTGGAACCGACGCCGATCACCATCACCGGCACATCGGGCGGGCAACCGGCAAGGAAAGCAGCGAGATCGTCGGCATCCGCCGGGCGGAACATGACTTCCGCCGGACCGCCGACGCGGAACCAGGTCAATGGCGCAAGCGGCGCATCGGCGAGAAGCTCGCCGCGCACCGCAGGCAGCCGGTCGATGAGATGCGGAAGGGAAGCGCGCGCGGCCATCATTTGCGCCTCCCCGCCTTGTCGCCGGCAAGCGCCGCCAGCGCCTCCGGCAGGGCATTCGCCCAAGTGGTGATGCTGCCCGCACCGAGGCAAACGACAAGATCGCCGGGCTTCGCGGTTTCTGCGATCAGCGCCGGCAACGCTTCGGGGCCTTCCAGCGCCGTCACATTGCGGTGGCCGCGCGCGCGCAAGCCCTCCACCAGCGCATCGCGATTGGCGCCCTCGATGGGCTTCTCGCCGGCCTCGTAGACATCGGCGACAATGACCGCGTCGGCATCGTTGAAGCAGGCGCAGAATTCGTCGAAGAGACTGTGAAGCCGCGTGTAGCGATGCGGCTGAACCACCGCTATGGTGCGGCCTTGCGTCGCCGAACGCGCCGCCTGCAGCACCGCCGCGATTTCGACCGGGTGGTGCCCGTAATCGTCGTAGATGCTGACGCCATTCCAGTTGCCGACATAGGTGAAGCGCCGCTTGACGCCGCCGAAGCCTTCAAGCGCCGCACGGATGCGCTCGTCGGCAATGCCCATTTGCAGCGCGACGCCGATGGCCGCGAGGCTGTTCAGCATGTTGTGCGTGCCATGCATGGCGAGATGCACGCCCGGAAGCTCGCGCGTCTTGCCGGTCTTGCGATCCGTGATTGTGACGTCGAATGTGTTGAAGCCGTTCTCGACGCGCTGGTTGGTGGCGCGGATATCGGCTTGCGGATTGGTACCGTAGGTGACGATGCGCCGGTCGCGCACGCGGCCGATCAGCGCCTGCACCTCCGGGTGATCAACGCACATGACGGCGCAGCCATAGAACGGCACGTTCTCGACAAAGGCGAGGAAGGCGTCCTTCGCTGCATCGAACGAGCCGTAATAATCGAGATGTTCGGGGTCGATATTGGTGACGATGGCGATGGTCGAGGGCAGCTTGACGAAAGTGCCGTCGGATTCGTCGGCCTCGACGACCATCCATTCGCCGTCGCCGAGCCGTGCATTGGTGCCATAGGCATTGATGATGCCGCCATTGATGACGGTCGGGTCGAGACCCGCGCCATCGAGGATCGCCGCCACCAGCGAAGTCGTCGTCGTCTTGCCATGCGTGCCGGCAACCGACACACAGGAGCGCAGCCGCATCAGTTCGGCCAGCATCTCGGCGCGCCGCACCACCGGCAGGAAGCGCGCCCGCGCTTCCATCAGTTCCGGATTGTCGGATTTGATCGCCGACGACACAACGACCACTTGCGCGTCGGCGAGGTTCTCGGCCTTCTGACCGATGAATACCTTGATGCCGAGCCCGGCGAGCCGCTTGACGTTGGCGCTCTCGGAAAGGTCGCTGCCCTGCACCGTATAGCCGAGATTATGCATGACTTCGGCAATGCCGCTCATGCCGATGCCGCCGATGCCGACGAAATGAATGTTGCCGATGTCGAGAGGCGCGGGCCGCATCATGCACCTCCGATCGCGAATTCGAGGGCGCCGGTGTTGCCGGCATCGCCGGTCTTGCGTTCCGGCGCGGCGAGCGCCTGCAACTCGCCGCGGCCGAGCCGCTCGACGAGATCGGCAAGCGCACGCACGGCATCGGGCTGGCCTTGCGCCCTTGCGGCGCGCGCGGCGGCGGTCAGTTGCGCCGGGTCGGCCAGCAAGGATGTCAGCATGTTGGCGAGTGCCTCTTCGGTAAAATTTTTCTGCTCGACGGCCCAGGCCGCGCCCGCGCTTGCAAGCTTCTCGGCATTGGCCTTCTGGTCGTTGTCGAGCGAATGCGGCAGCGGCACCAGAATCGACGGGCGGCCGACAACGGCGAGTTCGCTGATCGTCGACGCGCCCGAACGGCCGATCACCAGATGCGCCGTCGCGATCCGGTCCGGCATGTCGTCGAAGAACGGGCTGATTTCGGCGTCGATGCCGGCGGCTTCGTAAATTGCGGCCGCGCGGTCCATGTCTTCAGGCCGCGCCTGCTGCACGACCGCGAGGCGGCGGCGCAAGGCGTCGGGAAGCCGCGCCAGCGCGCCCGGCACGACATCGCTCATCACCTTGGCACCCTGACTGCCGCCGAACACCAGCAGATGGATCGGGCCCTCGCCGGCGGGCGCTTCGTAGGCTCGGCCAGCGACCGCGATCACGGCATCGCGCACCGGATTTCCGGTCAGCACGAGCTTTCCGGCATCCCTGGCGCGCAGGAATTTCGGCGCATCGAAGGTCGAGGCGATGGCCGCGACATAGGGCGCAACCAGCCGGTTGACGCGGCCAAGCACCGCATTTTGTTCATGCACACACACCGGAACGCCGCGCAGGATCGCCGCCGCGACCGGCGGCAAGGTCGGATAACCGCCAAAGCCGATCAGCGCCGCGGGCTTGATCCGGCCGAGAATGCCGAAGGAACGAGCGACGCCCGCGATTATGGCGGGCGCCGCCCTCACAAGACCGGCCGCTCCTTTGCCTGAAGGTGTTGCGGCCGGAACCGGATAGATGTCGGCATCGGGAAAGAGCCGGTCGAAACGCTGCACGCGCTCGTCGGTGATGAGCGCGATGCGGCGGCCGCGGCGGCGCAGTTCCTGCGCCAGCGCCTGGCCGGGGAACAAATGACCGCCCGTGCCGCCGGCGGCAATCACGATCGGACCTTGCGGAAAGCGCTTCATGCGTGCGCCCTCCGTCCGCTGGGCGGTTCGACATTGCTGCCCGCCCGGCGCCGCGTCAGCGCCAGCAACATGCCCATCGCCAGCGCCAGCGCCAGCAGCGACGAGCCGCCATAGGAAATGAACGGCAGCGTCATGCCCTTCGCCGGAACGAGGTTGACGTTGACCGCCATGTTGATGAGCGCCTGCAATCCGAACAGCGCGACGAGCCCGCATGTCGCGAACTGCACGAAGAGATCGCGCTCTTCCGCCGCACGCTTCAGCGGCCGCACGACGATGAATGCGAAGAGGCCGATAATCATCAGCCCTACCACGACGCCGAATTCCTCGGCCGCCACCGCGAAAATGAAATCGGTGTGAGCGTCCGGCAGAATGCGCTTCACCTCGCCCTCGCCCGGTCCGCGTCCGAAAAATCCTGCTGCGTGGAAGGCGTCGAGTGCACGATCGATCTGGTAGGTGTCGCCCGATTCCGGATTGAGGAAGCGGTCGACGCGGCTTGCGACATGCGGCATCAACGTATAGGCGCAAACGACGCCGGCCGTTGCCAGCGCACCGAGCGAACCGATCCAGCCCCAGGAGAGCCCGGCCATGAAGAACATCGCACCGAAAACCATCGTCACCAGCATCAGCTGGCCGAAATCGGGTTGCAGCGCCAGCACGGCGACGACCGCTGCGTAAAGCACCAGCGCAATACCAGTGCCGGGAATGCCGGGGCTGCGCCGCGCTTCGGCGAAGAGCCAGGCGACGAGCACCACGAATGCCGGCTTGATGAACTCCGAAGGCTGGATGCCGATGGGGCCCAGATAGAGCCAGCGATGCGCACCCTTGATTTCCGGACCGACCAGCAGCGCCAGCACCATCAGCATCAGCGCCGCGGCGAAAACAAACGCCGCCAGACGCCGCACCTGCCGCACATTGAGCAGCGACACGCCGACCATCACGGCAAGCGCCGGCAGGAAAAACGCCATCTGACGGTAGACGAAGTGGAATGGCGGCAGGTCGATGCGCATGGCAACCGCCGGACTTGCGGCGAGCGCCAGCACCGTGCCGAGCACCATCAGGCAGACGAGGCAGAGCAACGTCCACTTGTCGACGGTCCACCACCATTCGGCGGCCAGGCTGCGGTTGGTGCGCGCGAGACGGATCATGCGGCGGCCCCTCCCGTTTCGGCGAGTACGCGCTGCACTTCGCGGCGGAACATGTCGCCGCGCTCCTCGAAATTCCTGAACTGGTCGAACGAGGCGCAGGCCGGCGACAGCAGCACAACACGCAACTCGGCCTCGCCCGCCGCCGCGTCCTTTGTCGCCGCCTCGACGGCCTTCGGCAGCGTCCCACATTGCCGGTAGTCGACCTTGCCCTCGAGCGTGCGGGCGAAATCCGCCGCCGCATCGCCGATCAGATAGGCGCGCGAAATATGCGGAAAGAGCGCTTCGAGGCTCTCGATGCCACCTTCCTTCGCCTTGCCGCCGGCAATCCAGTAGACATTGCGGTACGCGCCGAGTGCCTTCGACGCGGCATCCGCGTTGGTCGCCTTGCTGTCATTGACGAAGCGCACGCCATCGCGCTCCGCGACGATCTCCATGCGGTGGGCAAGACCGGGGAAACTTTCGAAAGCGGCAAAGATCTTTTCGCGCGTATAGCCAAGCGCGCGGCCTGCCGCATAGGCCGCCGCCGCGTTCTGCCAATTGTGCGCGCCCGCCAGCGTCCGCATCTCGCGAAGATCGCCGGCCTTCACGGCTTGCGACCCTGCATTGTCATAGAGGATGCCGTCGATTGCATAAACGCCGCGCCCCAAAGTCTTGCCGACCGAAATCGGCACGACCTTCGCCTTGCGCCGCGCGCCGATGCCGGTGCAGATGTCCTTCGACAGCGCATCGTCGATGCCGATAATCGCCGTGTCGCCCTCGCCCTGGCGCGCGAACAACCGCGCCTTGACGGACGCGTAATGTTCGAGCGTGCCGTGCCGGTCGATATGATCCGGCGTGATGTTGAGCAGGATCGCGATATCGGGTGCAATGCTCGGCGCCAGATCGATCTGGTAGGAGGACACTTCGATCGCATAGACGGTCGCCGCCGCCGGCGCCTCAAGTTCGAGAACCGCCTTGCCGATGTTGCCGCCGACCTGCGCATGTCCGCCGCAGCGCCGGATCATGTGACCGATCAGCGCTGTCGTCGTCGACTTGCCGTTGGTGCCGGTGATGGCGACGATCTTCGCGTCCGTGCCGCTTGCCGCCACCGCGCGCTGGAAAAGCTCGACATCGCCGATGATCTCGACGCCGGCCGCCTGCGCCATCAATACGACCGGATGCGGCTCGGGATGCGTCAACGGCACGCCGGGGCTCAGCACCAGCGCCGCGAGTTCCCGCCACGGCCAGTCCTTTATGTCCGCGACATTGAAGCCGCCGGCCGCTGCTTCGGCCCGCTTCGCCTCGCTGTCGTCCCAGGACATCACGGTCGCGGCGCCGGCCTCAAGCGCGCGCACAGTCGCGAGGCCCGACGTACCGAGCCCGAACACCGCCACCTTGCGCTTTGCGAAACCGGTTGCCGCGATCATTCCCTCACCTCAGCTTCAGCGTTGCGAGGCCGGCCATGGCGAGCACGACCGAGATGATCCAGAAGCGCACGACGATGGTCGGCTCCGCCCAGCCCTTCTGTTCGAAATGATGATGCAGCGGCGCCATGCGGAAGACGCGCTTGCCGGTCGTCTTGAACGAAATGACTTGCACGATCACCGACACCGCCTCGAGCACGAACAATCCGCCGATGATGGCGAGCACCATTTCGTGCTTGGCCGCCACCGCGATCGTGCCGAGCGCCGCGCCGAGCGCCAGCGATCCGGTATCGCCCATGAACACCATCGCCGGCGGTGCGTTGTACCAGAGGAAGCCGAGCCCCGCCCCGATCAGCGCCCCGCAAACGATCGCAAGCTCGCCCGTGCCCGGCACGAAATGCACCTGCAGGTAATCGGCGAAGACCGCATTGCCGACCAGATAGACGATGAGGCCGAACGCCGCTGCCGCGATCATCACCGGCACGATCGCCAGTCCGTCAAGCCCGTCGGTCAGGTTGACCGCATTCGACGATCCGACGATGACGAGCGCCCCGAAGAGGAAAAAGAAACCGCCGAGCTGCAACAGCACGCCCTTGAAGAACGGCACGGTCAGCGCCGTCTGCAACGGCTCATTGGCCACCAGCACCAGCGCCCACATCGCCGCAATCGCGATGACGAATTCGAAGAACAGCTTCACGCGCCCCGGCACGCCCTTCGGCGAAATCTTCGACACCTTGAGATAGTCGTCGGCAAAGCCCACCGCGCCGAAGCCGAGCGTTACCAGCAGCACGATCCACACATATTTGTTGGAAAGGTCGGCCCACAGCAGCACCGCCGGCACGAGGCCAACGAGAATGAGAAAGCCGCCCATCGTCGGCGTGCCCTGCTTTTGCACGATATGCGTCTGCGGTCCGTCCTCGCGGATCGGCTGGCCGCGCCGCTGCCGCGACTTCAGTAGTGCGATGATGCGCGGCCCGAACAGAAAGCTGATCAGGAGCGCGGTCAGCGTCGCGCCGCCGGTGCGGAAGGTAATGTAGCGAAACACGTTGAGCGCCGGATATTCGCCCGCCATGCCGCCGAGAAGATCGTACAGCATCCCCTATGCCCCCCTGTTGCGCCGGAGGCTGGCGCCGTCGTCGTCGCCCATCCCCAGCAGCATCTCGACCAGCGGTCCCATCCGCGAACCGAGCGAACCCTTGACCATCGCGACATCGCCAGCGCGGATCGCATCGCGCAAGCTTGGCGCCAGCGCCTCCGAATTTTCGGCGTAGCCGCCCTGCGCCGCCGCCGGCAGCGCCTTGAACATCTCGCGCATATGCGGCCCGCAGGCGAAAACAAGATCGATTCCTGCCGCCTCGACGTCGGCCGCGAGTTCGCGATGCGTTGCAATCGACGTCTCGCCGATCTCCAGCATGTCGCCCATCACGGCGATGCGGCGCCCGCCGCCCGCAGGCTTCGCCTGCGCCAGCGCCGCCAGCGCGGCGCGCATCGACGCCGGATTGGCGTTGTAGCTTTCGTCGATCACGGTGAAGTCGCCGAGCGGCGCCGCCACGACATGCCGTTCGCCACGCCCTTTCGGTGCCTTGAGCTGCGCCATTGCCAGCGCCGCCAGTGCGAGATCGGCATCGAGTGCCTTGACGCAGGCCAGAACCGCGAGGCTGTTCATCGCAATATGCCGTCCCGGCACCGCGAGCTTGTAGGTCACCTTCTGGCCGCAGATCGTCGCCGACACGCAGGAGCAGTCTTCCTTCAGCGCCAGCTTGTCGAGCCGCGCGTCGGCTTGTGGGTTTTCGCCGAACGAAATGATCTGCGCCGCGCCGCGCGCCTCGGCCCGCGCCCTGAGCCGCGCATAATGCGGGTTGTCGCGGTTGAGGATCGCGACGCCGCCCTCCTGCAGCCCGTCGAAAATCTCCGCCTTGGCGTCGGCGATTTCTTCGACAGAATTGAAGAACGCCATGTGCACGGCCTCGACCGTGGTGATGAGCGCCACGAAAGGCTCGACCAGTTTCGACAGCGGCGTGATTTCGCCGGGATGGTTCATGCCGACTTCGAAAATGCCGAACTGCGTATCGGCCGGCATCCGCGCCAGCGACAAAGGCACGCCCCAGAGATTGTTGTAGGAAGCGGCCGACGCATGGGTTGCCCCCTGCTCGGAAAGCACGAAGCGGAGCGCCTCCTTGGTGCCGGTCTTGCCGACGCTGCCGGTCACCGCAACGATGCGCGCCTGCGCCCGCGCCCGCGCCGCGCGGCCAAGCGCGTTGAGCGCGTCGAGCGTATCGCCAACAACGACCAGTGGCCCCGCCGCGCGCATCTTCTCCGTCGGTGCCGACACGATGGCCGCCGCCGCGCCCCTGGCGAACGCACCTTCGACAAAGGCGTGTCCGTCGGAATTTTCGCCCGCGATCGCAACAAAGAGATCGCCGGCCTGCAACGTGCGGCTGTCGATCGAAACGCCGCTTGCCGTCCAGTGCGCACCCTCGGCCTTGCCGCCGGTCGCGGCGATCGCATCTTCTTGTGTCCAGAGAGGTGTGCTCATGCGCCCCCTCCGATCTTTTTTGTCGCTGTGGCGACGGCGTCATGATCCGAAAACGGAATGACTTTGTCGCCGACGGTCTGTCCGGTCTCATGTCCCTTGCCCGCGACGACCAGCACATCGCCCGATTGAAGCGCCCGCATCGCCGTTTCGATGGCGGCGGCGCGATCGCCGATTTCGGTAGCACCGGGACATGCTTTCAGGATCGCGGCGCGAATGACGGCGGCCTCCTCGCTGCGCGGATTGTCGTCGGTAACGTAGACCGTGTCAGCGAGCCGTGCCGCGATTTCGCCCATCTGAGGCCGCTTGCCGGCGTCGCGGTCGCCACCGCAGCCAAACACGACGGCAAGCTTTCCCGTCGCGTGCGGACGCATCGCTTCGAGCATGTTCTCAAGCGCATCCGGCGTATGCGCATAATCGATATAGACAGAGGCACCGCTCGGCAGATGCGCCGCCTCTTCCATGCGCCCGCGCGCGCCTTTGAGATTTGCCAGCGCCTCGAACACGCGCGAAGCCGCACCGCCGCAGCCGATGACGAGCCCTGCCGCCACCAGCGCGTTCGATGCCTGGAAGGCACCGACCAGCGGCAACTGCACTTCGTAATTCGCGCCGCCATGCACCAGTTCCAGCGCCTGGCCTCGCGGCGTCGGCCGCACCGCGATGAGGCAGATGCCACGCCCCTTGCGCCCGACCGAAACGATCCGGTGCCCGCGCGCCCAGCACAGCGCCTCGAATTCGGCAGCCTGCGCGCTGTCGGCATTGATGACGGCGACGCCGCCCGGCCCCATCACCTCGCCGAAGAGCCGCAGCTTCGCATAGAGGTAGTCGTCGAAGCTCGTGTGATAGTCCATATGGTCGCGCGTAATGTTGGTGAACCCGGCCGCGGCGAGCTTCACGCCGTCGAGCCGGTATTGCGCGAGCCCGTGGCTCGACGCTTCCATCGCCAGATGCGTCACGCCTTCGTCGGCCAGCACCGCGAGTTCCGCCTGCAGCGCGACGGGGTCGGGCGTCGTGAAGCCGAGTTCGCGCGCGGCCCCGGCAGTTTCGATGCCTAGCGTCCCCAGACTCGCCGCCTCAATGCCGAGTGCCGCCCATATCTGGCGCACGAATGTCGCAACCGATGTCTTGCCGTTGGTGCCGGTCACCGCCGCAACGATGCCGGGCTGCTTGCCGAAAAACCGCGCCGCCATCAGCGCCAGACGCCGGCGTGGATTGCGCACCGCAATCACTGGCACGCGCGCCTCGATCCCGGCGTCTTGCGGCACCAGCAGCGCCACCGCGCCCTGCGCCAGCGCCTGCGGAATGAAGCGGCTGCCATCGACCTTGGTGCCAGGCAGCGCCGCGAACAGGAAACCGGGCTTCACCGCGCGGCTGTCCGCCGTCAGGCCGCGTATCTCCGTGGCTCCCCCCATCGGGAGCGCCGGGAGGTCCGACCCCATCAACGCCGCAAGCTGCATATCGCCCAACATTCCCGTTTGCCGTCTACTCAACGAAACGCTTTCACTGTCCGCCCGCGCCGAACGACACAAGGCTCGCTTCCCTCAACATGTCCGCTTCCTGCGGCTTGGTGGCCGGGCGAAGCCCGAGCAGCGGCGCCACGCGCGCCACCACGCGCGCCGTCACCGGCGCCGCGTTCCAGCCGGCCGTCGCATAGCCGTAGGTATCCTTGGTCGCCTTCGGTTCATCGAACATCACGATCATGGCGTAACGAGGATCGTTAGCCGGAAAGGCGCTGATGAACGATGTGATGAGCTTGTTGCGCGCATAGCGGCCGTTCTCGGCCTTCTCGGCCGTGCCCGTCTTGCCCATCACCGGATAACCCGGCACATCGGCCTTGCGGCCCGTGCCTTCGGCAACGACCATTCGCAACAGCCCCCGCATCGTCTGGCTGACCTCGGGCGAGATCACGCGCGCGCCAAGCTGTGCCTCGTTGCGGCGCAGGAAGGTCGGCTCGACCTTGAAGCCGCCATTGACGACGGTCGCGACCGCGCTGACGACCTGCAGCGGCGTCACCGCGATGCCGTGACCATAGGACGTTGTAATCGTCGACAATTCGGTCCAGCGCGGCGGCATCAACGGCGATCCCGCTTCCGGCAATTCGATCTGCGGACGTGTCAGCATGCCGAAGCGGCGCAGATATTCGCGATGTTCGTCGCCGCCCAGTTGCAACGCGATCTTGGCCGTGCCGATATTCGAGGAATGCACAAACACTTCCGGCACGGAGAGCCAGCGGTTCTGTGCGTGGAAATCGTGAATCCTGAAACGCGCCACCTGCATCGGCTGCGTCGCGTCGAAGCGCCCGTCGAGCCCGACCTTGCCGCTGTCGAGCGCCGCGGCGAGCGTCAATGCCTTAAAGACCGAGCCCATCTCGTAAACGCCGAGCGTCGCGCGGTTGAAGCGCGCATTCTCGGCCGACGCCATCGGATCGTTGGGATCGAAATCGGGCAGCGACGTCATCGCGACGACCTCGCCCGTGTGCACGTCCATGATGATGCCGACGGCCGCCAGCGCCTTGAATTCGGCCATCGCCTTTTCAAGCTCGTCGCCAAGTGCATGCTGCGCCTTGAGGTCGATCGACAGCATCACGGTCCGGTTGCGGTCGAAGCGTGGCGTTCCGTTTGCGTCGGGACGTGCCACCACACGGTCCATGTAGCGCTCGATGCCCGCAATGCCGTTATTGTCGATATCGACCATGCCGAGCACGCTGGCGCCGGTCTTGCCGTTCGGATAGACGCGCTTGCGCTCGTTGCGGAAGTCGAGACCCGGCAGGCCGAGATAATGCACGGCATATTGCTGGCGCGGCGCGAGATCGCGCTTGACCCACATGAAGGCCCGGCCCGAAGCGAGCTTCGCGGTCATGTCGGCGACGTCGAGTTCGGGCAGCACCGTCGCAAGCTGGCGCGCCGTCTCGGCCGGATCGATGACGCTGCGCGCATCGGCATAAAGCGAGGCCGTACCGATATCGGTCGCCATTACTTCGCCGTTGCGGTCCACAATGTCGGGCCGCTGGATCGGGGCGCTGTTGTCGATCGCGGCAATGCGCGCGCCGCCATCCCCGCCAACAATGGCGAGCCCGACGAGCCGGGCGCCGATCAGCGCGAAACAGGCGGCGAAAACTGCAATGGCGAGCGCGATGCGGCGCTCCGACGGCGTGCGGGTCTGCCCCTCGCCCGCGGCCCGGCGCGACCTGGCGATGGCGTCGTAGCCCGGCAGCAGGAAGCGCGCCGGTGCCTGCGGCGATGTGCGGCGTCCGATCATTGGATCGACCTCCCGCTTTCGGGCGCCGCCTCGGCATAGCCGCCAAGCGGCTGCCGGCCCGACGGCACATAATAGTCGTCCGCCATGTGCGGCATCGGCACATCCTCGAATTCGCCGATCTGCCGGGCGGTCAGCGGCTTCAGCGCCGTGTAGCGCGCCGCCAGTTCCTGCAACCGCTCCGGCTGATTGAGATAGCTCCATTCGGCGCGCAACACGCGAATGGCTTCCTGCTCGGCGGCGATCTGCGCGGCAAGCCGGTTTGCCTGCCGGTCGGCGCCCTCGGCGCGGTACTTGATGTCATAGAGCCCGACCGACAAACCGATCACGGCGGCGACCAGCAACAGGTTGATGAAGCGGATCATGCGGCACCTCCCGCCGGCGACAGCCGGTCGAGCGCGGGCACGGCGCGCAGGCCGAGCGCCCCGGTGTCGAGCGGCAACGCGGGCGCCGCCGTCCGTTCGGCCGCGCGCAGCTTCGCCGAGCGCGCGCGGGGATTGGCGTCGATTTCGGCGTCGGCGGCCTTGCGGGCCCCCCGCGCGCGACGCGCGCCATCCGACAAGTGCTCGATTTCGCGGAACGACGGCGCCGCTTCGTCGCGCTCCGGCATGTGACGATTGGCGCGCCCGCCCCGGCCCGTCCGCTCGGTCAGGAAACGTTTGACGGCGCGGTCCTCGAGCGAATGAAACGTGACGGCCGCGAGGCGTCCGCCCTCGTGCAGCAGTTCTTCGGCGCCGGAAAGTCCACGCGCCAATTCGCCAAGCTCGTCATTGACGAAAATCCGGAGCGCCTGGAAGGTCCGCGTCGCCGGATGGATACGGTCCTGCGGCCGGCGGCCGATGACGCGCGCCACCGTTTCGGCGAGCTCGAGCGTCCGGCTGAATTCAGCCCGTGCGCGCGCCGCGACGATCGCCTTGGCCACCGCCCGCGCGCGCTTCTCCTCGCCATAGACGGCGATGATGCGGGCGAGATCGCCCTCATCGAAAGTATTGACCACATCGGCGGCCGACGGCCCCTCACCGCCCATCCGCATGTCGAGCGGTCCGTCCTGCTGGAACGAGAAGCCGCGTTCGGCCTCATCGAGCTGCATCGACGAAACGCCGAGGTCGAGCACCACCCCGTCGACCGTCGCATGGCCGAGCGCGCGAACAAGCCGCACCATGTCGCCGAAGCAGCCCTCGATCAGCGTCAGCCGTCCGGCAAATTCGGTTGCGAGCTCGCGACCGCGCAGGATTGCGCTCGGATCGCGGTCGATCGCCAGCACCGCGCAATCGGCCGACCCGAGGATCGCGCGCGTATAGCCACCCGCACCGAAGGTTCCGTCGACATAAATCCCGCCATCGCGCGGCCGGAGGACATCGAGGACATCGGCGAGCATCACCGGAATATGAGGGGCGCTGCTCCGGCCGCTGTCGCTCATCGGCCGCCTCCATCGACAGGCGGCGGCGCCTTCAGCATGGCGCGGAAGTTCGGCACCTGCTTGCGCGCTTCGACGGTGAAAGCCGCATGGGCCTTCGGTTCCCAGATCTGAAACCGCTCGCCCGCGCCCACAAACACCGCCTCGTCGGTGATACCGGCGAACTCGCGCAGGCTTTCCGGCAGAATGACGCGCCCGTCGGCGTCGAACATCAGCTCGGCGCTCTCGCCGTGCAGAACGGAGGCCAGCATGTCGCGCTCGGTCGAAAACGGATCGAGCCGCGCCAGCATCTGGTCGATCGTCGCGGCAAAGGCAGGCCCGCAGCCTTCGATGAAGCGGCCCTCGCTCAGCGGCGGAAAACAGATGATCCCGTTGAAGCCCTGCGCAACCGTCACGGCGCGAAACTTCGCGGGCACGGACACGCGACCCTTCGCATCGATCTTGTTCGTGAAACGCCCCCGGAACGACTCCATCGGCCGACCTCTCCCCTCTCTCGGGCCGCCCCCTCCTGCCTGAGGGGACTTGTGCCCGTGGGACCGGCAGGCGCTTTACGGGCGCGCTCTGGCCTTATACGGGACATCATGGGATACCATGGGATTTCATGGCCGTCAACGGGAAAGCCTAGTATTCTCGCGGTTTTCCGCCCCATTTTGACCCGTCTGAACTGTCTTAACGGACCGTTAAAACTGTCGATAATTTGAGAACATAAGAAGAACATCTGTATTGGCCGCAAGTCGGCATCCGGCAGCCGCGGCGGCGGGGTTTGGGACAGTTGAATGAGAGATTTTTGAAAGAGAGTGTCAGATGGCCTGTAAGCCGGGTTCTGTACCCTTGCGGGTGATGACCATTCATCTGGGACGTCCGTTGCCGGACGCCTCTAGCAACCAACCCGGGCGGCGGCCCGGAAACGGATTTTCCAGGCTAAACGCCTGAAATGCCGCCCCTATTTGGTCTTGCTCCCGGTGGGGTTTGCCGTGCCGCGCCCGTTACCGGCCGCGCGGTGCGCTCTTACCGCACCCTTTCACCCTTACCCGTCCCCGAAGGTCCGGGCGGTTTGCTTTCTGTGGCACTTTCCCTGGGGTCGCCCCCGCCGGCCGTTAGCCGGCACCGTGTCTCCGTGGAGCCCGGACTTTCCTCTGCATTTTCATGCAGCGGCCATCCGGCCATCTGACGGAGATGAGATGGGCCCGAAATTGATCCGCGTCAAGACGCTTGCGGATTGCCCGCGCGATACCGACATTGCCCCTAACGACAATCCACACATGGGAGAACGCGATGAAGGCCGCTGTCTATTACGAAAACGGTCCGCCCTCGGTATTGAAATACGAGGACGTGCCAGATCCGCAATGCCTGCCGCAAGGCATCGTCATCAAGGTCGAGGCAGTCAGCATCGAAGGCGGCGACACGCTGAACCGCGCCGGCGGCGAACTGGCGAGTGTGCCGCATATCGTCGGCTATCAGGCGGCGGGAACGATTATCGAGGTCGGCGCCGAAGTCACGCATCTCAAACCCGGCCAGCGCGTGACAACGGTCAACATGCACGGCTCGCATGCCGAACTCCGTTCGGTCTTCGCACGCACCGCATGGGCGATCCCCGACAACATGGATATCAAGGTGGCATCCGCCATTCCCGTTCCTTTCGGCACGGCGCATGATTGCCTGTTCGAGTTCGGCCGCCTGAAGGCCGGCGAAACGGTGCTCGTGCAGGCAGGCGCCGGCGCCGTCGGCCTCGCCGCGATCCAGCTTGCGAAAAAGGCCGGCGCCACGGTCATCGCGACGGCGTCGAGCGACGACCGGCTCGAAGGCCTGAAGCAATACGGCATGGACCACGGCATCAATTACCGGACTCAGGATCTCGTTGCCGAGGCAAAGCGCCTCACCGACAACAAGGGCGTCGACCTCGTCGTCGATCCGGTCGGCGGCTCGACGCTGCAGAAGTCGATCCTGTCGCTCGGCTATCGCGGCCGCATTTCGATGGTCGGTCGCGCCGGCCGCGAAGACATGCGCGTCGACGTGTCGACGATGATGGGTGGCAACCAGTCGTTGTCGGGCGTTTTCCTCGGCGCCGAAATCTTCACCGACCGCGTCCACAACAACATCCAGAACCTGATCGGCGACATCGCGAAAGGCGAGTTGAAAGTCGTGCTCGACAAATCCTTCCCGCTGAAGGATGCGGCGGCGGCACACGAATATATCGAGAGCCGCAAGGCCTTCGGCCGCGTGACGCTGATCCCCTAAGCGGCGGCCTTCGCGGCCTCGACGAGACGGCGAAGGGTGGCGACGGTCGAAAGATCCGCCACCCCGTCGACCTTCGCGGGCCGGAAATGCCGCTGGAAGGCCGTGACGACGTCTTGCGTCGCCGCATCGTAATGGCCGAGCACTTCGAGCCCGTAGCCATAACCGGCAAGCATGAATTGAAACTCGGCCACTGTGTCGCCGCGATCGCCAGGCGCGAGCGACGGCCCCTCGACGATCGGCTCCGGCGCAACCCAGAGCCCGACACCGGCACGCGCGAGCCGCGCCCAGTCGAACCACTCGCCGGGATCGGCCTTGCGTCCCGGCGCAATGTCCGAATGGCCGAGCACGCGCGCCGGCGGGATTTGATGGCGCGAAAGAATGTCGAGACAAAGCGCTTCGACCGCCGCCATCTGCACATCCGGATAGGGCGGCGATCCGAAATCGTGCCCGCCATTCGCAATCTCGATGCCGATGGAACAGCCGTTGATGTCGCTTGCGCCCGCCCAGCGGCCGACACCTGCGTGCCAGGCGC
This sequence comes from Parvibaculum sp., assembly GCA_019635975.1. Classification (GTDB taxonomy): domain Bacteria; phylum Pseudomonadota; class Alphaproteobacteria; order Parvibaculales; family Parvibaculaceae; genus Parvibaculum. The sequence goes on along the minus strand of JAHBYM010000033.1, from coordinate 3,905 downwards.
GCAAATGTTCGGGAACCATCCGCGTGACGCGCCCGCCTTCGTCGACGAAATAATGCGCCGAAACTTTTGCGTCCGCGTCGCATAGCCGGTCGAGCGCGGCTTCGGCGCTCGCCATGCCGGTGTAGTGGAGTAGCAGAATATCGACCGCGCATCCGTCCGGGCGCTCGTTGAAATTCGGCGAAAGCCGTTCGTCGCAGGAAAATGTCATCAGGGGCCGGTATCCACAATCCGCTTCTGGCGTATCGACACGATCAGAACGCCTGTCAAGGCGACAAGCGCACCGACAAGCATACGCTCCGTCAGAACTTCGCCAAGCAGGGTGACGGCGAAAAATACCGTAAAGACCGGCGCCAGCAGCGTCAGCGGGGCGGTTTGCGTCACCTCATAGCGTTGCAACAGGTAGTAGATGCCCGCATGGCCGACAAGGCTCGACGCAAAGGCGACATAGAAGACGCCGGCCCACTCCATCAGATTCGCATCGAGCAACGCCGCGATCTGCCCCTGCTCGACCGCGAACGATCCGGCGATCATCAGCGGCGCGGCGGCAAGCGCCACCCATGCCTGCATTTCGAAGACGCCGACATTCCGGATCTGGCGCTGATAGATCGTACCGATGGAACCGACCAGCGCCGAGGCGACGACAAAAAGGAGGCCGTCGATATAGGTGAAGACCGCCGGATCGAAACTGATGACCATGACGCCGGAGAACGAAAGGATGATGCCGAGCCAGCGCCGCCAATGCACCTGTTCCTTGAGAAACACGATCGACATGATGGTCGCGAACGGCACGCCGAGCTGGCTCGTAACCGCAACGACGGAGGCGGTCGACAGGGAGAGGCCGACGAAGAACAGGCCGAAGCCGACCGGGCCCGCGCATAGTGCGATGATGATGACTTCCTTCATCCGTCCACGATGGATTTTCAGGAACGGAAACAGCACCATCACGATCAGCGTGAAACGCAGCGCCGCGAAAAGCAGCGGCGGAAAATGATCGAGCGATACCTTGGCCGCGATCAGCGCGAAGCCCCAGATGAAGTTGATGAGGATCATGAAGCCCAGATGGAGGGGTGTCATCGCAAATCCATGCCTTCGGAGCGCCGTCCGGCCGGCGCCCTGCGGGCGTTGTTAGCGCAGGTGCAAGGCTGCGCATAGGGCCCGTAAAGGCCCGACTGTCATCGAACTGTCAAAAAACTGTCACATACGGCACAGCGGCAATTTTTTGGTGCTTTTCCCGACCCGTTTTCCCGGGGAAATTTTCCCGAAAAAAAGATATCCCCGCTTTGCAGGCGGTCCTGCCCGGATTTCGGTGGCTGACTTTTACTTCAACTATACTTGCCGCTCAGGCCGCGATGCCCCGCGCCTTCACGATCCGGTCATAAGCGACGTTGATTGCCGAGAGCTTCTCATTGGCGATGGTGACGAGCTCTTTGGGAACGCCGCGCGCGATCAGCATGTCGGGGTGATTCTCGCGCACCAGACGCCGATAGGCCTTTTTGAGGTCCTCGTTCGAAATGTCGGGCGTGATGCCGAGCACGAGATAGGGGTCGCCCTTTTCGTGGCCGAGATGGCTTGCCCGGATACGCGCGAACTCGATTTCCGAGAAGCCGAAAATATCGGCGACGGTGCGCAGATATTCGAGCTCCTGCGGATGGACATAGCCGTCCGCCTTGGCGATGTGAAAGAGCGCATCGAGCACGTCTTCGAGCACGGCAGGCTTGTTCGCATAGATGCGCGCCACCTGGGCCGCATAGGCTTCGAAACCGGCGACATCCTTCTGGGCGATGCGATAGACCCGCTCGACATTGCGCGCCTCGCCGGGCGGCACATGGAAAATTTCCTCGAAGGCGCGCACCTCCGCATCGCTGACTTCGCCATCGGCCTTGGCCATCTTGGCCGAGAGCGCGATGAGGGCGATCGTGAACACGACTTCGCCGTCCTGGAGTGCGCGGTCGATGACGATATGTCCGGCGACCGCGCCCAGAAGCGCGCCAAGAGGCCCACCGACGGCCAATCCGACGCCGGCGCCCGCGATTTTTCCCCAAATCGACATGGGCGCCAGCTTAGGCTGTTTCGGCCGTCTTCGCATCTGCGAAATGCGAGGGACACCTTGCGGAAATGGGGGGAATCCGGGGCTCCCACGCAGGCCGCCCCCCGCCCCGAATAATCCCTCCGGTCTCCCCCACCCGCCCCTGGGGGGCGGGTCGAAATTTTTGGAGCGTCAGCGGAAAAAATTTCGGGGCGGGGGCGCGGCGGCGACGGCAGGTACGATCGCCTGCGGCCACCGCTGTCGCGCAACGCTTTCCCCCGCCCCGAAAAATTCTTCGCCCATTCCCCTCATAGCCTGACTTGCAAACGCATCCGGGCTCGAATTTTGTCGACCCGCCCCCCAGGGGCGGGTGGAAATTCTGAAACGCGCGCAGAGAAAATTTCGGCGCGAAGGCCCGGAGCGAGACACGCACACGGGGCTGTGGCAGGTTGCACCGCATGACGGAAATCGACATGCCCGACAACCGATGGGATTTCTGGATCGACCGGGGCGGCACCTTCACCGACATCCTCGGGCGGGCGCCGGACGGAAGCCTGACGGCAAGGAAGCTGTTGTCCGAAAACCCGGAGCACTATGCGGATGCGGCGCTGCAGGGCATTCGCGACCTGCTGGGCGTGCCGGCGGGTGCAGACTTGCCGGCCGGCCGCATCGGCGCGGTCAAGATGGGAACGACGGTCGCGACCAATGCGCTGCTCGAACGAAAGGGCGAGCGCACGCTCTTCCTGACCACGCGCGGCTTTGCCGATGCGCTCGCCATCGGCTATCAGGCCCGGCCGCATCTCTTCCGGCTGAAGATCGAAAAGCCCGACCTTCTCTACACGCGCGTGGCGGAGGTCGGCGAGCGCATCACCGCCGAGGGCGAGGCGCTGACGCCGCTCGACCGCGACGAAACACGCGCCGAATTGCAAGCGGCGTATGAGGCGGGCATTCGCGCCGTGGCGATCTGCTTCATGCATGGCTACCGCTACCCGGCGCATGAAAACGAGGCCGCCGCCATCGCGCGCGAAACCGGCTTCACGCAGGTTTCGGTGGGCCACAAGGCAAGCCCGCTGATCAAGTTCGTCGCGCGCGGCGACACGACGGTCGTCGATGCCTATCTCTCGCCCTTGCTGCGCCGCTATGTCGATGGCGTGGCGCGCGAGATCGGCGCCGACGACGCGGGAACGCGGCTTTTCTTCATGCAGTCGTCGGGCGCGCTGACCGACGCGGCCTTGTTCGAGGGCAAGGACGCGATCCTGTCCGGCCCTGCGGGCGGCGTGGTCGGCGCGGCGGCGACGGCCGCGGAAGCGGGCTTTACCCGCGTGATCGGTTTCGACATGGGCGGCACCTCGACCGATGTGTCGCATTTCGACGGCGAATACGAACGGAGCTTCGAGACAGAGGTTGCGGGCGTGCGCATGCGCGTGCCGATGATGCGCATTCACACGGTGGCGGCCGGCGGCGGCTCGATCCTGAATTATGAAGACGGGCGCTTTCAGGTGGGTCCGGACTCGGCGGGCGCCAACCCCGGCCCCGCCTGCTACCGGCGCGGCGGGCCGCTCGCCGTCACCGACGCCAATGTGATGCTGGGCAAACTGCAAGCCGATCTCTTCCCGCCGATCTTCGGCCCGGCGCAAGACGAACCGCTGGACACGGACGCGGTGCGCACCCGCTTTGCCGAACTTGCCGCACGCATCGGCGGGCGAACGCCGGAAGAGGTGGCGGAAGGCTTTCTGCGCGTCGCCGTCGAAAACATGGCCAACGCCATCAAGAAAATTTCGGTGGAACGCGGTCATGACGTGACGGCCTATACGCTTTCCTGTTTCGGCGGCGCCGGCGGCCAGCATGCCTGCCTCGTCGCCGACGCACTGGGCATGAC
>JAHBYM010000329.1 GCA_019635975.1 Parvibaculum sp. | reverse complement strand
TGCTCCTCGGTGCCAAGTTCCAGAAGCGTCGGCACCAGCATGGAGATACCCTGGTTCTGCAACGCAGAAGGCACACGAGCAGCGGAAAATTCCTCCGCGAGGATGCGCGATTCGAGAATGTCCGGCTTGGCACCATAACCGCCGTAGTCTTTCGGAATCGTCCGCGCGGCATAGCCGTGCTGGATCAGCAGCTGCTGCCAGGAACAGGCTTCGGCAGACGGGCGCCCGGCAGCGCCGAGACCCTTGGGCGCCTGATTTTTGTGTTTTGTCAGGAACGCCCTGACCTCTTCCCGGAAGGCCTCGTATTGGGGGCCGTATGCCAGATCCATTTTCGATCTCCGATGCGTAGGTGGCGATTGGCTCTGTTTTTATTTCAGGCAGGTTTGAAACACGGAAGCATGAATCCGTCGCCGATGTCCTTGAAGACAAGGGCCACAGGCATGTCGAGTTCCACCACCTCCGGGTCGCAGTCGAGCAAGCGCGTCGCCATTCGGACGCCTTCTTCCAATTCCACGACCGCAGCTATGTAGGGCACGTCGCGTGCGAAAGCCGGATGAAAGGGCTGGTAGGTCACCGTCCAGGAAAAAATGCGACCGCGCCCGCTGCTCGGCATCCACTCGTAATCCGGCGAGCTACATTTTGCGCACATGTAACGCGGCAGGAACCGCCATGTGTCACAATGGATGCACTGCTGAAAACGCAGGACGCCGTCCTGGCAAAGCTTCCAGAACTCCGCATCGACCGGATCGACGGTCGCGGGCTGAGGATATTTCGGTTGCTCAAATTCCATTTTCATCTCCTCAAAATCGCGAGGCTACCATCGCCGAGATCGCCCCATCCGGTCACGAGTCCGATTTCGGCATCCGGAATTTGCCGCTTGCCCGCATCGCCGCGCAATTGGCGGGTCGCCTCAAGCACATGATTAAGGCCCCACACATGCGCCTCGCTCAAAAGCCCGCCATGCGTATTGAGCGGGAACTTGCCGCCGAGCTCGATCTGTCCATCCTTGACGAAATCGAGTGCGCCACCTGGCTCGAAATAGCCCAGGGCTTCGAGCTGGAGCAGCACGACATAGGTGAAACAGTCGTAGACCTGCAGAAAGTCCATGTCCTTCGGTGTCACGCCGGCCATGGCGAAAGCGCGTGGTGCGGCGTAGCTCAAACCGATCTTGAAAGGATCCGGCCGTGACGGAATATCGTCGGCAGGATAAGGATGGCCCTCGGCCGCGCCGGAAATATAGACCGGCCTGTGAGGCAAGTCCCTCGCCCGCGCGGCGCTCGTCACCACGACGGCGCAGGCCCCATCCGTTTCGAGACAGCAATCGAATAAACGGAACGGCGAGGAGACCATGCGCGACCGCATGTAGTCGTCCATCGTCATCGGTTGGCCGCAGGTCAGGGCGCGGTCGTTGAGTTGGGCATGCTTGCGGCACGCCATCGCAATCCAGCCCGTCGCCTCGGGGCCGACATTGTAAAGCTTCGAGTGCCGCGTCGCGAGCCAGGCATACATCTGCACCGGCAACAGAACGCCATAGGGGAGATAGTAGCCCCGGATGGTCGAGGTCAGCGTGTTCATATTCATCGGCCGGCTTGGCGGCACCCCCGCTTT
>JAHBYM010000328.1 GCA_019635975.1 Parvibaculum sp. | reverse complement strand
GCGCGGTAGCCGATGTCGCGGCGGCAGAAGCCTTCCGGCCAGTCGATCGCCGCAACCGCACGATAGGCGCGGGCCTGCGCCTCGACGGTGCCGGCGCCTGTCGCCGTGACATTGAGCACGCGGCCGCCATTGGCGAGGATGCGGGCCCCGTCCGCCTTCGTGCCGGCGTGAAAGACCTCGACGCCGTCGATGGCGCCGGCCGCGGCGAGGCCTTTTATTTCCGTGTTCTTTTTGTAGTCGCCCGGATAGCCGTTGGCGGCCATGACGACGGTGAGCGCCACCTCGTCCTTCCAGCGCAGGGCGGCCGAGGCGAGCGTGCCGTCATGCGCCGCCATCAGGAGCGGCAGCACATCGCAATCAAGGCGCATCATCAGCACCTGGCATTCGGGATCGCCGAAGCGGGCGTTGTATTCGATCAGCTTGGGGCCTTCGGCGGTCAGCATCAGGCCCGCATAGAGGACGCCCTTGAAGGGCGTGCCGCGGGCGGCCATTGCCTTCACCGTCGGTTCGATGATCTCGCGCATCGCACGGGCGCAGAGACCGGGCGTCATGACGGGCGCCGGCGAATAGGCGCCCATGCCGCCGGTGTTCGGGCCCTTGTCGCCGTCGAAGGCGCGCTTGTGGTCCTGCGCGGTGGCAAGCGGCAGGGCGGTCTTGCCGTCGCAAAGAGCAAAGAAGCTCGCCTCTTCGCCTTCGAGGAATTCCTCGACCACGACCTCGGCGCCGGCGGCACCGAAGCGGCCGGAGAAAATCTCGTCGATGGCGGCTTCGGCCTCGGCCTCCGTCAGCGCGACGATGACTCCCTTGCCGGCGGCAAGCCCGTCGGCCTTGACGACGATGGGAGCGCCCTTCCTGCGGATGAACACCTTCGCCGTCGCCGCATCGGCGAAACGGCCATAGGCGGCGGTCGGGATGTTCCATTCGGTGCAAAGGTCTTTCGTGAAACCCTTGGAGCCTTCGAGCTGCGCGGCGGCGGCGGACGGGCCGAAGCTCGCAATGCCTTCGGCGTCGAGACGGTCGACCAGACCGCCGACCAGCGGGTCTTCCGGGCCGACGACGACGAAGCCGATTTCCTTTTCGCGGCAGAATGCGACGACGGCATCGAAATCCATCGGCGCGAGCGCCACGCATTCGGCGACGGCGGCGATGCCGCCATTGCCGGGCGCACAATAAAGCGTGCCGCAGAGCGGGCTCTGCCGGATTTTCCAGCACAGCGCATGCTCGCGACCGCCTGATCCGATGACAAGAATGTTCATGGGGCCTTGAACTCCCGGAAGCGGGACCTTCAGAAAACGGGCCCCGCGAAAGCGGTTTCCTTGTAACATGGGGTCCCCCGCCGGCAAACCGCCGTGCGGCCCCGCAACGCCGAGCGCCGAAAGCCCGATATGGCCGCTTCCGATACGTCAACGCCGGCCACCACCGGCAATGCCCATGAATTCTCGGTCAGCGAGCTTTCCTTCGCGCTGAAAAAGACCGTGGAGGAGACTTACGGCCATGTGCGGGTGCGCGGCGAAATTACCGGCTATCGGGGGCCGCATTCCTCCGGCCATTGCTATTTCGGGCTGAAGGACGACAAGGCGCGCATCGATGCGGTGATCTGGAAGGGCAATTTCGGCAA
>JAHBYM010000327.1 GCA_019635975.1 Parvibaculum sp. | reverse complement strand
CCTGCGCCGGCGCATGAAGGCGCAGTCGTTTTGCCCGATACGGCTGCGGCATCGGCCTTTGCCGCGATCGATCGCCATGTTGTGGTCTTCGTCAACGGCCGGCACCGGCCCGATCTTTCGAAGGCCGTCCGCTTGCCGAAAGGCGTCGAGCTGCATTCTCTGACCGACGTGCTGCACGAGCAATGGGCGAAGGAGCTTGTCGAACGCCGCTTCGACGATGCGCGCCAGTCCGAAGAAATCGTCGATCTCAATACGGCTTTGATGCGCGACGGCCTGGCTCTGCGCATTCGAAAAGGTGTCCGCCTCGACAAGCCGCTGCACCTGCTTTTTCTTGCGGCCGACAGTGGTGCATCGCACACCCGCAACCTGATCCTGCTGGAAGAAGGCGCGGACGCTACGATCTTCGAAAGCCATATAGGCGCGGTCGCCGCCTTCGCCGACATCGTCACGGACGTGGCCTTGAGCGACGATGCGCGCCTCTCTCATGTGAAGCTTCAGGACGAGGCGGCAGGCGCCGTTCATCTGGCGACCCAGCGAGCGCGCCTCGCTGCGAAGTCACACCTGTCGAGCTTCACGCTGACACTCGGCTGCGGTATCTCGCGTGTGCAGAATTTCGTCCTCTTCGCCGGCGAGAGCGCCGAGGCAAATGTCAACGGCGCCTATGCGTTGAAGGCGGCGCAGCATGCGGATCAGTTCTGCGTCATCGACCATGCGGTGCCGGGCTGCACCAGTCATACGCTCTTCAAGGGCGTGCTGGATGGCGCGTCCGAGGGCGTTTTCCAGGGCAAGGTCATCGTGCGGCCTCATGCTCAGAAAACAGACGGCCGCCAGATGACGCATGCGCTGCTGCTGTCGCGCGATGCGGCGATGAATGCCAAGCCCGAGCTCGAGATTTACGCCGACGATGTGCAATGCGCGCATGGATCGACGGTCGGCGAACTATCGCGCGACGCGATTTTCTTCCTGCGCTCGCGTGGCATTCCGGAAGCGGAAGCGCGCCAGCTCCTTGTATCGGCGTTTCTCGATGAGGCAATGAACCTTGTGCCACATGAAGCAGCGCGCGAGGCGTTGAAAGTGCTTGCTGCCGGATGGTTTGCGGACGGGGAGAGTGGGGCATGAACAGTCCGGTTCTGAAATCCGAGACTTACGATGTCGCTCGCATCCGCGCCGACTTCCCGATCCTGTCGCGCGAGATCTATGGCAAGCCGCTGGTCTATCTCGACAACGCCGCTTCGGCGCAAAAGCCGCAATCGGTGATCGATGCTGTGGCACAGGCCTATTCGAACGAATATTCGAACGTCCATCGCGGCATGCATTACCTCGCCAATGTTGCGACCGAGAAATTCGAGGAAGCGCGCGAAACGGCACGGGCGTTTCTGAATGCGGCTTCGACGGATGAGATTGTTTTCACGTCCGGAGGCACCGACGCGATCAACCTGGTTGCGTCGTCATATCTGGCGCCGCGCATCGAGCCGGGTGACGAAATAATCCTTTCGGTGCTTGAGCACCACTCGAACATCGTGCCCTGGCATTTCCTGCGCGAACGGCGCGGTGCCGTGTTGAAGTGGATACCGGCGACGGACGAGGGTGATCTCGATATCGACGCCTATGAGACGCTTTTCACGCCGCGA
>JAHBYM010000326.1 GCA_019635975.1 Parvibaculum sp. | reverse complement strand
ACCGCGCCGGCGCATGAAGGCGCGGTCGTTCTGCCCGATACGGCCGTGGCATCCGCCTTCGCCGCGATTGACCGCCATGTTGTCGTCTTCGTCAACGGCCGGCACCGGGCAGATCTTTCAAAGGCCGTCCGCCTGCCGAAGGGTGTTGAGTTGCATTCGCTGGCCGACGTGTTGCACGAGCAATGGGCGAAAGAACTTGTTGAACGCCGCTTCGACGATGCACGCCAGTCCGAAGACATCGTCGATCTCAATACGGCGCTGATGCGTGACGGCCTGGCCCTGCGCATTCGAAAAGGCGTCCGCCTCGACAAGCCGCTGCATTTGCTTTTTCTCGCGGCGGATGGCGGTGCGTCGCACACCCGCAACCTGGTCAAGCTGGAAGAAGGTGCGGAGGCGACGGTCTTCGAATGCCATATCGGCGCCAGTGTCGCCTTCGCCGACATCGTTACCGACATAGCGCTGGGTGATGACGCGCGCCTCGCGCATGTGAAGCTTCAGGACGAAGCCGCGGGCACCGTTCATCTGGCGACCCTGCGCACCCGCCTCGCCGCGAAGTCACACCTGTCGAGCTTCACGCTGACACTTGGCTGCGGTGTCTCGCGCATGCAGAATTTCGTCCTCTTCGCCGGCGAGGGCGCCGAGGCACATGTCAACGGCGCCTATGCATTGAAGGCGACACAGCATGCGGATCAGTTCTGCGTCATCGACCATGCCGTGCCGGGCTGCACCAGTCATACGCTCTTCAAGGGTGTGCTGGATGGCACGTCCGAGGGCGTTTTTCAGGGCAAGGTCATTGTGCGGCCGCATGCTCAGAAAACAGACGGCCGACAGATGACGCATGCGCTGCTGCTGTCGCGCGATGCGGCGATGAACGCCAAGCCCGAACTCGAAATTTACGCGGACGATGTGCAATGCGCGCACGGATCGACGGTTGGCGAATTGTCGCGCGACGCGATTTTCTTCCTGCGCTCGCGCGGTATTCCGGAAGCATCGGCGCGCCAGCTCCTTGTGTCGGCGTTTCTCGACGAGGCGCTGGACCTCGTGCCGCATGAAGCGGCACGCGAGACATTGAAACTGCTCGTCGCTGGATGGTTTGCGGACGAGGAGGGTAGGGCATGAACAGTCCGGTTCTGAAATCCGAGACTTACGATGTCGCCCGCATCCGCGCGGACTTCCCCATTCTGTCGCGCGAGGTCTATGGCAAGCCGCTGGTCTATCTCGACAACGCTGCTTCGGCGCAGAAGCCGCAATCGGTGATCGATGCTGTAGCGCAGGCCTACAGCAGTGAATATTCGAATGTCCATCGCGGTATGCACTATCTTGCCAACGCCGCGACCGAGAAGTTCGAGGAAGCGCGCGAAACGGCGCGGGCATTTCTGAATGCGGCTTCGACGGAAGAGATTGTTTTCACTTCGGGTGGCACCGACGCGATCAATCTGGTTGCATCGTCCTATCTGGCGCCGCGCATCGAGTCGGGCGATGAAATCATCCTTTCGGTGCTTGAGCACCACTCAAACATCGTGCCCTGGCATTTCCTGCGTGAACGTCACAGTGCCGTATTGAAATGGATACCGGCGACGGACGAGGGCGATCTCGATATCGACGCCTATGAGAAGCTTTTCACGCCGCGC
>JAHBYM010000325.1 GCA_019635975.1 Parvibaculum sp. | reverse complement strand
GTGTAGCGCAGCGCCTTGGTCGAATAGCCGGTGGCGGTATTGGTGACGAGGGTCTGCCAATCGCCGGTCGGGTTGTCGTCGTCATCGGCCGGCGCATATTCGAAGCGATAGCTGTAGGGCGCCGGGATCGCCTTGCCGTCGCTGCGCTGCCCCGACAGGCCCGAAGGGAACGACATGTCGATCTGGATCTTCGACACGCCGACGCCGACCGGCGAGACGGCATAGGGCCCCGACCAGTTCGGGTTCTCATCGACGCGCGCGAGTTCGGAGCCGAGCACGCCGTCGGCGGACACGACGGCGCCGGGGACGATCGAGGACGTGCCGCCCGGATTGATGATCTCGACGACGCTGTCATTGAACGGCGGCTGCACCCCGCCGCCGCGCGTCCAGAGCGTCGAGTTGCCGACCATGATCTCTTCGATCTGGTACTTGCCCAGGCCGAGCGTCATGCGCTTGTAGAGATATTGATCCTCACCCTCATAAACCGAGTAATCGGGCTGGGAGAGATCCGGCTGCGTCCAGAAGGTGCCATAGCCGACCGGGATGCGATCGCCCGGGCGCGGGACGTTGCCGCCGCCCGACACGCCATAGACCGGCCGATCGGTCGCTTCCTTGTTGGCCTTCGCCTGCGTCGCCTTCGACAGCAAGAATCCGGCGCCGGCGACGACGCCGGCCGCAACCAGCTTGCCGGTCAGCGTCAGGCCCGCCGTGGTGCCGAGCACCGAGCCAAGCCCGGCCGACAAACCGCCGATCACGCCGATGGCATAGGGGGCGGCGATGGCGAGGGCGATCATGGCGATCGCCCCACCGATCGCCTTGCCGCCGCCGCCTCCCCGGCTGGAGCCGCCGAGCGGCAGATAGGTGATGATGACCGTGTCGTTCGGGCCAACCAGCGTATGGCGCCAGGTCTTGCGCAGCCTGACCGTCGCGTCGCAGACGGCCGGCGGCTCGCCGGCGCGATGCACCGACACGACATGCGGGCGGGCGCGGTCGGCATGGCGCGCAACCACGGTCGACAGCCGGCGGCGCCTGCGGTCAAGCGGCAGCGGCGCGGCGACCGGGCGGCCCGCGACGTTCTGGCGAAGGATGAGGGTCATGTCAGTTTCGTGCTAAAACTTAGCTGTTTGCTTCTGTCGCTTTCGGGAGAAAGAAGATCTTCATTTACCTATTTCTTTATCGTTGAAAGTATTAAATTGAGAACATACTCGCAGGCATCAGACTCGTTACTAAAAACCTCGGCGCATAATTTCTCACCCCGGTCCGTGTAGTATGCGTCCCAAATGAAATTAGACCGGACAATACAATATACATCGCCACCTTCACGACTGGCATCGTAGTTCTTAACCTTCCGGCCTTTCTGGAAATTCATTTCGAGATATTCTTGCAGTTCCTCAAAATTCATGGCGATACGCCCCCATTTGCCCGGCCGTACTTCATTTAAGGTAACTCGCTAACACGCGTTGGCTAAACAGCTATTTGACGGGAGTGGGCAAAAAGAACTGCGGAGATGCCCAGCGGCGGACGCTGGCGAGTTCAACAAGACTGTCGAAGACGACGCCATGCGGCGCGTCGACATGGAGAAGGCCGCCGCCGTCGAGGTCGAGCCAGACGCCGGCATGCTCGACGAAGTCAGGGCG
>JAHBYM010000324.1 GCA_019635975.1 Parvibaculum sp. | reverse complement strand
AGGCCTTCTGGGCGGACTTGGGCTCTTTCTCGTCGGCATGTGGCTGATGACCGAGGGGCTGAAAGTCGCGGCCGGACCGTCGCTGAAGACGCTGCTCGAGAAGTGGACCAATTCGCGCGCCAAGGGGCTCGCTTCCGGCTTTGCGCTGACGGCGCTCGTGCAATCGTCGAGTGCGGTGACCGTTGCCGCCATTGGCTTCGTCAATGCCGGTGTTCTGACGCTCGGACAGGCCGTCTGGGTGATCTTCGGCAGCAATGTCGGAACGACGATGACGGGCTGGGTCGTCGCGATCGTTGGGTTCAACGTCAACATCGAGTTCCTGGCGCTACCGTTGATCGGCCTCGGCATGGTCGTCCGGCTGACGGCGCCGGGTACGGCGCGGGGCGCGCTGGGCGAGGCACTGACCGGGTTCGGCCTGTTTTTTCTCGGCGTGGCGGTGCTCAAGGAGACGTTCGAAGGAATCGCCGCCGGCGTTCATATCGAGATGTTCGCGGGAGGCTTATTCCAGGACGTGTTGTTCGTTCTGGCGGGATTTGTCATCACGGCTCTGGCGCAATCGTCCAGCGCGTCGATTGCGGTCGCGCTCTCGGCGGTATCGGGCGGGCTGATCGGATTCGAGACCGGTGCGGCAATGGTGATCGGCGCCAATCTCGGCACGACAGTGACCGGTCTTCTCGCTGTTCTTAATGCGACGTCGAATGCCAAACGGGTCGCGGCAAGTCACCTGATCTTCAATCTGACGACGGGAGCTATTGCGCTCTCTATCCTGCCGGGCTTTGTTGCGATTATCGGCTGGATAGTCGCGGCGGGGTGGTTCGATGCCGGGCCGGCGACGATTCTTGCGCTGTTTCATACGCTATTCAATGTTTTCGGCGTCGTGATTTTCTGGTTCGCGGCCGGCCGGCTGATCTCGTGGCTCGAAACCATATTCGTGTCAGCGGAAGAAAACGAAGCGCGACCACGTCATCTCGACCGGACGCTGCGCGACGTGCCGTCGCTCGCGGTGCCGAGCCTCCTGCTCGAACTGCGGCGGCTGGGCGCAATCGTGACGGATGCCGCGGGACGCTATCTGCGGTCGCCGAAGCGAGAAGTCGGGGACGTCCGCCGACGGTCGGCTGTCGCGGTGCGGCTGTCGGATGCGGTGCGAGATTATGCGGCGGCGCTGTCCGAAGTGCGGCTACCGGTGGGACTGCCCGATGCACTTGCCCACATTTTGCGCGCGCTGCAGCACTACAATGGTGCCGTCCACGAACTGCAGACTCTGATCGCTTATGCGACCGCCGAAGAGCGGCTGCCCGCCCGTCCACGCGATAGTCTGGCGCGCTACCGGGCGGATTTGGCGGCGTTTCTCGCGGATGCGCGTCTTGAGGCCGATCGCGCCGATGGCGAGTGGCTGGCGATGTCGGGACGTCAATTTGAAGAACAATATCAAAAGGCAAAGCAAGAAATACTTTCGGCCGCAGCGCAAGGCGACTTCGTTCATCTCGCCTACCTCGACGATGCTATGCGTGAGGCCGATCTCGTCCGGCGGATCGCGCATCACATGGTCAGGGCGACGATGCGGCTGCAAGCTGCGCAGGACGTCGTTACCGTACCGGCCGAGTCGTCACCGGACGGTGCTGTCGCCGAGGTTGTCCGCAACGAGTGATTGCGTTC
>JAHBYM010000323.1 GCA_019635975.1 Parvibaculum sp. | reverse complement strand
AAGCGCACTCACTCGTTGCGCACGACTTCGGTAGGCGCTGGAGTACTTTCCTGAGGCGCTGTATCGACCGGAACGGCAAGAACATCGCGCGCGGCCTTGAATCGCGTCGCCCAGCGAACCGTATGATGCGCAATACGGCGCAACAAATCCGTTTCGCGCATCGCATCGTCGAGATAGGCGAGATACTCAAGATCGCCTCGCGACGCCGCCGATAGAATGAACTGTTTTGTCGACTGATAATTGGCCTCGAACTCCTTGCCTTGCGCGTTCAGCCATTCGGCATCTGCCTGTTCGTCGAAGAGACGTCCGTCATTCATAAGATCGATCAGCGACGTTCTGTATGTTTCCACGCGCTCCCGGACGATCGACGGCATCCGGGACTCCGTCGCGACAAACGACGTCACATTTCTGAGTTCGTGAACGATGGCGTTGCAGTGCTGAAGCGCACGCAGCAGATGGGCGAGCGCGTCCGGCAAGCCCGACGAAAGTCTGGATTCCGAAAGCGCGGCTGCATATTCCCGGATTGAATCAGCCAGCGTCTCAAACACCACGAACCGGCGGCGTAGCTGCGTTTCACATCGCGATGGCTCCCGCAGGTAGGCGGAGCCTCCTTCGAATACGATCCGTCCCAGCCTGCGCATTTCCATCATCAGGCTTTCGACCGCCAGCGGCGGCATGTCCACCAGCGTCCTGTCGAGATGCTGCGGCCTCGCCTCGTTTTCCTCCTGCGACACAAACCGGCCGCCCAGCCAGACAATCAGGCGATCCGCCCACACCCAGACCACCAGCAACCCCAATACGTTGAACGACGTATGAAAGATTGCCAGCGTCATTGCCGGGCCGGGCAAAGCCCAGCCGGCGGTGTCCATCCACGCACGGCCAATAAAAAACAGCGGCATAATCAGGAAGGCGATCGTCGCCGACAGAAAATTGAAAATGAAGTGGCTTGCCGCCACGCGCTTGGCATTCGACGTTGCGTTGATCACCGCCAGAATACCGGTGACAGTTGTGCCGATGTTCGCGCCGATCACCATTGCCGCACCGGTTTCAAGTCCGATCAACCCGCCGGAGACCGCAGAGAGGGCGACCACAATCGAGGCGCTGGACGACTGCACCATAGCCGTGATGCCGAAACCGACCATCGCAAACGCCAGATAATGGAAGAACCCGGTACCGCTGAAAGTTTCGATGTGTACGCCTGCGGCGACTCCCTCAAACGCGTCCTTCAGGACCGAAACCCCGAGGAAGAAGATACCGAACCCCGCAATAGCCTCGCCAATGGCGCCCCGGCTCTGGCCTGGTGCGGACAGGCGCAGGATCATCCCGACACCGATAGCCGGCAGTGCCAGAAATTTGATGTCCACATTGAAGCCGACCGCGGACACAATCCAGCCGGTCATTGTTGTGCCGACAGCGCTGCCAAAAATGACCCAGACCGCATGTCCAAGGGTCAGTATTCCGGCATTCACAAAACCGATGGCCGTCACGGTGACCGCACTCGAGGATTGTACGAGTGCCGTCAACGCGAAGCCCGCCGCAAGGCCCTTCACCCGCGTATCGGTCCAGCTTTCGAGTATCCGCTTCAGCGACGGTCCGGCCGCGACTTTCAGGCCCTCGGTCATCAGCCACATGCCGACGAGGAAGAGCCCAAGTCCGCCCAGAAGGCCG
>JAHBYM010000322.1 GCA_019635975.1 Parvibaculum sp. | reverse complement strand
GGCGATGCTGTGCGGGCCGGCGCTGGCGCAGCGTGAAGACGAGCGGCTGGAGCCGCCGCCACCCTATACGATCCAGTCGCCGCCCATGACGTTCGAAATCCCGTCGATGCCGCCGGTAATGGCGCCGCCCATGTCGGCGCCGATGTCGGCGCCGATGTCGACACCTGTGTTGCCGGGCGGAACGCCGCCCATCGCCAGCAGCGGCTCACCCTTTGTTGCACCGGTCATTGCCGGAGCGCCCGCCAATCCGATGGCGCTGCTGAGCAGCAGCGACCGCAAGTTCATCGACGAACTTGGGCAGCGGATCGACAAGATGATCGACGAGATCGCCGAAGCGCAACGCGGCGTCGCGCCGATATTGAAGGGCCCCGATGTGCTGCAAATGGCGGCCGATGCCTATGCAAGGCGCGGCGTCGCGCCCTCCGCGCCGGGCTTCCAAACCGCCACGATCGTCGTCGCCGGTTCCGCCCCCTATCTCAATGGGGGACCTTCCCTCGGCGCCCGGCTCCACCGTGTCAGCCTCAGCGACTCCTACCCTTTTCACGCTTACGGTATGACCGACGCGCAGATGATCGAGCGATATCTGCCCAAAAAATTGACGATACCGGAACGGGACTACAGCCCTGTCAGCTTTTCGACATTGCCGTTTTCCCGGGCGGAACCGCGAAGAGACGCGACGCCATTTATACGGTCGGTGCCGCGCAAGGCGCCGATCGACGATGACGTGATTGATGGCGTGGAGCGCGGCTTCTACACCCGTTACATCGAGATACTCCAGCACTACCGCAAGGATCTGGCCGCGCGCCCTTGGCCGATCCTCAATTCTCTGGCCGCGAGCAGGCATGCGGATGCCGATGCGCTGGCGCCGCGTCGCGGAACCGTGACGCTGCCCCGCCGCGTCCGCGACGTGCTGGAGGCCGAAGTCGCCTATCTGGAAGGCGGTCACAAGATATGGAAGAGCACCGAGAAGGAACTCAAGGAGGAACTCCTGCCGGCCTATCGCGACGCGGTACTGGACGGGCTGGCCGTTCACGCGCGTCACTTGCAGGATGTCGCGGCGATCCAGATGCGCTGGGAGGACTATCGGGAAAGCGCCGTCCTCGAATACGCGAAGATCCCGTCCGACGAGGCGGGTGTCTTGCAGCGCATGGCGAAGCGCCGGGAAATCGACGGCATGGCGGATCGTCTGGAGAGCGAGGGATGGCGGGAGGCAAACGACTGTGGCTCGGAGACCGCAGGCTGGGTCGGGGTTCTCGACAGGAGTCCGAGCGTCGCCTTTGACGGTTACTTCCCGCCGGACGGCTACCCTGCGGGCTGGGCCTACCGGGCGCCGATTGCCGGCAGCATCGACATCTTCAGCGGACTTCCACTGACCATTCCCTACGACAGCGACGATGGGGGAATGGCGTCGCTGCCGAACCGTTTGCGGCGCGCGATCGATCGCAAGCCGGCCTGCATCGGCGAGCCCGAACCCGAAATCCCGGCGCGGCTTTCGATCGTGGTGCCGCGCTTTGAGGATAAGGACGAGCCCGCGCGTCTCGACGACGACGATCTCGCCGCGCCCATGCCCAAATATGTCTTCGAGCCCGTGGACGGCATTCACTTCGGTCACCCCTTCCATGTCGAGGCGCTGTTCGAGGCGGATCGTCCGGGCAGTACCTACAATGTGCGCCTGAACGGCCGA
>JAHBYM010000321.1 GCA_019635975.1 Parvibaculum sp. | reverse complement strand
GCAGCGCGACGAGAATCAGCTTCATGCGGCGGTCGTCGAACTTGTCGCGTTGGAAGATGCCGAAATCAAATACTCGACCGTCCAGAACTGGTATCCGGGCGACGAAGACGGCAAGGGCGGCATCTACAATTTCGTCACCAAGCGCGGCGACTGCCGCGGCGCGAATTCGAAAATATCATGGACCCAGGTCGAGACGGGCTCTGCCATCACCTGGAAATACCCGAGCTGCATCCTGCGTGGTGACAATTCGCGCGGCGAATTCTATTCGATTGCGATTTCGAACGGGCGTCAGCAGGTCGACAGCGGCACAAAGATGATCCATCTCGGCCGCAATACGTCGAGCCGTATCGTTTCGAAAGGTATTTCGGCCGGCCGCTCGTCCAACACCTATCGCGGTCTCGTTAGCGTGCATCGCAAGGCGGAGAATGTGCGCAATTTCACGCAATGCGACAGCCTGCTGATCGGCGACCGTTGCTCGGCGCACACCGTTCCCTATATCGAAACGAAGAACCCGAGTGCGGTGCTGGAGCACGAGGCGACGACATCGAAGATCAGCGAAGACCAGATGTTCTATTGCCGCCAGCGTGGTATTGGCGAGGAAGAGGCGGTTGCGCTGATCGTCAACGGCTTCTGCCGCGATGTGTTGCAGCAGTTGCCAATGGAATTCGCCGTCGAGGCCCAGAAGCTGGTCGGCATCAGCCTTGAAGGCAGCGTCGGCTGACGCTGGAGTGTGAAAGTATGAATATGCTTGAGATCAAGAACCTGCATGTGTCGGTGGACGGCAAGGAAATCCTGAAAGGGATCGACCTCGATATCCGAGCGGGTGAAGTGCACGCCATCATGGGTCCCAACGGCTCGGGCAAGTCGACGCTGTCCTATGTGCTGTCGGGCCGCGATGGTTACGAAGTAACCGAGGGTTCGATCCGGTTCAAAGGCCGCGACCTCGCGGAATTGAATGTCGACGAGCGCGCCGCAGCGGGCATTTTCCTTGCCTTCCAGTACCCGATCGAGATTCCGGGCGTCACGACCATGACCTTCCTGAAAACGGCGCTGAACGCGCAACGCAAGGCGCGTGGGGCGGACGAACTCGACGCGGTGCGCTTCCTGAAGCTGGTACGCGAAAAGGCAAAGCCGCTCAATGTGCCGGACGAGATGTTGAAGCGCGCTTTGAATGTCGGTTTTTCGGGCGGCGAGAAGAAGCGCGCCGAGATCCTGCAAATGGCGCTGCTGGAACCTGCGCTCGCCGTGCTCGACGAGACGGATTCAGGTCTCGACATCGACGCACTGAAGACGGTCGCGGAAGGCGTCAACGCGCTTCGAAGCCCGGAGCGTGCGATGCTGGTCATCACGCACTACCAGCGCCTGCTCGACTACATCGTTCCCGACGCGGTGCATGTGCTTTCCGGCGGACGCATTGTCGGGAGCGGCGGCAAGGAGCTGGCGCATGAGCTTGAGAAGTCGGGTTATGCCGCCTACGACGCCGATGCGGCGTGAGGAAAGAATGAACGACAAGGCCGCACAAAGTTTCGCCGAAGCATATGAACGGGAGCGCCCGGCGCTGCCAGGCGCCGACGGCTGGCTGGCGCGCCGCCGCGACGCAGCGCTGAAATCTTTCGTCGAGGCCGGTCTGCCGCACCGCCGGCTCGAAGAGTGGAAATATACCGATCTGAGGCAGGCGCTGGAGAAGGCGGCATTCGCG
>JAHBYM010000320.1 GCA_019635975.1 Parvibaculum sp. | reverse complement strand
GCGCGTCATGCCCGCGGAAACGAGCTGCAATTCCATGGCGCGGAGATCGTTGATCTCGCGATCGCGGGCCTGGGCATCGCTATCTGTCGTCATGACGTCCGCCGGCAAGAGCGCATCGGCAAAGCCGCGCTCGATCGCCTGGGATCCCGACATGAAGGTTTCGGCATCCATCCACTTGGCGATATCGGCCGCTTTCTGGCCGGTACGCGCGGCGTAGAGGTCGACCATCGCCTGATCGAAGGGCTCGAGCCATTCGGCAGTCTCGGCCATGTCGTGGCGGTTGCCGATCGCCATCACCCAACAGTTGTGGATCATGATGAAGGATGCCGCGCCGATCTCGACGCGATTGCCGGCCATGGCGATGATCGAGGCGGCCGAGGCGGCCATCCCCATCACCTTGACGGTGATATCCTGCGGGTGCTCACGCAGGACGTTGTAGATGGCGATGCCTTCAAACATGTCGCCGCCCGGCGAATTCATCTGCACCTCGATCGGGCGGTCGCCGATCGCCCGCAGCTGCGCCGCGATCTTCTTCGCCGTGACACCGCCGCCGGACCAATAATCCTCGCCGATGCTGTCAAAGATCGAGATGACGTTGTCGCCCTTTTCGAGGGCGCGCACGCCGGCGGCATCCGCTGACCAGCGATCGAAGACTTGCGGCATGGTGAAGGCGTGCACGTCCTGGCGAACGGGCAGCGGCATGGCGCCTGGCCGCGCCTTGGCGAATAAGCGATACCGCTTATGCATCGTCGTCATCGTCATTGGCCTTTCGGGATGTCCGGGACGCGGTCTTGTCGTCAGGATCCGTCGTGTCGTCGTCGAGCGGCGGGCCGCCGTTGTGCCCCATCGAGCCCTGATTTAACCGGTTGCCATCCGGTCGGTGCGGCATGTCGAGCATGTCGCGCACTTCATTCGCGATCATAAAGCCTTGGGAGCCGCCCGTTCCGAGAGCCTTGGCGAAGAACTCGGCCTGATCTTTGATCGAGCCGCGCAGCAGGGCGCCGGCGTTGAATTTCGCCGAATAGCGATCTTCCTCGTCCTCATCCAGCAGGGTCCGTTCAATGGCCTGCTGCCAGGCCTCAAACCACGGCCCCAGCGCGAACTGCACGAAGAACCGGCCAAGGGCTTCGATCCCGGAGCCCCACGAGGTCTCATCCACCATCAGCAGCGGGCGCGGGACGCCCGTGATGCGGCCGATTTCTTCGACCTGCATCTTGCGAATATCGGCGAGCTGGGCATCGCGCGCGTTCTGCGCATACGGCTCATATTTCATCCCCTCCTCGAGGATGAGGTTTTTGCCGGCGTTCTCCGCACCTTCCTTTTCGGCGAGACTGCTTTTCAGCCGTTCGAAGGCGTCATCCGAGAGCTGCGCGGGATGAGTGAGGGCGCCGCCGACAAAGGAGCCGTTCTTGAAGAGCCGGCCCGCTGCCAATTCGGCCGCGAGTGCCAATCCGATCGACTCTGCCGCCTGTTTGACGAGCGAGATGCCGCGAATGCCATCGAGCGACAGCCCGCGCAGATGCAGGATGTCCCGCGACTTATACTCCCGCGCCGCCCCGTGCGCCGGCTGATATTTGTAGACGACGGACCAATCGTCGAGCTGGCGCGGGTGAACACGATCCGGATCGAGCGGCACCAACTGCGAAATCTTCGGCCGGCCGGTGCGGATATCCGTTGACCGCACCACGAGGGCGTAGCCGTTGCCCTTCAACAGGGCGCGCAA
>JAHBYM010000032.1 GCA_019635975.1 Parvibaculum sp. | reverse complement strand
CGCGTAGTGATGGCCGCGCTGCACCATCGAGGCGAGCTGGTATTTCATGTTGTCGCGCAGGTAGTCGAAGCCATATTCGTTGTTGGTGCCGTAGGTAATGTCGGCGCCATAGGCTTCGCGGCGCTGGTTGTCGTCGAGGCCGTGCAGGATGACGCCGACGCTCATGCCGAGGAAGCGATAGATCTCGCCCATCCACTCGCTGTCGCGCTTGGCCAGATAGTCGTTGACGGTGACGAGGTGGACGCCCTTGCCGGGCAGCGCGTTCAGGTAAGCCGCCAGCGTCGAGACCAGCGTCTTGCCTTCGCCGGTCTTCATTTCGGAAATATTGCCCTCGTGGAGGACCATGCCGCCGATCATCTGGACGTCGTAATGGCGCTGGCCGAGCGTACGCTTGGCGGCTTCGCGCACCGTCGCGAAGGCCTCGGGCAGAAGGTCGTCCAGCGCCTCGCCGGCGTCGAGGCGGGCGCGAAATTCGGCCGTCTTGCCACGCAGGGCGTCGTCGTCCATGGCGGCCAATGCCGGTTCGAGGGCGTTGATCGCCTCGACCCGGGCCGAATAAGCCTTGATCCTTCGGTCGTTGGAAGAGCCGAAAAGACGCTTGGCGAGCGCGCCAAAGCTTGCCATCAGGTCAAAATCCTCTTGCGGTGCGCTCCCGATGTAAGGGGCGGCCGATGCCTTGTCAATGAAACCGGGTGTCCGTGCGGGCGGCCTTCGAGGGCGGAAAGCGGGCGGCTTTTCTTTAAATTCCTGTAATGGCGGGGTCCTTGTGCGGGTTTGGCGCGGAGGTCATGATGGCGCGCCAAATTTCCGCCTCGAACGGGCGGCTTAAGTAACTGGCGGCAGTCCGCTGCCACCGGCCATAATGTACAGGAAGGTTTCCCCGATGTTTCTCCCGCGCCGTCCGGCCGCGCTTGCGCTGGCCCTATCGCTTGCCGTTCCGCTGATCGCGGGTGGTTCGGCGATGCCCGCTTTCGCCCAGGCGGAGGGGCAGGATGCAACCATCGTCAAGGTAAACGGTACGCCGATCCGCTATTCCGACGTGGCGCTGGCGGACGAGGAAATGGGCGCGGCGCTGGCCCGCCTTGAGCCGGAGCAGCGCTTCCAGTATCTGCTGGGCATGTTAATCGACCGGCGCATCGTGGCCGAGGCGGCGCGCGAGGCCAAGGTTGAGGATCATCCGGAGGTCATCAGCCGTCAGAAATATTTCTCCGAGAAGGCGCTGCGCGACTTCTACTGGACGCAGTTGATGCAGGACAAGGTCACGGATGCCACCATCGCGGCGCGCTACGAGACCGAGATCGTCAAGGCGCCGCCGGAACAGGAGGCCAATGCCCGGCATATTCTGGTGCAGACGCGCGCCGAAGCCGACAAAATTGCCGCCGAAATCGCCGGCGGCCTCAGCTTCGACGATGCGGTGATGCAATATGGCGGTGGCGCAGGCACGCCCCAGGACAGCGATCTCGGCTGGTTTCACCGCGAGGAAATGGTGCCGGCCTTTGGCGATGCGGTGTTTGCGCTCAAGCCCGGCGAAGTGTCCGGGCCAGTCCAGACCGATTTCGGCTGGCATTTGATTCAGCTTGTCGATCTGCGCGATGTGCCGAAGCCGACGCTGGAAGAGGCGCGCGAAGATATTGCGCGTGCGATCGTGCGCGAAGAGGGACAAAAGCTGATGGAAAAATTGCGCGCCGATGCGAAGATCGATGTCGTCGGGGCGGGAGAAACGACTTCCGGTGGACGGCCGCAGATCGTGCCCCAAGCGCAATAAGAGCGGATTTTCAGTTTCGAGGCAGGCGGGTTATGGCGGTCAGGAAAAAAGCGCGAGCGGGCGTTAGGTCTTCTGCAAATCCGAAGCGCAAGGTGAGCGTCAAGTCAAGGAGCAAGGCGAAAGCCAAGGCAGGCCCGCGCAGCAAGGCAAAGCAACCGCGCGCTCAACGAAAATCGGCACGGCCCAAAAAGCCGGCCAAGCCCGGCGTTCGGGCAAGGAAGAAATCCGCGCCGAAAGTTTCGCCGTTGGCGCCGCGCAGCTATCCCGAACTGCCGCCGGTCGGCGGCGTTACGCTTGGCGTCGCGGCGGCTGGCATCAAATACAAGGGCCGTACCGACCTTCTTGTCGCGAAGATGGTCGAGGGCACGCAGGCCGCCGGCATTTTCACAACCTCGAAAACGGCATCCGCACCCGTCGAATGGTGCCGCACCAATCTTGCCGATGGTGGCGAGGGCCGGATGCTGGTTGTCAATTCAGGAAATTCCAACGCTTTCACCGGCAAGGCCGGCGTTGCAACCGTCAAGGCGACAGCTTCGGCCGCGGCTGCCGCCGGCAATTGCCGCCAGCGCGATGTTTTCATCGCCTCGACCGGCGTCATCGGCCAGCCGATGGATGCGGGCCCCGTCGTCGCCGGCATCGAAACGGCCATGAGCAAGGCCGCACCCGATCTGTGGGACGAGGCCGCCCGCGCCATCATGACGACCGACACCTATCCAAAAGTCGCGACACGGCGCGTCCGCGTCGGCGGCGCGGAAGTGACGATCAACGGCATTGCCAAGGGCTCCGGCATGATCGCGCCTGACCTCGCGACGATGCTGGTCTTCATTTTCACCGATGCGGCGATCCCGGCGAAGATCCTGCAGACGCTGCTGATGCTCGGCGCGCGCGAGAGTTTCAACGCGATCACGGTCGACAGCGATACCTCGACCAGCGACACGGTGATGGCTTTTGCGACCGGTGCGGCGATGACCGACGAAGCGCCGGTCACCCGCGCCGGCGATCCGCGATTGCGCGAATTTCGCGCGGTGTTCGATGAGTTGATGCTCGATCTTGCACATCAGGTCGTCAAGGATGGCGAGGGCGCGACCAAGTTCGTGCGCATCGCGGTCGGGGGCGCGCAGAGCCATCAGGCAGCGCGGCGCATCGCCATGACGGTCGCCAATTCGCCGCTGGTCAAGACCGCGATCGCCGGCGAGGACGCCAATTGGGGCCGCATCGTCATGGCGGTCGGCAAGTCCGGCGAAGCGGCGGACAGGGACAAGCTTGCAATCCGCATCGGCGGTATCGATGTGGCGAAGAACGGTATGGCGGTCGCCGGCTATGACGAGACGCCGGTCGCGCGCCATATGAAGGGTTCGGATATCGACATCGAAGTCGATGTCGGCGTCGGCAAGTCGTCCGCGATCGTCTGGACCTGCGACCTCACCTACGATTACATCCGCATCAACGCCGACTACCGGAGTTGAGCGCCGCGCCGTTACGGGATTTTAACTAAAATTCGCGCTATCGGGCTGTCCGGGGCGTCCTGCCCCATGAAACATTAACCCTCACAGGCTCAACATGGCGGAAGAGCGCGAAAGCGGGACGAGCGAGCCAAAGCGGCTTGTGCTTGTCGTGGCGTGCGCGCTTGTCGATGCCGACGGGCGGGTGCTGATCGCCCGCCGTCCCGAGGGCAAGCCACTCGCGGGGCTTTGGGAGTTTCCGGGCGGCAAGGTGGAGCCGGGCGAGTTGCCCGAGGACACGCTGATCCGGGAGCTTCGCGAAGAGCTCGGTATCGACGTCACGAAGGCCTGTCTCGCGCCACTCACTTTTGCGAGCCATGCCTATGAGGATTTTCACCTCCTGATGCCGCTCTATGTGTGCCGGCGCTGGGAGGGGCAGGCCCGCCCGATCGAGGGGCAGGCGCTTGAATGGGTCAGGCCCGTGCGGCTGCGGGACTACCCGATGCCGCCGGCGGACGAACCGCTGGTGGCCGCGCTACGCGATCTGCTTTAAGAGGGGCGTCGGCGTTCCTCTCGCAACCGGTGGGGAAGGACGAAGGCAATGATCGGCAAATTGGCGGGTGTGGCAAAGTCTTTTGCGGCGGACGAGAACGGCGCGACGGTTGTCGAGTACGGTCTGATCGCCGGCGGCCTTTCGATTGTCATCGCTATTGCGGTGGGTCTTGTCGGTGAACCGCTGCGCGACGTTCTGTACGGACCCGTTGCCAGCGCGCTTTCCAGCGAATAGCCTCACCGCCGCGGGGTCAGCGGCCGGTCTTTTCTCCGGCGTTGCGTTCGTTCGTTCCCAGTGCATCCGCAAGCCGGGTTTGGGCACTGCCGGGCCGTAGCGGCTTTTGCTGGCCCTCATGCGGCGTCCAGCCCGTCGCCGTCACGATTTCGAAGGTGGCGGGCACGCGCCCATCCGGCAATCCGAATTTTTCACGATAGATCTGTGCGGCGCGCATCAGCGTCGACCGGCGCATCGGTGTGCGGCGGCGTTCCGCCAGGGCATTGGTTTCGCC
Source organism: Parvibaculum sp. (assembly GCA_019635975.1). Taxonomy (GTDB): domain Bacteria; phylum Pseudomonadota; class Alphaproteobacteria; order Parvibaculales; family Parvibaculaceae; genus Parvibaculum. The sequence goes on along the minus strand of JAHBYM010000032.1, from coordinate 20,166 downwards.
CATGCCACGGAGCTCGGCCATCAGCCGCATCGGGTCGGCATAGCGCACGACTACGCGGTCGGTATCGACGACCGGCAGCGCGAAGCCCGCGCGCTGCATCAGACTTCCCATGTCGCGAATATCGGCAAAGGGCGAAACGCGCGGACTGAGGCCGCCCTCGCATTCGATTTCGGCCTCGGCCATCGACTGGCGCAATTCGCTCAGCGTGTCACCGCCAAAGAGCGCGACCATGAAAAGACCGTCGGGCTTCAACGCCCGGCGCAGCTGGATCAGGGCGCCAGGCAGATCGTTCACCCAATGCAGGGAAAGAATGCTCGCCACTAGATCGAGGCTGGCGTCGCGGAACGGCAGCGCTTCCTCGTCGGCGGCGACGCGCGGGCCCTGCGCATGGGCAAGCATGGCCGGCGCGAGGTCGGCCGAGACAAGCATCTCCACCTTGGCCGCCGCATCGGCGGTTTCCGTCAGGGCTGCCGCCAGCGCGCCCCGGTGGCAGCCGAGGTCGAGAGCCAGCGGAAAATCGCGGTTGACGCCGCCGATACGCTCGGCGATGTCGGCGGCAGCGCGGCGCACCAGGAAGTCATGGCCGGCGAAGCCGGCGGCGGCGCGGGCGCGGTGTCGTGCATGTGCCATGCGGTCGAAAACGCACATCGGGCCCAAGGGTGGCGCTGGCGGGGTGGGGGTCGGCATGGCCGGCATCATGGTCGGCGGGCCCCTCGCCCGCAAGGGGCCCGCGCGTGATATGCTGGTGCCGGCACGGGGGCATCATGGGAACCGAGGCGCATATTGCGGATCGCTGGCTAGCGGGTTGGCGGCGTGTATTGCGGTTTGCCGACATCGCCCTGCCGCCGCTTTGCCTAGGCTGCGGGCGCGGCGTCGATGCGCATGGGGCGCTTTGCGCGCGCTGCTGGAGCGAGGTCGAATTCATTGAGCGGCCGTTTTGCGCCGTCACGGGATTGCCGTTTTCTTTCGACACCGGTCCTGAAACGGTGAGCGCGGTGGCGCTTGCCCAGCCGCCGGCCTATGCGCGGGCGCGCGCGGTGATGCGCTACAACGACCGCGCGGCGATGCTGCTGCACCGGTTCAAATACGGCGACCGGATGGAGGCGGGCCCGGCCTTCGCGCGCTGGCTGCTGCGCAGCGGGGCGGAGCTTCTGGTCGATGCGGACATTCTGGCGCCGGTGCCGCTTCACAAGCGGCGGCTCTTCTCGCGGCGCTTCAATCAGTCGGCGGAGCTTTCGCGGCGCGTGGCCGCCTCGACCGGCATCGTACATATGCCGGAACTGCTGCAACGTGTCCGGGCGACGCGGCCGCAAGTCGGTCTCTCGGGCGACGCTCGGCGGCGCAACGTCGCGGGCGCCTTCCGGCTTGCCGATGGCGCCGAGGCGCTTGTTCGCGGCCGGAAAGTTGTGCTGGTCGATGATGTGATGACGACGGGGGCGACGGCGGAGGCCTGCGCGCGGGCGCTGCGGCGCGGCGGGGCGGCCGAGGTGGCGGTGCTCTGTGTCGCCCGGGTTGTACCCGGCGAGGGCATATCTATATGATATATTGTTGTTTTTCGGGCCGAGCGCGTGCGCGGTCCCTTGCCGGAGTTCCGCAATGGCGGATGTCACGATCTACACGACCCTGATGTGTCCTTATTGCTACCGGGCGAAAGAGCTACTCGGCCGGAAGGGCATTGCCTTCACCGAAATCGATGTCGGCATGGATGTCGACAAGCGCCGTGAAATGATGGCGCGCGCCAATGGCCGTCACACGGTGCCGCAAATTTTCATCGGTGGCGCGCATGTCGGCGGCTGCGACGACCTCTGCGCGCTCGAAGACGCCGGCAAACTCGACGCGATGCTGGCCGCCTGACGCAATGAAAGCCGCTCCGACATTCACCGCCGCCCTCGTGCAGATGCGCGCCGGGCGCGACGTTGCGGTCAATATCGCCGATGTGTCGGGGCTGGTGTCGGAAGCGGCGGCGCACGGCTCCGACCTCGTGATGACACCGGAAATGACCTCGTTGCTCGAAACGAATAGCGAAAGATTGTTCGCCAATACGTTTGAGGAAAAAGACGATCCGACGCTGGCGGCGCTTCGGGTGCTGGCGGCGACTAAGAAGATCTGGCTGCTGATCGGCTCGCTGCCGGTGAAAGTTTCGCCACAGAAGCTTGCCAACCGTTCGTTCCTGATCGCGCCGGATGGCTGCATCGCGGCGCGCTATGACAAGATCCATATGTTCGACGTCGACCTCGAAGGCGGCGAGAGCTACCGCGAGAGTAAAAATTTCGAGCCGGGCCGCACGGCCGTCATCGCCGATCTTCCCTGGGGCCGTCTCGGCATGACGGTCTGTTACGATCTGCGTTTTCCGCAGCTCTACCGGGCGCTGGCGCAGGCCGGAGCCGGCTTGCTGACAGTGCCCGCCGCTTTCACGCGGCAGACCGGCGAGGCGCATTGGCATACGCTGCTGAAGGCGCGAGCCGTCGAAACGGGCTGCTATATGTTTGCCCCCGCGCAGGGCGGCAAACATGAATGCGGCCGCGAGACTTTCGGCCACAGCCTCGTCGTCGCGCCCTGGGGCGAGATCGTCGCCGAGGCCGCGCATGACGCGCCTTGCGTCGTACTTGCCGAAATCGATACCGCGCGGATCGCCGAAGCGCGGGGCCGCGTCCCGAGCCTCGGCCATGACCGCGAATTCGCGCTGCCGGTCGTCAAGGCCGTGAGGCAGGTGTCATGATCCGCTACGCTCTTCTTTGCGCGAAGGAGCATGAGTTCGACGGCTGGTTTCCATCCTCCGCCGGGTTCGAGGCGCAGGCCGCTTCCGGCGAAGTACGCTGTCCGGTTTGCGGCAGCGCCGAGGTGCGCAAGGCGCTGATGGCGCCGGGGCTTGGGCGCGGCACGAAGAAGGGTGCGAAGCGCAACGAAACTCCGGTCGTGCCCGCGCAAAAGCTCAACATGATGATGCTGGCGCTCAGAAAGCATGTCGAGGAGAATTACGACTATGTCGGCGACAAGTTCGCCGAGGAAGCGCGCCGCATCCATTACGGCGAAGCGGATCAGCGCGAGATCTACGGTGAAGCGACGCTCGACGAGGCGCGCGATCTGATCGACGAAGGCGTCGAGGTTGCGCCGCTGCCGATCGTGCCGCCGGTGCGCGCCAACTAGCGCGGCCGCTTTCCCGCCAGCGCCATGTAATTGACGTCGGTGTCGCGCGACAGCGACCAGGTGCCGAAAAGCGGATTGTAGGAAACGCCCGAAATTTCCATGACTTCGAGCCCGGCGGCGGCGAGCCCGCGCTCCATTTCCTCGACGGTGACGAACTTCTTCCAGTCATGCGTGCCGCGTGGCAGCCAGCCGAGCACATATTCGGCGCCGACGATGGCCAGCGCATGTGCCTTCAGCGTGCGGTTGAGCGTCGCCACGAACATCAGCCCGCCGGGCTTCACCATCCGGGCACAATCCTTCAGGAACATGTCGCGGTCGGCCACATGCTCGATCACTTCCATGTTGAGGACGACATCGAATGTCTCGCCGGCGGCGGCAAGCGCCTCCGCGGTCGTGCAGCGATAGTCGATGGCGAGGCCCTGCTCGGCGGCGTGGACGGAAGCCGTCTTGATGTTCTTCTCCGAGGCGTCGGCGGCCACCACCTCGGCGCCGAGCCGCGCCATTGGTTCGGAAAGGAGACCCCCGCCGCAGCCAATGTCGAGAAAGCGCAGGCCCTCGAAGGGCCGCATCGCCCGCCCGTCGAGCCCGAAACGGGCGGTCACATGGTCGCGGATATAGGAAAGGCGCACCGGGTTGAACTTGTGCAGCGGGCGAAACTTGCCCGCCGGGTCCCACCATTCGGCGGCCATGGCCGAAAAACGGGCGATCTCCGCCGGATCGACGCTGCTTGGCCCCTCCCTCGGGGCTTCGTTTCCGGCTGGCCTGCTCATCGGGTCGTTCCCTTGCGTTTCGGCTGCTTTCCGGGCATTTCCGCCGGTTGCGGGCTTCAAGCGGGGCTTGTATGTATGGCCGCGCCCGGCGGGCGCGGGGCCAAGCCTCTCATCTCGATATGATATAGGGCGTTCCGGCTGGATCGGTCCAGTGGACCCTTGGGGCCGGCGAACAATGCAAGCTGCCGGACCGGTGTCGGCGGCGCGGAATTATGGAAGCGAAAATGGCCAGACTGGTCATGAAATTCGGCGGCACGTCGGTTGCGGACATTGAACGCATCCGGAATGTCGCGCAGCACGTCAAGCGCGAGACCGATGCCGGCCACGAGGTCGCCGTCGTCGTCTCGGCAATGGCGGGCACGACCAATCAACTCGTTTCGTGGGCGCGCGAGACGGCGCCGCTGCATGACGCGCGCGAATATGACGCCATTGTTGCGACAGGCGAACAGGTGACGGTCGGATTGCTGGCGATCGAGCTGCAGCGCATCGGCGTGTCGGCGCGCTCGTGGCTCGGCTGGCAGATACCGATACGCACCGACAATGCGCATGGCGCGGCGCGCATCCAGGAAATCGACGGCACGATGCTGATCGAGCGCCTGGCGCGCGGGGAAGTCGCGGTTGTCGCCGGATTTCAGGGGCTTGCGCCCGATAACAGAATCACGACGCTCGGCCGCGGCGGTTCCGACACCAGCGCGGTCGCCATTGCGGCCGCCATCGGCGCCGACCGTTGCGACATCTACACCGATGTCGATGGTGTTTATACGACGGACCCCCGCATCGTTGCGAAGGCCCGAAAGCTTGATAAGATCAGCTACGAGGAAATGCTGGAGATGGCGTCGCTCGGCGCCAAGGTCCTCCAGACCCGCTCCGTCGAACTCGCCATGGTCCATCGCGTGCGCCTTCAGGTCCGCTCGAGCTTCGATGCGCCCGATGCACCGCAAGGCAATGGGCCGGAGGCCAGCGGACCGGGAACTCTTGTTTGCGACGAGGATGAAATCTTGGAACAGCAGGTCGTAAGCGGCATCGCCTATTCGAAAGACGAAGCCAAGGTGACGCTCGTAAAGGTCGAGGACAAGCCGGGCGTCGCCGCGGGCGTGTTCGGACCGCTCGCCGACGCGGCGATCAATGTCGACATGATCATCCAGAACGTTTCGGATGACGGAAAAAGCACCGACATCACCTTCACGGTGCCGCAGGCCGAGCTGACGCGCGCCGAGGATGTGATCCGCAAGCTGCAGGCCGGCATCGGCTGCAAGGAAGTCAAGACCGATATCAATGTCGTCAAGGTGTCGATCATCGGCATCGGCATGCGCAGCCATGCCGGCGTCGCCAAGACGATGTTCCAGACGCTGGCCGAAAAGGGGATCAACATCCTTGCAATCACCACTTCGGAGATCAAGGTCAGCGTGCTGATCTCGTCGGAATATACCGAGCTTGCCGTGCGCGCCCTGCACACGGCCTACGAACTCGACGCCGGATAACGGAGGCAAGGCCGTTGACGCTCTTCCGCCATATCCGCAGCGAACGGGACCCGGATTGATGCCGGGCTCGGTTGGCGGTCCGCGCATACTGCTCCGCCGGCTGCGTGAAGTCATGGCGGAGCCCGAAAGCGCGCAGAAGCGGCTCGACAAGATCGTCGTGCTGATCGCGTCCAACATGGTCGCCGAGGTGTGCTCGGTCTATCTGGTCAACCGGCAGAGCGAGCTCGAACTATCGGCCACCGAAGGGCTGAAGCCCACCGCGGTTCACAACACGCGGCTGAAAATCGGCGAAGGTCTTGTCGGCGACATCGCAGAACATGCGCGACCGCTCAATCTCGCCGATGCGCAGTCGCATCCGGGCTTCGCCTACCGGCCGGAGACGGGCGAAGAAATCTACAAGTCGCTGATGGGCGTGCCGATCCTCCGGAGCGGCAAGGTCGTCGGCGTTCTTGCCGTGCAGAACCGCACCAAGCGTCACTACACCGAAGAGGAAGTCGAGGCGCTGCAGACGGTTGCGATGGTGCTCGCGGAAGTCGTGGCGGCGGCCGAGCTTGTCGACCCGCAAGCCTATGCGACGCCGGATCTTGCGCGGCAGGTGCCGCACTACATCCAGGCGACGGCATTTTGCGAAGGCATCGCGCTCGGTCATGCGGTGCTGCACGAACCGCGCGTTCACGTCACCAAGCTGATCGCCGAAGACACCGAGGTCGAACTGAAGCGCCTTGAGCAATCGGTCTATGCACTCCGGGGTTCGATCGACGACATGCTGGAGACGGCCGATCTCAGCCATGCGGGCGAACATCGCGAAGTGCTGCAGGCCTACCGCATGTTCGCCAACGACCGGGGCTGGCTGAAGCGGATGCTCGAAGCGGTTCGCACCGGCCTCACGGCGGAGGCGGCCGTCGAGCGCGTACAGAACGACACGCGGGCGCGGCTGCAGCGCGCGGCCGACCCTTACATTCGCGACCGGCTGCACGATTTCGACGATCTGGCGAACCGGCTGTTGCGCCAGCTCACCGGCGTCACGCTTGCCTCTCTCTCGGCCAACCTGCCCAACGATGCCGTCATCATCGCGCGCAACATGGGTCCGGCCGAACTCCTCGACTACGACAAGACGCGGCTTCGCGGCCTTGTGCTCGAGGAGGGTGCGGCCAATGCGCATGTATCTATCGTCGCGCGCGCCTTCGGCATTGCCACTGTCGGCCGCGCCAAGGACATTCTCGATCATATCGAGCCCGGCGATGCGATCATCGTCGATGGCGATACGGGCGAGGTCTATCTGCGGCCCTCGCAGGAGGTGATCGCCTCCTATTCGGAAAAGGCGCGCTTCCGCGCCCGCAAGCAGGAACAGTACAAGGCGATCCGGGACGAACCGGCGATCACTTGCGACGGCCAGCGCGTGTCGCTCTACGTCAATGCGGGGTTGCAGGTCGATCTGCCGCATCTGGAGGAATCGGGCGCGGAGGGGATCGGCCTTTTCCGCACCGAGCTGCAGTTCATGATCGCCTCGACGCTGCCGAGCTTGCGCGACCAGATCGAACTCTACAGCGCCGTGCTTGACGTGGCCGGCGACAGCCCGGTCGTCTTTCGCACACTCGACATCGGTGGCGACAAGATGCTGCCCTACATGAATTTCGCGGCATTGAAGGAAGAAAACCCGGCGCTTGGCTGGCGCGCCATCCGCATAAGCCTCGACCGGCCGGGATTGCTGCGCCATCAGATCAGGGCGCTGCTGACGGCGGCCGCCGGGCGCTCGCTCCGGGTCATGTTTCCGATGGTCGCAGAGGTGGCCGAGTTCCAGCGTGCCCGGGCGCTTGTCGACAAGGAACTGGCGCGGCTCGACCAGTTCGGCAAGGAAAAGCCCGCGCATCTCGAAATCGGCACCATGCTTGAGGTGCCCTCGCTCGCCTGGCAGCTCGATACGCTGTTGCCGCTGGTCGACTTCGTGTCGGTCGGTTCGAACGATCTGTTGCAGTTCCTGTTTGCCTCCGACCGGGGCAATGCGCGCGTCGCTGGCCGCTACGATTTCCTCAGCCCGGCTGTATTGAGCTTCCTGAAGCATATCGTCGTCAAATGCAGCCGGCACGAGACGCCGCTGACGCTGTGCGGCGAGATGTCGGGCAAGCCGCTCGAGGCGATGGCCCTGCTGGGCCTTGGTTTCCGCCGTATTTCGATGTCGCCGGCGGCGGTCGGCCCGGTCAAGATGATGGTTCGCTCGCTCGATACCGGCAAGCTCGAGGCCTTCATGAACGGGCTTCTCGATCTGCCGGACCGCTCCCTCCGGGAGAGGCTTGCCGGATTTGCCGAGGCGCATGGCGTAACCGTCTGACCGGCCCGTCCGAACTGGACCGGAAACTCGAAAATCGAAGACCGGAAAGGGGGTTGAGCCAATCCATGGTTGCAGTTTGTCAAGAGTTTTGTTCTATTCTAGGCAATCAGACGCATTGGGTGGAATGTTGTCGGGCCGGCTCGGGGGCCGGTTGTGTATCGTTTTGAAGCGCCGACGACCGTCATATTGCCCATTGTCGAAAGAAGAGCGGTTCGGGATGGCTCAGCTCGGGGAAGAAGAGCCCACACAGATGAACAAGGTCACGATGCTGCCCACCGAAGACCGGTCGGACGCTCGGCGCAGGTTGCACTTGCGCGACATTACCAATGAACTGCCGGAGGCGGCCGACACGGTCGGCGCCGAACTGCGTAACACACGGTTGCGCCGGGGTGAGGATTTGCGCTCGATCGCGCAATGCCTTCGCATCAGCCGCAGCCAGCTTGAGGCGATCGAGGAAGGCCGCAACGCCGATCTTCCGGCGCGCGCCTATGCGATCGGCTTCGTTCGTTCCTATGCGGAGTATCTCGGTCTCGACAGCCGCCATGTCGTCGAACGCTACAAGGCCGAGATCGACAACGAGGAAGCGGCGGCCGCCGATCTGAATTTTCCGGAAGCCGGCGAGGAAGATCGCCGCTTGCCGAAGGGCACGTTCCTGATCGTGCTTCTCGTTGTGGCGGCCGGTGCCTATGGCGGTTGGCTGCTTTCGAAATCGACCGATGAAATGATGGCGGCGCGCGGGCCCGCAACGCTTGAGCCGCCGGCCGAAGCCGTTGCGGCGACGGTCTCTGCCGGTGCCGTTTCTTCGTCACGCGGCGACAGCGCTTCGGCCTCGACGCCGGCTGCCGGCGATGTGCCTGCCGTTCGCATTTCGGGCGTTGCACCGATGCCGTCGGCCGATGCCGTGCTCGCGCCGCAAAGCGTTTACGAACCGGCGCCGGTCAGCGAGGCGGACGCCGAGGAAGCGGCGGCAGAAGTGGCGGCCGAGGAAATGGTGCTTGCCGCACTCTCGGAAGATGTCTCGACCGAATTGCCGCCCCTGCCGGACGGCACGCCTTACGGCGCGGAAAATGTCGATGGGCGCGTCGTCGTACGCGCGCGGCGCAATGGCGCCTGGATTCGCGTCGAGGACGCGGCCGGCAAGGTGCTGATCGAACGGGTCATGCAGGCCGGCGACAGCTACCGTGCGCCGAGCCAGCCTGGTGTCATTCTGGTGGCGCGCGACGCCAGCGCCTTCGAGCTCATGGTCGACGGTCAGTCGCTTGGCCTTGCCGGCCCGGCGACGCTGGTGCTGACCGGCAAGTCGCTCTACGCGACCGATTTGCTGGCGGCGATGCCGAAACCGGCGGTCGCGGATACCGCGACCGGCGATACGGCAGTTGAATAGACGGCTTTCACGGAAACGCCGCAATTCTGATATTCTGATATGAAGGCAAGCAAGGCGGCGTCATGCGCGGCGTCTTGCGGGTTATTTCGGCATAACGTCCAGCGAACGGACGGATTTTGAGCCTATGAGCAGCATCAGACCCTGGCGCGACATCGCGCGCCGCCCCAGCCGGCAGATCCATGTGGGATCGGTGCCGGTCGGCGGCGATGCGCCGATTTCCGTCCAGACCATGACCAACACGCTGACTTCGGACGCGAAGGCGACGATTGAGCAGATCCGCCGCATTGAGGAGGCGGGTTGCGACATCGTGCGCGTCTCCTGCCCCGACGAAGCCTCGACCGCGGCGCTTGGCGAGATCGTCCGCGCCACCAAAATCCCGATCGTCGCCGATATCCATTTCCACTATCGCCGCGCCATCGAGGCGGCGAAGGCGGGCGCCGCCTGCCTGCGCATCAATCCCGGCAATATCGGTTCCGAAGCGCGGGTCCGCGAAGTGATTCAGGCGGCCAAGGATCACGGCTGCTCGATGCGGATCGGCGTCAATGCTGGTTCGCTTGAGCGCGACCTGCTGGAAAAATACGGCGAGCCCTGCCCGGCGGCGATGGTCGAGAGCGCCCTCGACCATGCGCGCATCCTGCAGGATCACGATTTCCACGAATTCAAGATCAGCGTCAAAGCCTCCGACCCTTTCCTCACCGTCGCCGCCTATCAGCAGCTCGCAGACGCCATCGATTGCCCGCTGCATATCGGCGTCACCGAAGCAGGTGGGTTGATGACCGGCACGGTCAAGTCGTCGGTCGGTCTCGGCATGCTGCTCTGGGGCGGCATCGGCGACACGATCCGCGTTTCGCTGTCGGCCGACCCGGTGGAAGAAGTGAAAGTCGGCTTCGACATCCTGAAGTCGCTCGGGCTTCGCCATCGCGGCGTCACCATCATTTCCTGCCCCTCCTGCGCGCGGCAGGGCTTCGACGTCATCGGCACGGTGCGTGTGCTAGAAGAACGCCTCGCCCATATCGCGACGCCGATGACGCTGTCGGTGATCGGCTGCGTCGTCAACGGGCCGGGCGAAGCCGAACAGACCGATATCGGTTTCACCGGCGGCGGCGCGGGCTCGGGCATGGTCTATATCGCCGGTCTCACCGATCACAAGATCAGGAATGACGAGATCGTCGAACATCTCGTCGAACTCGTCGAAGCCAAGGCGAAGGAAATCGAGGCCGCGCGCGAAGCGGCGGAGAAGGCGGCCGAACCGCGCGCGCTGGCGGGCGATTAGCGAGGCCGGATTTTTCCGTCGCCGCATTCCGTCACTTCCCAGGTTCCTTTCCGTCATGATTCCCGAAGAGAAACTCCAGAGCGTCATTGCCCGCTTCGAGGCGGTGCAGTCCGAAATGAATTCCGAAGTGCCGCGCGACCGCTTCGTCGCATTGTCGCGGGAATTTTCGGAGCTTGCGCCCATCGCCGCCGCCATCGGCAAGCTCAATGCCGCACAGCGCGAATACGAGGATGCCGAAGCGCTATTGCGCGTCCGCGACATGGCCGAGATGGCGCGCGAGGAAATCGACCGTCTTAACGAGGAACTGCCGCGGCTCGAACATGAGTTGCAGCTGATGCTGCTGCCGAAGGACGCGGCGGACGAGCGCAACGTCATTCTCGAAGTCAGGGCCGGCACCGGCGGCGACGAGGCGGCGCTTTTCGCCGGCGATCTCTTCCGCATGTATGAGCGCTATGCGGCAAGTCAGGGCTGGTCGGTCGAATTGATTTCGGCGTCGGAAGGCGAAATGGGCGGCTACAAGGAAATCATCGCCGGCATTTCGGGGCGCGGCGTCTATGCGAAGCTGAAATTCGAGTCCGGCGTTCATCGCGTGCAGCGCGTACCGGTGACGGAAGGCGGCGGGCGCATCCACACCTCGGCGGCAACCGTCGCGGTGCTGCCTGAGCCGGAAGAAGTCGATGTCGAGATTGACGAGAAGGATTTGCGCATCGACGTGTTTCGTGCGTCCGGCGCCGGTGGCCAGCACGTCAACAAGACCGAAAGCGCGGTGCGCATCACGCATATCCCGACCGGCATCGTCGTCTCGCAGCAGGACGAGAAGTCGCAGCACAAGAACAAGGCGCGGGCGATGCAGCTGATGCGCGCCAAACTCTACGACGCCGAGCGCGAACGCATCGATCGTGCGCGGTCGGCCGAACGCAAGGGCCAGGTCGGCTCGGGCGACCGCTCGGAGCGCATCCGCACCTACAATTTTCCGCAAAGCCGCGTCACCGATCACCGCATCAACCTGACGCTGCACAAGCTCGATCAGATCGTCGCCGGCGAGGCGCTGGGCGAACTGATCGACGCGCTGGTCGCCGAGGATCAGGCGGCGCGTCTTGCGGCGCTCGGTGACGAGGCGTGAACACGCGCGACCATGCGGCGCGGATGCTGGGCTGGCGGCTGAAGCAGGCCGGCCTTCCGACGCCCGAGCTCGATGCGCGGCTCATGGTGCGCGGCGCGACGGGGGCGAGCGAGATCGAGATGATCCGCGAGCCCGGCGCCTTCATCTCGCCTGAGGAAGAGGTGCGTCTTGCCGGTTATGAGCGGCGCCGTCTTGCGGGCGAGCCGGTGTCGCGCATTCTCGGCCACCGCGAATTCTGGGGTCTCGACTTCGCGGTGACGCCGGCCGTGCTCGATCCGCGCGCCGATAGCGAAACGCTGGTCGCCGCCGCGCTCGATCTTTTGCGCGGTGTCGAGGGCCCCCGCATCCTCGATCTCGGCACCGGCACCGGCTGCCTGTTGCTGGCGGTTCTGTCCGAACGGCCGGATGCGCAGGGGCTCGGCGTCGATATTTCCGGCGCGGCGCTCGATGTCGCGCGCGCCAATGCCGCCGCGCTTGGTCTTGCGGCGCGGACCGGTTTTGTCATGGCCGACTGGACGGCGGGCATCGACGGTATCTTCGATCTCGTCGTTTCCAATCCGCCTTATATCGTCAGCTCCGAGATTGCGACACTCGACGCCGGTGTGCGCGACCACGATCCGCATCTCGCGCTCGATGGCGGTGCTGACGGCCTCGACGCCTATCGGGCGCTGGCGCGCGCGCTGCCGCCGGTTCTCGCGCCGCGCGGGCAAGCGGTTGTCGAGCTCGGGTTCGGCCAGGGGGATGCGGTGACTGCGCTTTTCGAGGCGGCGGGGCTTTGCGTCGTCCATGTCGTTTCCGACCTGGGCGGTGTGCCGCGTGCCCTTGTCGCAGGGCTCAAGCCCCAAAACCGGCACGAAGGCTGAATTTTTCCCCGTTTCGGCGGAAAAAAATCGTTTGGAATCCGGCCGCCCAGAGGCTAGGTTTCATGCAGGGAAAACGAGCCGGGTGGAAAACGCCTCGCTCCTCGAACCCCTCCTCCGACATGAAGACTGTCTTCCGAGAAGAGGGATGTCGTCCAGCGCGCGAGAGCCGTTGCCGGACCGGGTTCGAAGGCGCTTGAGGCGGCCCGGACAAGACATGTGCCCGCAAGTATCCATAGACGTCCCAGGGGCTGGGCGCGGATACCGGGCCAGAACTTCTTAGCATCCGAATGGGCTCATGCCGTTTAGGCTGAGCATCTTGTGTGTGCTGGGGAAGTCCGCTCGCGCGGCGACAGTCCGGAAACGGATCGTCAGGGCGCCGGCGGCGGCAAGGGGCTTTGGCCAAAAGACTTTGACCAGAAGTTTCGAACGGGATTCCGGCGTAAACAGTTAGCGAGAAACAAGAGCATATGAGGCAAGGGCAAAATAATCCCAAGCGCTCGCGCGGACGTGGCGGGCGCAATAATGGCAGACCGCAGAACTCGGCCAACCGGGCTTACGACAGCAACGGGCCGGACGTCAAAATCCGCGGCACCGCCACACATGTCTGCGAAAAGTATCAGCAGCTCGCTCGCGATGCGATTTCGGCCGGCGACCGCGTGATGGCTGAAAACTACTTTCAGCACGCAGAACATTATTACCGGCTTCTGATGGCCGCCCAGGCCGGTCAGGAAGGCCAGGCCCGGCCGCAGAGCAATCTCGCCTATCGTCCGCCGGAAGACGAAGAGGAAGAGACGGATTTCACGACCGACACCCAGCCTCAGCCGCGTCATCCGGGCCAGCCCTGGCACCAGCAGAACGGCAACGGGCAGGGCGGCGGCCAGAATGCGGGCCCGAACGGTGGACAAGGCGGTCAGGTGAATGGCGGCCAGCACCGGCAGGATGAGGGCGGCGACGATGGCGAGGATGACGACCGTCAGCCCGACCGGCAGGCCGCGCATCAGCAGGGCGGCGAGGGCGAGGGCCAGCCGCGCCGCCGTCAGGGCCGCCGGCGCCGTCCGCGCGGCGAGGGCCAAATGAGCCAGGGCGGTGGCGAGCCGCGCCGTGCCGACGGTGGACATGAGGGTGGCGAGGCTGGTGGCGACGACGTTCCCCGCGCCGAAGCGCCTTCCGCGCCAACGCCGGAAGTCGCACCCGGCGATTAAGGCCCGCTAATCTTCGAGAACGAGTTTGTCGCCGGGCTTTATCGAGCCCGGCGAACTCACATGGGCATAGAGGCCGAGGTCGGCGTCGCCCCGCTCGCGCATCAGCACCGCCGGAATTTCCATGTCGCGGGCGCCCGTCGCCGGATCGACATTGGTAGCCGCGCAACGCACCGTGCGATGCACGCCCTTGAAGCCCGCATCGCCCATCCGGAAACGCCGGCCGACCCATTCATGGTCCTCGAAGGGCTCAAGCCCCTCCACATAGACATTGCCGCGAAAGCGCAGCGGATCGACCTTGCGGCCGATCTTTTCCTCCAGGGCCCGTATGCTTGCCATGTTGATGATCGAGACGAGCTTCGCCGGCGCGTCCGAATGCGAAAATCCGGGCGCGAAGACGAGCCGAGGCGGTCCGCGCAACTCGTCCTTCATGTAGTCGGCCATGAAGCCTTCCAGTGCCGTCCGGCCCTCTGCCGTCGTCAGGTCGGCGGCCATGCGCTCGCGGCCCTCCAGCGCCACATGCAGCGTCGTCGTCGCATCGTCGAAGCGGGTCTTCAGCTTCGCCAGCCGTTCGTCCCGCATCAGCATCAGGAACTTGATTTTCGGGAAGTGCTTCGGCGCCGCCGGGTCGAAATCGGCCGAGCCGTTTTCGATGGCAAAGGCGCGGTCGAAGGGAAAGGTTTCGCCCTTTTCGAGGGTCACCCGGTCGAGCGGCTCCGGCGAAAGGCCTTTGACGGGGTAGCGGTAGAGGTTCACGATTGTCGCGTTCTCGCCCATGACCCGCCATCCTCCGGTTTCGCTGCCGATCTTCACGAATTTGGCAGGTTTCTGCGACAAACTGGCAGGAGATTGCCTCTTGTGTGACCGTTAAGCAACACCAATATCCGTCAAGGACCGGCGCCTCTGGAGGGCCGGTCCGGAATTCGGATAAGGCGCCCGGGCGATCCCCGTGCGTGCTTGAAAGGGAAGACACATGGATCTCGAAAAATACACGGACCGGAGCCGCGGCTTCATCCAGTCCGCGCAGGGGCTTGCGCTGCGCTCGGGCCATCAGCGTTTCACGCCTGAACATGTGCTGAAGGTTCTGCTCGACGACGAGGAAGGCCTCGCCGCCGGGCTCATCCGCGCGGCAGGCGGCCGTCCCGACCAGGCACTTACCGGCGTCGAAACGGCGCTGTCGAAAATGCCGAAGGTCGAGGGTACAGGCGCCGGCCAGCTTTATCTCGCGCCCGAGACGGCGCGTCTCTTCGAGCAGGCCGAGCAGCTTGCGAAGAAATCCGGCGACAGTTTCGTCACCGCCGAGCGCCTGTTGCTGGCGATCGCGCTGACGCCCGGTTCCGAAGCCGAGAAAATTCTCAAGACCGCCGGCGTCACGGCGCAGGCGCTCAATGGCGCCATCGAAGCCGTGCGCAAGGGCCGCACCGCCGACAGCGCCAGCGCGGAAGACGCCTATGATGCGTTGAAGAAATATGCGCGCGACCTCACCGCCGAAGCGCGCGGCGGCAAGCTCGACCCGGTGATCGGCCGCGACGAGGAAATCCGGCGCACCATCCAGGTGCTGTCGCGCCGCACCAAGAACAATCCGGTGCTGATCGGCGAGCCCGGCGTCGGCAAGACGGCGATCGCCGAGGGCCTTGCGCTCCGCATCGTCAATGGCGACGTGCCCGAAAGTCTGAAGAGCAAGCAGTTGATGGCGCTCGATCTCGGCGCGCTGATCGCCGGTGCCAAATATCGCGGCGAATTCGAGGAGCGGCTGAAGGCCGTGCTCGGCGAAATCAGCGCGTCGGACGGCGGCATCATCCTTTTCATCGACGAGATGCACCAGCTTGTCGGCGCCGGCAAGACCGACGGCGCGATGGATGCCTCGAACCTGTTGAAACCGGCACTGGCGCGCGGCGACCTTCACTGCGTCGGCGCGACGACGCTCGACGAATACCGGAAATATGTCGAGAAGGACGCGGCGCTGGCGCGGCGCTTCCAGCCGATCTTTGTCGATGAGCCCAATGTCGAGGACACAATCTCGATCCTGCGCGGCCTGAAGGAAAAATACGAACTGCATCACGGTGTTCGCATTTCCGATGCGGCGCTTGTTGCATCGGCAACGCTCTCCGACCGCTACATCTCCGACCGCTTCCTGCCCGACAAGGCCATCGACCTGATGGACGAGGC
Organism: Parvibaculum sp.; assembly: GCA_019635975.1. GTDB lineage: Bacteria > Pseudomonadota > Alphaproteobacteria > Parvibaculales > Parvibaculaceae > Parvibaculum. Next base: position 4,428 of record JAHBYM010000032.1, on the reverse strand, counting down.
GTCGTCGCGCTTGCGGATGCAGGTCGATTCGAAGCCGGAAGAACTCGACGAGATCGACCGCCGCGTCATCCAGCTCAAGATCGAGCGCGAGGCGCTGAAAAAGGAAAAGGATCAGGCGTCGAAGGACCGGCTCGAGAAGATCGAAACCGAACTTGCCGATCTCGAACAGAAGTCGGCCGATCTCGCCTCATCATGGCAGGCCGAGAAGTCGAAGCTCGCCAGCGCGCAGAAGATCAAGGAAGAGCTTGAGGCGGTGCGCAACGAACTGGCGCAGGCGCAGCGCGCCGGCAAGCTCGAGCGCGCCTCCGAGCTTGCCTATGGCGTCATCCCCGAGCTTGAGAAGAAGCTCGTCGAAACCGAAAAACAGGCGCAGGGCGCGATGCTGGAAGAAGCGGTGACGGAGGCGCATATCGCGCAGGTCGTTTCGCGCTGGACCGGCATCCCGGTCGACAAGATGCTCGAAGGCGAGCGCGAAAAGCTCCTGCACATGGAAGATGCGCTGCGGGCTCGTGTCATCGGTCAGGAAGAAGCGGTCTCGGCCGTCTCGCGCGCGGTGCGCCGGGCGCGCGCCGGGTTGCAGGATCCGAACCGGCCCATCGGCTCGTTCCTGTTTCTCGGGCCGACCGGCGTCGGCAAGACCGAACTCACGAAGGCGCTTGCCGGCTTCCTCTTCGACGACGATCAGGCAATCTGCCGCCTCGATATGTCGGAATATATGGAGAAGCATTCGGTCGCGCGGCTCATCGGCGCGCCGCCCGGCTATGTCGGCTACGAGGAAGGCGGCGCGCTGACCGAAGCGATCCGCCGCCGGCCCTATCAGGTCGTGCTGTTCGACGAGATCGAAAAAGCGCATCCCGACGTCTTCAACGTGCTGTTGCAGGTGCTCGATGACGGGCGCCTCACCGACGGGCAGGGCCGCACGGTCGATTTCAAGAATGTGATGATCGTGATGACCTCCAATCTCGGCGCCGAATATCTGGCGGAAGGCGGCGATGTCGAGGAAGTGCGCGAGCAGGTGATGGATGTCGTGCGCTCGCGCTTCCGGCCCGAGTTCCTCAACCGGCTCGACGAGATCCTGCTCTTCCACCGCCTGACGCGCGAACAGATGGACGCGATCGTCGACATCCAGATCGAACGCCTGCAGGCGCTGCTTGCCGGCCGGCAGATCGCGGTCGAGATCGACCCGGCGGCGCGCACCTGGCTGGCGGACGCCGGCTACGATCCGGTCTATGGCGCGCGTCCGCTGAAGCGCGTCATCCAGCGCAATGTGCAGGACCCGCTTGCGGAACTGATCCTGCAAGGCCGCGTCGCCGACGGCGAAACGGTGAAAGTCTCGGCCGGCGCCGAAGGTCTCATCATCGCCGGCCACGAGGTCGCCCGCGACGGCTCCTTGCGCGACGAAGGCGAGACGGGACTGCGCATCGTGCATTGAGGCTTGCGCGGGGAAAAACAAGAGGCCGCCGGACAACCGGCGGCCTCTTTTGTTCCGGTGCTTGATCAGGTCCGGTAGTTGCGGATCGCTTTTTGATCGAGTTGGTCGGCAGGGACGAGTTCATAGTGGCGTTCGTCGACGACCTTGACCTGTCCACCTTTCAGCGTGAGTTCGAACAATGCGACGGCCCCGCCGTCCATGAATTGCGCCGATATTGCTCGGCAGCGCATACCCGGAAACTTCTGCTCGACGAATTTGATGTCCTGGGTGGTCTGTACAACGCCGATTTGGTCTTTTCCGCCCTTGGCCTGCACGGGGATGATGTAGTGGCAGCCATGTTTGTCGATGCCGACATAAAGCTCGTCGATTTCGATCTGGCCGATGCCTTTCACCGTCGTGCGAAGGTGATTCTGGAGGCTGTAGGTCGTCAGCCCCAGGAATGTATCGATCAGTCTGTTGTATCGGACAATCGCCAACAGAGCCTGTTCATCGTCCAGAGCGTACGCGCGAATTAGTTCCGGCGTGGCATCGGGAATGGCCGTGCGTACGAGATCGGCGCGAGGCTTGATCCTTGTCGCAGACACCAGCTTGAACCGGTATCGCGATCGCCCGGCGCCTTCGATGATCCACTCCTGTCCCTTCGGCTGAGTGCCGAGGACCTTCGTCGGTAGCGGAGACCTGTAGCGGATCGAATAGATTACATCGCCTATATTATCGGGGAGTACGATGTTCAGCTTGTCTGCCTTGCGTTTTATCTCGACACGCTCGAATTCGAATTCCGTCGCCCCCTTGCGCCAGTGGTCGAAAAAGATTCCCTCGATAAGGGCCTTGTAACGATTTTCTTTCGACGATGTCGGCTTAGCCATTTGCAGCCCGCCGAAATTCGAGTTCTTGCTCGACCTCTTCCTGTTTCCGTTTTTTTGCGCCGCTTTTTCGGTCACGGCGACCGATCGGTGAATCGATTCCGAAAAATTTTGCCGCCTCGGCCATACCCAAACGAAGAAGGTCGGGGTCGCCAAGCGGTATCTCTTCGTCCGGGCGTGTGGGGTAGACCCCGAGCGCTCGAACGATCTGTTGCGCAACCGCGCGCGCGAGCGGTGGAGGTACGGCATTGCCGATCTGCCGAGCGCCGTGCCACTTCGTCTCGTGGAAACGAAACCAATCCGGAAATCCGTGAAGTCGTGCCATCTCACGGACGGTGATGCATCGTGCAAATTCGTAATGGATAGGGCGCGGGCTCGTAAAGGCACCGCGCGCGGCGTCAGTCCCGGCGCGCAGCGTATTGCTCACCCCATTGGCCGGCAATTTAAAGAACCTAGAAATAGGTTCGACTTCGCCCTTTGCCGTTTCTGCAAAACGCCGGCGTGAGATCGAAGAGTGTTTCGTTCGCATGCTCGATGTCAGCATTTGCGGCGTCCATTTGCGAGGATGGCCGAAATACCAAGCATCGTTATCGAGACAGCGCATTTTCCGGGCGTAGTCGCTCGGTGTCCCCCAGCCATTCGTTTCCACGGCGTCGGTCTCCCACAGATCGGGAAACGATTCGGCGTCGGGAAGATCGCCCAGCGCATCATAGCATGACGGCCCTGCGGGCAAAAAACTGTCGTCGCGAGTCCCGGCCTTGCGGGTTGTCCGTTCGGGATAGTGCGGAAGCGGCAATCCGCGTTTGGCGCCGAGCAGGATCAGACGCTCGCGACTTTGGGGAACACCGTAATGCGCTGCATTCAAGACTTGCCACGGTACGTGGATGTCGTAACCCCGGTCGGAAAATTCTCCGATCAGTTCATCGAGAAACTTTCGATGTCGCCCGACCGTCAAGCCCTTGACGTTCTCGAAGACGAAATAAGACGCGTCGAGTTCGGCGACGATCCTGACGAATTCGCGAACAAGCGAATTGCGGGGATCGTCCAGCGCGCGGTGGCCAATCAACGAGAAACCCTGGCACGGCGCACCGCCAAAGACCACATCCACCGGCCGGTTGCCGATTTGTGCATGCTTGCGAATATCTTCAGCCGAGAGATCGGCGACCGAGCGGGCCAGTACGGCGCACTTCGGAAAGTTGAATTTGTGGATCGCCGCATGGACCGGATCGATCTCAACGGCCGCAACAACGTCGAACCCTGCCTGCTCGAAGCCGAGGCTCAGACCGCCCGCGCCGGAGAATAGATCGATACCGATCGGTCGCATTGTCGTATTGTCGCTTTCGGGGCAGTTGAAGTGGAAATGCGACTGTAAGCCAATCGAGCTACGGTTGTCGATCGGATTTCTCGAAAAGGAAGTCATCGAGCCTTTTTTCGAGCTTTTCCAAGTCTTTAGTCTGACATTGCCAGACGACGAGCACCTGCCAGCCAAGGAAACGAAGCGATTTGAGGGTTCGTTTGTCTCGTACCCGATTCGCTTCGATTTTGGGTTCCCAGAAATCGAGACGCGATTTCGGCAGTCGTCCATAGCGACATCGATGGCCGTGCCAGAAGCAGCCGTGGACGAGGACGATCTTGCCCAGACGCGGGAAGACGATGTCCGGCTTCCCCGGCAGGTTTTTGACATGCAGCCTGAACCGATAGCCGAGCCGGTGGGCAAGCCGACGGACAACGATCTCGGGCTTTGTGTCCCTGCTACCTACGGCGCGCATAATTGCGGAGCGTTGGGTGGGTGTTCGGGTGTCTGCCATGACTTTTCGATCATGCGACAGCGGGCCGGCCGACGAAAGATTCTTTGTTGTCCCTTGGAGCAAGACTTCGGGGTTCCGCGTCCGTTTCCGGCCAGGCTTGCCTGTCGCCAAGGCTTCATCCTCCGCAGGCGCGGAGGCGGCGTGGGTGACGAAACGCGTACGGTTTTCGTCTCCTTCGGGGTCTCCGAAATCGTCTCCGTTGACGTCCCTCTGAATGTCACCGGGATCGTCACCGTCAATCGCTCCGGGATCGTCGCTGAATTCGGTGCGGGGGCGGGGACAAGTGGAACTTGTCCACGGGGTCCGGGCGGGGATAAATGCGCCG
>JAHBYM010000319.1 GCA_019635975.1 Parvibaculum sp. | reverse complement strand
CGGGCGTTCGGGTCTCGAAAAGGTCCACTGGACCTTTTCGTTTGCGAGATGCAAAACGACCCTCACCCCCCAGGGGAGGGTGGGAAGGAAGAGCGGCGGCGATCGCGAATAAAGGTCCGTGGACGGAGGAACGGGAGGGGCATGTCGGACGAGATCATCATTATCGGCGCGGGCCAGGCGGCGGCGCAGGCGGTGCAGAGTTTGCGCGCCGAGGGCTTTGAGGGCCCGATCCGGCTTTTCGGCGACGAGCCTTACGCGCCCTATCAGCGGCCGCCCTTGAGCAAGAAGTTCCTCGCCGGCGAAATCGGCTATGACCGCGTGGAGCTGAAGGCGCCGGATTTTTATGCGGCGTCGGGCGTCGCGACGCATTTCTCGACCCGCGTCACCGAAATCGACCGGCGCAACAAGCGCGTGCTGACCGGCGACGGACAGGAATTCGCCTATGGCAAGCTGCTGATTGCGACCGGCAGCCGGGTGCGCGAAATCAACGTGCCGGGCTTCGACCTCGAAGGTGTGCATTATCTGCGCAATATCGACGACGTGACCTCGATCCAGGCGCATTTCAAGCCGGGCGCAAAGATGGTGGTGGTCGGCGGCGGCTATATCGGTCTTGAGGTGGCGGCCGTCGCGGCGAAGCGCGGCATCGATGTGACGGTGCTCGAAACGGCCGACCGCGTGATGGCGCGCGTCGTGGACCCCATCGTCTCGCATTTCTACGAACGTGTGCACCGCGAGGAAGGCGTCAAAATCGAGACCGGGGTGACGGTGGCCGGTTTCGAGGGCGAGACGAAAGTGGAGGCGGTCGTTTCCGGCGAGGGCGGGCGCTACGCATGCGACCTCGTGGTGGTGGGGATCGGCATTCTTCCGAACACGGAGCTTGCGGCGGAAGCGGGGCTCAAGGTCGAGAACGGCATCGCGGTCGACGAACTTTGCCGCACGTCCGACCCCGATATCTGCGCCGCCGGCGACTGCACCAGCCATCCGAACGGGATTTACGGGGCGCGGCTGCGGCTCGAAAGCGTGCATAACGCAATCGAACAGGGAAAGACGGCGGCGGCGACGCTGGCCGGCCATGAAAAGCCTTACAACCAGGTGCCGTGGTTCTGGTCGGACCAGTACGACCTCAAGCTGCAGATCGTGGGGCTCTCCACCGGCTATACGGAGGCCGTGGTGCGCGGCGACCCCGCGGCGGGACGCAGCTTCGCGGTTTTTTACCTGAAGGACGGCGTGCTGATCGCGGTCGATGCGATCAACCGCGCGCCGGAATTCATGATGGCGAAAATGCTGACGGCGAAACGCGCGAAGCTCGACCCGGCGCGCATCGCCGACGAGAGCATCGGCGTCAAGGAGATTGCCGGCTGAGCGCCGGAAACGACAACAACAAATAAACGTGGAGGCGCGCGGCGCAATGGCGAAGATCACCTATATCGAACATGACGGCAAGGAACACACGCTCGACGTCGCCGACGGCACGACGCTGATGGAAGCGGCGGTGAAAGCCAGCGTGCCCGGCATCGACGGCGATTGCGGCGGCGCCTGCGCCTGCGCCACCTGCATGGTGTTCGTGCCGGAGGAGTGGTGGGACAAGCTGCCGCCCAAGGAAGACATGGAAGAAACGATGCTCGAATTCGCCGAATATGCCGAAGCGAATTCGCGGCTCTCATGCCAGATCGTGGCCGGGCCGGCGATCGACGGGATGAAGGTGCGGATGCCGGAGAGCCAGCATT
>JAHBYM010000318.1 GCA_019635975.1 Parvibaculum sp. | reverse complement strand
GATCATCCAGGGTCTGATTATTAGCGGCTGATTTTTATCCGCCGCCGCCGTACAAACACGCCTGCAAACATTGTGGAACACGGACCGGCCGGTGGCGGAAGTCACCCGATTCCGGCCATTTGCGCCTCCACGATGCGGAACCGAACCATGAGCAAGACCAGCAAAGCCCGCCTCTACCTCTTCGACACCACGCTGCGCGACGGCGCGCAGACGACCGGCGTCGATTTCAGCGTCGAGGACAAGCGCCTGATTGCGACCCTGCTGGACGAGCTTGGCCTCGACTACATCGAGGGCGGCTATCCGGGCGCCAACCCGACCGACACCGCCTTCTTCGGCGACCCGCCGAAGCTCACCCGCGCGAAGTTCACCGCCTTCGGCATGACCAAACGCGCCGGCCGCTCGGCCTCGAACGATCCGGGCCTCGCCGCTGTGCTCGAAGCCGACACCGCCGCCGTCTGCCTCGTCGCGAAAAGCTGGGACTTTCATGTGAGTGTCGCGCTCGGCATCACCAACGACGAAAATCTCGAAAGCATCGACGAAAGCGTCAAGGCCGTCGCCGCCCGTGGCCGCGAGCCGATGATCGACTGCGAACATTTCTTCGACGGCTACAAGGCGAACCGCGAATTCGCGCTAGCCTGCGTCCGCACCGCGCTCGACGCCGGCGCCCGCTGGGCCGTGCTCTGCGACACCAATGGCGGCACGCTGCCCGACGAGGTCGAGCGCATCGTCGGCGAGGTGATCGCCTCCGGCATCTCCGGCGACCGCCTCGGCATCCACTCCCACAACGATACCGAAAACGCGGTGGCGAACTCGCTGGCCGCCATCCGCGCCGGTGTGCGTCAGGTGCAGGGCACGCTGAACGGCCTCGGCGAGCGTTGCGGCAATGCCAATCTGGTCTCGCTGATCCCGACCCTGCTGCTGAAACCTCTCTATGCGGATCGTTTCGAGATCGGCGTCACGCCCGAGCGTCTGAAAAGCCTCGTCCATGTCTCGCGCACGCTCGATGAAATCCTCAACCGCGCGCCAAACCGCTACGCCCCTTACGTCGGCGAAAGCGCCTTCGCCTCCAAGGCCGGCATCCACGTCTCGGCGATCATGAAGGACCCGAAGACCTATGAGCACGTGCCGCCCGAAAGCGTCGGCAACAAGCGCAAGATCGCGGTCTCCGATCAGGCCGGCAAATCGAACATCCTGGCGCGTCTCGAAGAGGCCGGCATCGCCGCCGATCCGTCCGACCGCCGCCTTGTCCGCTTGCTCGACGAGGTGAAGGAGCGCGAATTCCTCGGCTATTCCTATGACGGCGCCGAAGCCTCGTTCGAGCTTCTGGCGCGCCGCATCCTCGGCGAGGTGCCGGAATATTTCGACGTGGAGTCGTTCCGCGTGCTGGTCGAGCGCCGCTACAACGCCATCGGCGATCTGGTCACCGTCTCGGAAGCGACCGTCAAGGTCGTTGTCGACGGCGAGAAATACATCTCGGTCGGCGAGGGCGTCGGCCCCGTCAACGCGCTCGATCAGGCGCTCCGCAAGGACCTCGGCAAATACTCGCCCTTCATCGAGGATCTGCGGCTGGTGGATTTCAAGGTCCGCATCCTGACGAGCGGCACCGAAGCCGTCACCCGCGTGATGATCGAAAGCATGGACGGGCAGGGCAACCGATGGTTCACCGTCGGCGTCTCGCCCAACATCGTCGATGCCTCCTTCCAGGCGCTCTCGGACTCGATCACCTGGAAACTGCTGCGCGACGGCGCCCCGGCGAA
>JAHBYM010000317.1 GCA_019635975.1 Parvibaculum sp. | reverse complement strand
GATCTTCGGCCGCCGCATTCATCTGCCGGCGATCAATTCGAAAAATCCGGCCGAAAAAAGTTTCATGGAACGCGCGGCGATCAATGCGCCGATCCAGGGGTCGGCCGCCGACATCATCCGCCGCGCCATGATCCGCATGCCGGACGCGCTCGCAAAGGCGAAACTGTCGGCCCGCATGCTGTTGCAGGTCCATGACGAACTGATTTTCGAGACGCCGGAAAAAGAAGCCGAAAAAGCCTGCAAGGAAGTCGCGAAGATCATGTCGGGCGCCGCGGCGCCGGCGCTCGAACTTTCGGTGCCGCTCGACGTCGACGCCCGCGCCGCGAAAAACTGGGACGAGGCGCATTAAGTGGATGAGCGGGCCTTCATCCTGGAGACGCGGCTGATGCATGCATCGCCGGTCGGCACCGTCTGGACCGGCGCGGCTGTTTGGTTCCTGTGCTATGGGGTGTTCCTCGCTTGTGCTGCCTGGAGCGCTGTACCGCTTGTCGCCGGTCTCGACGACGAGATCGGCCTGTCGGACGACGCGTGGACGGCGCTCTGCATGTCGTTGCTGTGGTGGAGCATTCTGAGTTTCGGAGAATATGCGCGACGCGGCGGCCTTGCCGATGCGGTTGCGCTCCAGAGCGCCGGTGTGCCGGTGGATACTGGCGAGTTGAAGACGCTCGCCGAAGGGCCGAGCCGCGCGGCGCGCCGCCGGGCTGCGGCGTTCGGTGCGGTCGGAACTTTCGTCGGCCTTGTTTTCTTTGCGATGAACTACCATCCGGAAAGCCATCTCCTTGATCCATCAGCAATGACGGCGACGAATGTCTGGTTTCTTGTCATGACCATGACGCTCTTTATGGCTCTCTTCCGGCGCCTTTCATTTCTTCGCGAAGATACTGCCGCCTTCATTCGCGACGGCGGCGCGGGCATGAAGATCGACCTTCTCGACATTTCGAAGCTCGATGGCTTCGGCCGCATCGCGCTGCGCGGCGCCGTGCCATGGCTTGTCACGGGTACGCTTGTGCTGTTGATGCTGCTCGGACGGCAGACGACCGAACTTTTCGTGGCTCTGATCGTGCTTCTCGTTGCAAGCGCGATCGTTGTTTTCGCCTGGCCGATGATGCGTATCCATCGCCTGATTGCGGATACCAAGGCGGCGGAACTGGCGCGCGTCAGGCAGGATCTTGCGGAGGTGCGCCGTCGTTTTGAGACCGGCGGTGCAGAGGCCGAGCGCGTAGGCGGCCGGCTTGCGGCTTTGCTCTCGCTCGAAACCCGTATTGCGCAGGCCCGGGAGTGGCCGCTCGACGTGCCGACGGCGGCGCGTTTCATGCTTTTTCTGGGGATCCCGCTGGCGTCTTGGGCGGGTGCCGGTTTCGTCAACATCGCGCTCGAAGTGCTGATTGCCTGACGGCGCTGGCCGTGCCCGATTTTCGCCCTACATCCTCTTGTAGAACGGCGGGACGCCGCCCATTGTGTCGTTTCACGACCGGAGGATCGCGAGATGCCGACATCGAATGACGGCAAGAAGCAAGTCGAAGAAGCCGACAAGGAAAGCTTTCCGGCTTCCGACCCGCCCGCCTGGACAAGCGGCGCCGCCTCGCCCGAGGCCGACGCAAAGCGCGCCGAGCGCAAGGCGGCCGAGAAGGCCGAAGCCGAACGCGACGCCGAAGAGGAGGCCGTCGACGAAACGCTCGACGAAAGTTTCCCGGCCTCCGACCCGCCTTCATGGACAGGCACCCATGCCGGCGACGGTCACGACGGCGGCAAGAATAAAGAATAACTCGCCCGCA
>JAHBYM010000316.1 GCA_019635975.1 Parvibaculum sp. | reverse complement strand
TTCACCGGTCCCGTTCCGGACGCGCGGCGCGGCGGACGCGCCCGCCAGCCTCGCTTTCAAGTGCCTCGACCAGCCGCGCCTGTCGCCGGTAGTCGGCAATGCTGTGGATTGCGAGCGCCAGCGGCACGGTGATCCCGAGTGCGTAGACCGGCCAGACATAGGCCGCATAACCGCCCATATGCAAAAACTCTTCCACGGCTCAATTCTCCGCGCCTGCGGCGGCGCGTGCCAGCCGCAACGCACGCACACGATGACGCAAAATCTCCGCCCGCATGCGCACAAGCAGCAGCGTCACGAAGAAGAAAGTGAAGCCGAGCGCCATCAGCGCCAAGGGTAACAACATTTCCGGCGCAATTGTCGGCCCGTCCATGCGGAACACGGAGGCCGGTTGATGGAGCGTGTTCCACCAGACGACCGAATAACGAATGATCGGCACATTGATCGCGCCGACCAGCGCCAGCACTGCGGCCGCGCGCGCCGCGCGCGCCGGCTCCTCGATGGCCGCCCAGAGCGCCATGTAGCCGAGATAGAGAAAGAACAGGATCAGCACCGATGTCAGCCGCGCGTCCCACACCCACCACGCGCCCCACATCGGCTTGCCCCACAACGCGCCTGTGACCAGCGCAAGGAAAGTGAAGGCGGCGCCGATGGGCGCGGCGGATTTCGCACAAAGATCGGCAAGCGGATGACGGAAGATCAGCGCCACGGCGGAGGCGGCCGCCATCAGCGAATAGCCGAACATCGCAAGCCACGCCGACGGCACATGCACATACATGATGCGCACCGTTTCGCCTTGCTGGTAATCCGGCGGCGACGCGACGAGTGCGTAGTAAAGACCAACGCAGAGAAACCCGAGCGAAACCACCCATAATGGCGCAAGCAGCCGCGCCGACAGCGCCATGAAGCGCGCCGGATTGGCGAAGGCCTGAAGCCGCTGCGAGGCCGAAAGGCTTGTCATGAGGCTCATTTAGCGTGTTGCCCACAGGGAGGGCAAGGTGCGGGCGCTTGGCATTTTGCCGCGTATCAACGGAGGTTGGCCCGCAACGCCGCCGCCGCCGCAACCGGTCCGAGAACGAGGCTTGCCAGCGCAACGGCGCAAAGCAATGTCAGGCTCTGCCCGGCGACGCCGTCCGGAAAGCCGAAAAGCGCCGCCCGCGCCGCCGCGACGCCGAAAATCAGCACGGGAATATAGAAGGGCAGCACCAGGAGCGAGGCGAGCAAGCCGCCACGCCGGATGCCGACCGTCAGACCGGCCCCGATAATGCCGAGAAAACTCAAGGCGGGCGCACCGGCAAGCATCGCGAGCATCAGCGCCGGAAACGCCGAGACCTCCAGATTGAGCATCAGCCCGAGCAGCGGCGCGGCGACGACCAGCGGCAATCCGGTCGTCAGAAAATGGCCGGTCGCCTTGGCGGCGGCGACGAGTTCCAGCGGCAGTTGCCCCATCGCCAGCAGATCGAGCGACCCGTCCTCGTAATCCGCCTGAAAAAGCCGGTCGAGCGTCAGCAGGGAGGAGAGCAGCAACGCCACCCACAACATGCCCGGCGCAATCCGCGCGAGGAGATTGAGATCGGGGCCGATGCCGAGCGGCACCACCGCAACGACGACCAGAAAAAAGAACACCGCCATGCCGCCACCGCCGCCGATGCGCGCGGCAAGCCGGAGATCGCGGCCGATCAGGGCGAAAAAGGCGCGGGTCATTCAGCCGCCTCCGCCCCGAGACGCAGCGTCTGCGCCCCGGCAAGTCCGAGATCGAGATGCGTGGCGCCGACAATGATGCCGCC
>JAHBYM010000315.1 GCA_019635975.1 Parvibaculum sp. | reverse complement strand
ATGCGGTTCTGATCGGCCGTGGTGTTCGCCCGCGGGTCGTTGTCGACGGCGGGATGGTCCACGTCGATATCCTGCACCTGATGCGGCGCGCCGGACGGGTCGAACTCGGTGGCCGGCTCGATGCCGGTGGCCTCGGCGCCAGTTTCATCATTCTGAACGGCGGGCTTGGTAACGGCGGGATCGACGGTCTTGGCGCTCCCGGATTTCTTCTCTGCCATGATTGGCCTCCTGAGATGGTGGCGGGCGAAGGGTGACGGGCCGTGGCCCGCCACGGCACGGCTCAGTTCGCCGCGATCTTGAAGGCGCGCATGGCTTCCGGGTTGTTAACCCCGCCGCCGACACGCTTCGTGGTGTAGAAGTGCACGAAGGGTTTGTTCGTGAAGGGATCGCGCAGGACGCGGATGCCGATCCGGTCGATGACGAGATACGTCTCTTCCATGTCACCATAGAGGGCGGCAATGGCATCGGCACCGACCGCGGGCATGTCCGGCACTTCGACGATCGCTTCACCGGCGACGGTCGCGGGCTGGCCGGCCGCAAAGGACGGCTGCCAGAGATAATTGCCCTGCCCATCCTTCAGCTTGCGCATCTGGGATTGCGATTGCCGGTTGGTGTAAAGCTTCGCGTTCGCGCGGTACTCGGACGGCAAATCATAGAAGAGGTCGATAAAGCCATCCGAGGTGAAGGCGGCGGCAGATCCACTGTTGACGATCGGGATGGCACCCCAAGGATGCCGCGCGGCATTGGCCGCACCCGTCACATAGGTGAGGATGCCATGAGGCTTGTTGACGCCGTTGCCGGAGAGAAAGGCAATGCCCTCCTGGCGCGCAAACTCGGTGTCGACCTCGCCGGCGAGCCAGGCTTCAAGATCGATCGCGGCATCATCGAGCATACCCTGCGACGCCGGCGGGTTTGCGTAGATCTCCCCAGGCACGAAGTCGAGCATGGCGAACTGCGGCGTCGTGGTTGCGGGCCGGGCAGCAGTCTCGCCAACCCAGCCGGACCCGACCGCGCGATCGGTATAGCCTTTCTTGAAGCCGGCGGTGGTGATGTTGATGACCCGGGCGTTGGCGCGGATCGGCGACACCCGCTTCAACTTGCCCTGAATCGTCCGGTCCCACTCGACCGGCGCGAGATAACCGCCATCCGCATCGGTGCCCTTGGTCAGCGCCGCGGAGACGTCGCCCTTGCGCATATGTGCCTTGAAGGCGGCGACATATTCGGGATCGGGCGGGATATCGCCGATGACGCTGCCGCCGGCGTTGGCCGCCGCAATCTTGGCATTGAGATCGTCGATCGTGCCCTGAAAATTCGCGACGACGGTGTCAAGGCGGCCGATTTTCTCATTCAAAACGACATCGTCGACCTTGGCCTTCAGCTTTTCCTCATGCGCCTTCTTGAACTCATCGAAGGCGTTCTGAAGCGCGGCGATCATCGCCTTCGGGTCGGCCGCATCGGCGCGCGGCATGATAGCGACGGCGCGCGGGCGCGATTTCAGGGCCGTCGATCCGAGCATCTGGTTGAGCGGCATCGCATGGGCCGGCGCCGCGACGATAGCGAGCGCAGCCGCATGCGCGGTCGAGAGGTCGGCCATGGCGAACACGACGCACGCCGACAGCGCGAGGGCGATGGCCCCCGCCACAAAATACGTTCTCATGGAGGATGTCCTATTTGCGAAGGGTGTCGAGCAGTCCGGCGAGGCCGGACCAATCTTCGCCAGCGCCCGGCGTGGCGGTATCGAGGGCAGCGCCTGGCGTGCCCTTGATCTTGTTGATGCGAGCGCGCGCGTCCGA
>JAHBYM010000314.1 GCA_019635975.1 Parvibaculum sp. | reverse complement strand
CCGCCTGGTTCGGGAGCCCGGTCAACCGGTCTGGATCAGGCGCCGCTCCGCGCCCTCCAGCACCAGCGCCGTCAGCACACCGGTCATATAGGCGCCGGTGTCGAGGCCGATGCGGTTGGCGCGGAATTCCACCGCCTCGCGCGGCGTGTGGCCATGCACGACGACCTTGCCGTAAGTGCTTGAGGAATCGAGGAAATCTTCGCGGATCCACAAGAGATCCTCCTCGATCTGGCGGTGGAGCGCGATGCCGGGGCGCACACCGGCATGGACGAAGAAGTAGTCGCCGAATTCGGCGGTCAGCGCCAGATTGTCGAGGAATTCCAGATGCTTGTCGGGGATCGTCTCGTTGAAGTGCTGCCGCGCCCGCTCGAAATCGGCCGGATCGTCGGAAAGCGTCAGTTCCTTGATGCCATAGGAATGCAGCGTTTCGAGGCCGCCGTAATATTTCCAGCTGCGCCCGAAGGCGGCGTCCTCCATGAATTGCCGCAGCGCCAGTTCGTGATTGCCTTTCAGGAAAACGCGTTCGAAGCCGGGCGCGAAATCGCCGGTCAGCCGGTCGAGTACGGCCTTGGACTGCAGTCCGCGATCGACGTAATCGCCGAGGAAAATCAATACCTTGCGCAGGTCCGGCGCGGTCGCGGCATCGGCCTCGACAAGCCCCAGAAGCGCCGCCAGCAAATCGTCACGGCCGTGAATATCGCCGACAGCATAAAGCCGCATGCCGTCCGGCGCGCGTGGGCTGAGCGCCGGCGTGACGCCGAACATCCTTCGCAAGCGATCGAAAAACCCGCCCGGCACCTGCCACCTCATTCAAATCCGGCCCGACACTACCCGAAATCCCGCGAGATACCGCATAATCCCGCCAAATCCCGCATTCCACCGCACAGGCGCGCCAGCGCCCATGATATATAGGTGCCCGCAAATCAGGAGACGACGCCTTGCCGCAAGACCTCAAAGCCGACCACCTCGCCTCCGCGCGCCGCACGCTTTCCCTTGAAATAGAAGGACTTAAGGCCCTGATGGCCTCGCTCGACGGCCCCTTCACCGAGGCGGTCGAAGCGCTCGGCACGGTCGAGGGCCGCGTCGTCGTCACCGGCATGGGCAAGTCCGGCCATGTCGCGCGCAAGATCGCCGCCACCCTCGCCTCGACCGGCACCCCCGCCCAGTTCGTCCATCCCGGCGAGGCGAGCCATGGCGATCTTGGCATGATCGTCAATGGCGACGCGATCCTCGCCATCTCGAAATCCGGTGAAGTTTCAGAGCTTTACAGCATCATATCGCATGCGAAACGGTTCGCGATTCCTCTCATCGCGATCACCCAGGAGCGGGCAAGCGCGCTCGGCCGCGCCGCCGACATCGCGCTTCTGCTGCCCAAGGCCGAGGAGGCCTGCCCCAACAAGCTGGCGCCGACCACATCGACGACCATGCAGCTCGCGCTCGGCGACGCAATCGCCATGGCGCTGATCGAGCGCAAGGGCTTTTCCGCCAAGGATTTCAAGGTCTTCCACCCGGGCGGCAAGCTCGGCGCGATGCTGACCCATGTTGGCGAGATCATGCACAAGGACGACGAACTGCCGCTTGCCGGCCCCGACATGCCGATGTCGGAAGCACTGCTGGTGATGTCGCAAAAAAGCCTTGGCTGCGTTGGCGTTATCGACGAGGCGGGGCGCCTGCTCGGCATGATTACCGATGGCGACATCCGCCGCCACGCGGGCGACGGCTTCCTGCAGCGCCGCACGGCCGAGATCATGACCGCGAAACCGATCACGGTCGGCCCGGAAATGCTCGCCTCCGAAGCGGTCAAGATATTGAA
>JAHBYM010000313.1 GCA_019635975.1 Parvibaculum sp. | reverse complement strand
GTGCTCGTCGCCGGCTCGCTGATCTTCTGTTCGCCCTTCAATGAAGTCATCGCGCTCGATCCCGGCACGGGCGCCGAGAAGTGGCGCTACGACCCAGAGGTTAAAGGCGGTTACCGGCCGGCCAATCAGTTCGTCTGCCGGGGTGTCACGCAATGGACGGATGCCGAGGCGGCGCCCGGCGATCTCTGCGCGATGCGGCTCTTCATGGGCACGGTCGATTCGCGCCTCATCGCGCTCGATGTGCCGACGGGGCAGCCATGCCCCGGTTTCGGTGCGGACGGACAGGTGAAGATCGACCCGGGCATGGAACTCTTTGGGCCCGGTGAATTCCACATCACTTCGCCACCCGCCGTCGCGCGCGGTGTCGTCATTATCGGCTCGGCGATCAGCGACAATCGCCGTGCCGATGCGCCGCGCGGCACGGTGCGTGCCTATGACGCGCGCACGGGCGCGGCGCTCTGGGACTTCAATCCCGTCGTGCGCGGCGCGGAAGACTTCCCCGACGACTGGCAGCACGGCTCGGCCGGCCGCACCGGCCATGCCAATGTCTGGGCGCCGATGTCTGCCGACGAGGCGCGCGGACTGTTTTTCCTGCCGACATCTTCGCCCTCGCCCGATTTCTTCGGCGGCGAACGGATCGGCGACAACCGCTATGCGAACTCCGTCGTTGCGATCGAAGCCGAGACCGGCGCGGTCCGCTGGCATTTCCAGATCGTGCATCATGACGTCTGGGACTACGATTTGCCGGCGCAGCCGAGCCTCGTGACGCTTCAGCGTGACGGCAAGCCGCTCGATGCCGTTGTGCAGGTGACGAAGCAGGGCTTCGTCTTCGTCTTCGACCGCGACACCGGCAAGCCCATCTTTGAAATCGAGGAACGGCCGGTGCCGCAAGGCGGGGCCGCCGGCGAATTCCTTTCGCCGACGCAGCCGTTCCCCGTCGCGCCACCGCCGCTGGTGCCGCAACATCTGACGCCCGACGATGCCTGGGGCCTTACTTTCTGGGACCGCAAGGCCTGTCGCGAAGAGATCGCCGGTGCGCGCTCCGAAGGTCTCTACACGCCTCCGTCGGAACAGGGAACGATCCTTTTCCCTTTCACCGGTGGCGGCGCCAACTGGGGCGGCATGGCCTTCGATCCGGCAAGCCAGATCATGTATGTCAACACCAGCCGCGCGGCCCACATCGTCACGCTGATCCCGCGCGCGGATTTCGCGGCGGCAAAGGCCGCGGAACCGAAGAAGGAAATCTCGCCGCAGGAAGGAACGGCATGGGGCATGAAGCGCGACCTGCTTCTCTCGCCGCTGGATCTGCCTTGCAATCCGCCACCTTGGGGCATGCTGCATGCGATCGACCTCAATGACGGCACGATTGTATGGGAAAGTGTGCTCGGCACGGTGCGCGACCTCGCACCGTTCCCGCTGCCGTGGAAACTCGGTACGCCCAATTTCGGCGGTCCTGTCGTCACCGCTGGCGGCGTCGTCTTCATCGGCGCGGCGATGGACAATTATCTGCGTGCTTTCGATGCTGCGACGGGCGCCGAACTCTGGAAAGGGCGTCTCCCCGCCGGCGGGCAGGCGACGCCGATGACCTATGAGTGGGAAGGCCGCCAATATGTCGTCATTGCCGCTGGTGGCCATGCGCGCGCCACGACGACGCTGGGCGACTATGTGATGGCCTTCGCATTGCCGGAATAGCCTGCAATCGGCTTGTCTTTGTCCCGCGCTTCCCCGCACAATTACTTCAGAAAAGCAAAACAGGGGAGGCGCGGCCAATGACCGCTTACAACAACGTCACTGTCGAGAAAAAGGGCGCCGTG
>JAHBYM010000312.1 GCA_019635975.1 Parvibaculum sp. | reverse complement strand
GATGAGAACGATGCCGCGGTGTCGTTCGTGCCGCCATTCGCGATGTATCCGTTCGAGACCTGGCTTGCGCCGCGCCGCCGCGTTCCGGGTCCCGATGCGTTGTCGTTTGCGGAAGCGGAAGCGCTGGCGAGGCTGTTGGGCCGCTCTGTGCGCCGTCTCGACGGGCTTTTCGGCAAGCCGATGCCCTACATATTGACGGTTCAGGCGGCGCCGCGCGGCTTTGAAGACAGTTTCCACATGACGATCGAAATTCGTCCCTTCCGCCGCGACGCCGGAAAACTGAAATATCTCGCAGGCGTCGAGCAGGGCGCGGGCGTCTTCCTCGTCGATATCCCGCCGGAGCAGGCGGCGGCGCAGCTGAAAACCGTCGATCCGGAGGACGGCGCGTGAACGGCACTTTCGAGCGTGTGTTCGGACGCGCGCCGGCCGTCGAGGCATCGGCGCCGGGCCGGGTCAACCTGATCGGCGACCACACCGACTATGCAGAGGGCTTTTGTCTGCCGATGCCGCTCGATCTCGAAACCTCGGTTGCGCTGGCGCCCGCCCGCGCGTTTCGGGCCTGCAGCGAGGGGATGGGCGCGACGCTTGCCTTCGATCCGTTCGGCCCGCCGCGCGGCGACTGGACCGACTACATCGCCGGACCGCTGGCCGAGCTTGCCGGGGCCGGTTTCGACGTGCCTCCGGTCGAAGTGTCGGTGTGCTCGTCGGTTCCGTCTGGCGCCGGGCTTTCGTCGTCGGCGGCGCTCGAGGTTGCCACGTTGCGCGCCATGCTGGCGCTTACCGGACAGACGCTTCCCGATGGCGAGGTGGCGCGTCTCGCACAGGCCGGCGAGAACAACTATTGCGGCGTGCAGTGCGGCATTCTCGACCAGATGGCGAGCGCTGTCGGCCGGCCGGCGCAAGCCTTGCTGCTCGATTGCCGTACGATTACCGGCCGTCTCGTTACCGTACCGCCGGATTTCCACTTTGCGATCGTGCATTGCGGCGAACCGCGGCGTCTGGCGGACGCTGCCTATAATGCAAGACGGCTGGCGACGGCGGAGGCCGCGCGTCGTCTCGGCTTGCCGGCTTTGCGCGATGCGGATGCTGGCGCACTTTCGGACCTCACCGACGGCGAAATGCTGAAGCGCGCGCGCCATGTCGTGACCGAAAACGAGCGCGTTCTTGCCGCGGCTTCGGCGCTGGAGGCCGATGACTTCTGGCGCTTCGGCGCACTGATGAACGAGAGCCATGCTTCGCTGGCGCGGGATTTCGAAGTGTCGACTCCGGCGCTCGACAGGCTGGTCGAGAGCGCGCTGGATGCCGGTGCGGCTGGTGCACGCCTCACCGGCGCCGGGTTCGGCGGTTGTATCGTTGCGCTTGTGCCGCCGGGCATTTCGGACTGGTGGCAGAGAGTTACGGCCGAAAATCCTGTTGCGTGGCGCGTCGGGGACGGCGCCTAGCCGCGCCGCTGCCTACTGCGCGGCGTGAACGCCCGGGCGTTGTGCCGACGCTTTTTTCAGGATTCTTTCTTTCGGAAAGCGGATGCTTACCGTTGTACCGCGTCCGGGCTCGCTTTCGATTTGCAGCGTGCCGCCATGGTGTTCCATCAGGCATTTCGACAGGGGCAGGCCGAGCCCGGTGCCCTCATATTTGCGCGCGAGATCGGAGTCGATCTGACCGAATCTTTCAAGCGCGACAGGGATGTCGTCGGCAGCAATACCGATGCCGGTATCGGAAACGCGGATGACGAGTGCCCCGTCTTCGACGCTCGCTGCGACACGAACTTCGCCGCCGGCCGGTGTGAATTTGACACCATTGGACATCAGGTTCAGCAACACCTGCCGAAC
>JAHBYM010000311.1 GCA_019635975.1 Parvibaculum sp. | reverse complement strand
CTCCCCCGGCAATTTCCCGAACGAAATCAACCGCTTGGCTCCGGCCATGCGGTCGCAACAGCGTGCGACTGTCATCGAACTGTCACAAATCGCGCCCGCGCGCCGAAATGCGAGCGTTCTCAACGGCTTGCGCCGGATTCCGCCGCGCCTGCGGGCTCGCTGTCATCGAACTGTCAAAAAACTGTCACACACGGCGGCGGCAACGCGTCGGGCGGAGTCGCGCGACGCCGGCAACGGGCCACGAAAAAAAGTAATCCCCGGTTTTTGAGGCCGAAGGGATGGCGGGCCATCCCACAAGTGTCACCCCGGCGAAAGCCGGGGTCCAATCCACGTCGGATTTTCACACTTCGCTTGAAGGCCAAAGGGAGGCGTGAAATCCGAACAAATCACACTTGCTGAGGGAACCAATGGGCCCCGGCTTTCGCCGGGGTGACACCGAGTGTTTTGACACCGGCTGTACGCACAATGAAGCGACCGTCGCCCCTCACTCCCGCGAGGCGAAGCCCGATTGCGGGACGAGGAAGATGCGGCCGAGCTCGAGGCCGCTGCGCGCATGGACGATGAGGATGGTCTCGCCGCCCTCCGACGCGATGTGAACCGCGAGACGGTCGCCCTCCATCGGCACGACGGCGCGGACGCGCTCGCCCGGCGCGACGCCGATCTCCGACACGCCGAAGCGCCCGCCCGGCACCCGCACCTCGCGCTCGCCAAGCGAGAAGGCGCGATTGGCAATGGTGACGATGACGACAAGAAAGCCGACGACGATCAGCGCGCCCAATCCGGCGACGACGAATTTCAGCCTCCGGATATTTTCAGGCGTGTTGAGCCCGGTGGGCGGCGGCACATCGCCCGATGGTGTATCTTCGCCCATGATGAAAGCCGCTCCCGCATTGCCGGATGAAACGATCGCCGTCACCGTCGCCGAAGGCGAGGCGGGCGCGCGCCTCGACAAGTATCTCACCGACGCCCTGGCAGGCAAGCCGGAAGGGGGCAAGCTGGAAGGGGGCAGGGAAACAGCGGCGGCCGCGCCCTCGCGCGCGCGCATCCGGCAACTGATCGAGGAAGGCCATGTGGCGCTCGAAGGCGCGGGCGGCGCAAAGCCGGTGGCCGAGCCCGCGCGGCGCGTGAAAACCGGCGAGCGCTGGCGCGTGACGCTGCCGCCGCCCGCGCCCGCGAAACCGCAAGGCCAGGCGATCCCGCTCGAAATCGTCTACGAGGATCAGGACCTGATCGTGGTGATGAAACCGGCGGGCCTTGTGGTGCATCCCGCACCCGGCAACCCCGACATGACGCTGGTGAACGCGCTGGTCGCGCATTGCGGGGAGACGCTGTCGGGCATCGGCGGCGAGCGGCGGCCCGGCATCGTCCACCGGCTCGACAAGGAAACGAGCGGGCTGATGGTGGTGGCGAAATCGGACCGCGCGCACAAGGGCCTCTCGGCGCAATTCGCCGCGCATGGCCGCGACGGCAAGCTGGCGCGCGCCTACACGGCGCTCACCTGGGGCGTGCCGGCGAAAAAGCGCGGGGTCATCGACGCCAACATCGCCCGCTCGAGCCACAACCGCGTCAAGATGGCGACGGTGAAATCGCGTGTCGGCGAAGACGGCGACGACATCACCGCCGGCCGCATCGCAATCACGCATTATGCGGTGAAGGCGGAATATGCGGGCGGGCTTGTCGCCCGCGTCGAATGCCGCCTCGAAACCGGCCGCACCCACCAGATCCGCGTCCACATGACGGCAATCGGCCACCCGCTGCTCGGCGACCCGACCTATGGCACGGGCATGAAAAGCCGCAAGGCAAAACTATCCGTGGACGCACAAATCGCGCTGGAGCGCCT
>JAHBYM010000310.1 GCA_019635975.1 Parvibaculum sp. | reverse complement strand
GACGAAGGCGGCGGCGAAATGTCGGTGATGACCGGCCGCGTCTTCGAGAAGGTCGGCGTCCACATCTCGACCGTGCATGGCGAGTTTTCGGAAGACTTCCGCAAACAGATGCAGGGCGCGGAGGAAGACCCGCGCTTCTGGGCGGGCGGCATTTCGCTGATCGCCCATATGCAGAACCCGCGCGTGCCCGCCGTGCACATGAACACGCGCCATGTCGTGACGACCAAGGGCTGGTTCGGCGGCGGCGGCGACCTGACGCCGGTGCTCGATGTGCAGCGCCGCGACGATCATCCGGACACGGTGGATTTCCACGCCGCCATGAAACGCGCCTGCGACAGGCACGACGCGGACTATTATCCGAAGTTCAAGAAGTGGTGCGACGAATATTTCTTCCTGCCGCACCGGGGCGAACCGCGCGGCACCGGCGGCATTTTCTATGACCACCTCAATTCAGGCGATTGGGAAAGGGATTTCGCCTTCACGCAGGATGTCGGCCGGGCCTTTCTTGAGATCTATCCGCAGCTTGTCCGCCGCCACATGAACGAGACATGGAGCGAGGCCGAACGCGAGGAACAACTCGTGCGGCGCGGCCGCTATGTCGAGTTCAACCTGCTCTACGACCGCGGCACGACCTTCGGCCTGAAGACCGGCGGCAATGTGAACGCGATCCTGTCGTCCATGCCGCCGACGGTGAAGTGGCCGTAAGGCGCTAAACCGCCTTCGAGTGCCGCGCCGCGCCCTGCCCCAGATATTTGTCGAAAACGGCGCAGACGGCGCGGACCAGCGGGCGGCCTTCCTCGGTCAGCATAACGCGGCGGCCGTCGCGCGTGACGATGCCGTCGGCTTCGAGCGGCGCGAGGCGCTCAATCTCGCCGTCGAAACTCTCCGCCTCCACGTCATGCATCAGCGCGATCTCGTCGAGATCGACGCCCATGTCGCACATCAGCCGTTCGATCACGGCGCGGCGAAGCCTGTCCTCGCGCGTCACCGCGATGCCGCGCGTCACCGGCAACCGGCCCTCGCGCACCGTTTCCTTGTAGCGGTCGATCGCCAGTTCGTTCGCGGCATAGCCTTGCGGCAGTGCGCCGATGGCCGAAGCGCCGAGCCCGATCAGCACCGGCGCGGCATCCGTCGTATAGCCCTGGAAATTGCGGTGAAGCGCATGCGCCTCATGCGCCCTCGCCATCTCGTCATCCGGCAGCGCGAAGTGGTCGAGCCCGACCGCGACATAGCCATGCGCCGCGAGCCGCGCCGCGGCGGCCTCATATTGCTCCCAGCGCTCGGCAAGGCCGGGCAGCGCCGCTTCCGGAATGAGCCTTTGGTGCCGTTTCATCCAGGGCACATGCGCATAACCGAACAGCGCGATGCGCGAGGGACGAAGCGCCGCCGCCTTGTCGACCGTGTCGAGAAGGCTCGCCACCGTCTGATGGGGAAGCCCGTAGCAGAGATCCATGTTGATCGCCGAAATGCCCGCCGCGCGCAGCCAGCCGATGACGCGCGCCGTCACCTCATGCGGCTGGATGCGATTGATCGCGCGCTGCACCCGTTCGTCGAAGTCCTGAACGCCGATCGAGGCCCGCGTGACACCGGCCCGCGCCATCGCCGCGAGGTAAGCCGCATCCGCCGTGCGCGGATCGAGCTCGACAGCGATCTCGGCATCAAGCGGGATGTTGTAGTATTCGCGCAGGACGGCCAGCGTGCGGCCGAAATCGCCGGGCGTCAGCAGCGTCGGACTGCCGCCGCCGAAATGAATGTGGTCGATCTTCATGCGCGCCGGCAGATGCCGCGACACGAGCCGCGCCTCGGCGAGCAGCGCATCGAGATAATCGGCGACCGGCGC
>JAHBYM010000031.1 GCA_019635975.1 Parvibaculum sp. | reverse complement strand
GGCCGGCGTTTCAGCGCGCGCTCAGCGATCATCTGGCGCTTTATGCGGAAGCGGAGAAGGCGGAAGCGGCGGCTTGAGGGGCGCACCTTTGGGCCGATTGAAACTCACCGTTGCCAAGGCAAAGTTTCGTAAAAATCCCTCACACGCTCGAAACACTTTTCAAATGGCGGGACTTCGCCAAGTTCAAGTTCCAGCGTATCCCAGTTTGCTCCTGACCGCGCTTTCACTTCGGGATTCTGGAGTGATGTCGCTGTGGGCGCGATATATCGAGACCGACATTTTTCGATAAACACATCAAGAATTTGAGCGCGGACTTCAACCGCGAATTCGTGCCCCGCAATCAACCGATCAAGATCATACACATCCTGCCGCCGGTTCCGATTGCGCTCGACTTGTTGCAACATCGCGCGATATTTCTCGGCCATCAGATCAACGAGCCCATAGGCAAGCAACTCTTCGCCACCCGTTAGCTCCAGAACTTGAATTTGACGCAAAGGTTCGTTGAACGAAATATCGAGATCAATGATCCCGGGTGCTTTCCCTTCACGTAGCGCTTGTTCCTGACGGGTTCCACGCTGAGCGAAAGCGACTTTCAGTTTGAGGGCCGGGAATTCCGCGTCCTCGATCTCGATATGCTTGGGTTGCTTTCTGACCGAATGCACTTTGAGGATCAGATCGGGATAGCCAAGCTTTGCCGCCGCACTCGGAAAGGCCGAGTCCAGGAAGTCCCTGATCATCTCATCGACATTGTCTTCAGCTGCGAGAATGGCAGATAGATCAATATCTGCGGTTTGACGCGGACTATTATACGCAAGCCCCATGAGTATGCCGCCCTTGAGGACAAGCTTCTCATTCAAGGGAGCGGTCATCGCAATCGCATTCAGGGTGATTTCTGCCGCCTGGCGCTGCCCATAGGCAGCGGGATCGTTTTTGGCGCGCTCGACCCATCCAGCAACATCGATTTCAATAGCGTCGTCAGACATTGAGCGAGATCATCCACGTCTCCGAGAAGGTCGGGGCGAAAGCTTTCGACGGATCTAGCTTGCGGCTACTGCCGCGCTGTCCCAATGCTTTCCATTGCTCAATGCTGGGATGCTTTAACCTCAAACGCTCTTCGAGGATGTACCCAGCCCGGCTTTTGACGAGGCCGCTTGTGGCCGTGTCGACGGCCGCAACGATATCGCTCAGATAGGTAGCGGCATGCTCTTCCCAGACATCAAGGATGTGGTCCATGCCCCCGCATAGATCAGGCTTTTGCAGCATATCGAGAAACGTCTGCCCAATTGTCGAGAGGCGGACATCGCTACCGCGAACGTTCAGAGATGCGCCTGCGGTTTTCGACTCATAGACATGGACCGTCCTCTTACGAACGCGAGCCGGATGCGTGATGATTTTCAAAGGAAAAGGGTTTTCTTCGTTCTCCGCGAGCAGGCTTTCCATATGAGCCGCAAGTTGCTCTGTCGCAGTCTTCCGATCAGGGCGCGTCAGTATCAAAGCCTCGGGGCTACGATCAGTCAGCCCCCATCGCTGCATGGCTGAGAGGTGCGAGACATAACAGGTAGGATCAACGAGGCAGGCAATGTCTTCGGCTGGCAGATCCGAAATCGCCAACACACGGATTATACGGGAGCCATAATCCCGGTCGGCGCCAATGAGGCCTGATTTCTTCAGATTGAGCCTCAGGCGGCTACCGTCTTCCTGGGTCGGTGTTTCATGACGGAGATAGAGCCTTTCACCTGACGAGGTCAGATACATGCGCCAGATGATCCTGAAAAAATCGAATTGTGTCAGGACTGGCTTGCCATTGGCCTCCAGCAACCCAGCCAGTCGATGGCCGGCAAGCGTAAGTCTTTCCGGGTAAATACCTCGAAGCAGTTTTGCCACTTTTAAATATGCTCACATATATATACGTCCTTAGGACGTATATATATGTGAGCATGACAAAGTCAAGACATAATTCGTAGCTGAGACAATGCAACGCAATGATTATAGTAAGCGGGATATATACGCGTCCTTAGGACGCGTATATATCCCGCTTAGATAAAAGTCAAGTAGTTTTTATCTTATTCAGCGCGGTCGGCCTGCGCAGGGGTGACATTTGTGGTTTTGGCAGAGGCGGAAATGAAAAAGGCCGGAACGGGTGATCCGGCCATTTGTTTCTGTGGGTGCGGGGCCCCCGCCCCAAACCGCTTGCAGCGGTTTGCCCCCCCCCCCGAGGGGGGAGCGTTACACTTGACATACCTAAGCCCAATCACTAAATTAAGGGCATAGGAGATTTCGTCATGGCCCGTTCCGTTCTTTCGTCCGCACACTTCCAAAATGAAGAAGCCGCCTTCGCTTACGTTGAGGCGCGTCTTTGGCCGGAAGGCCCGGTTTGCCCGTTTTGTGGGGCGACTGAGGAACACATTGGCGAGCTGAAAGGCAAGACCACCCGTCTTGGCCTGCGCAAGTGCTACGCCTGCCGGAAGCCCTTCACCGTCAGGGTTGGGACCATTTTCGAGTCCAGCCACCTTTCCCTGCATCTCTGGCTGCAAGTCATTCACCTGATGTGCGCCAGCAAGAAGGGTGTCAGCACCCGTCAAATTCAACGGATGCTCGAATGCAGCATGAAAACCGCTTGGTTCCTTACCCATCGTATCCGTGAAGCCATGAAAGACGGCGGCCTTGGCCCCTTGGGCGGGGAAGGTAAAGTGCTTGAAGCTGATACCACCTACATTGGCGGCAAAGAAAAGAATAAGCATGTTGGCAAGCGCAACAGCCGGAACATCGGCGGCATGGGCAAGCAGATTGTTCACTCCGTTGTCGAGCGGGACGGTCGCGTTCGCTCGCAGCACATTCCGCGCGTCAACGGCGAAACCCTGCGCCCGATCTTGGAAGCCCACGCAGACAAGAAGTCGGCTTTCATGACCGACACCGCAGGCGGCTATCTGCACATTGGCCGTGAGTTTGCCCGCCACGAAATGGTCGATCATGGCAAAGACGAATACGTGCGCGGCGATGCTCACAGCAACACCGTCGAGGGTTATTTCTCGATCCTGAAACGCGGCCTGACCGGCGTGTACCATTCGGTCAGCGAAGCCCACCTCCACCGCTATCTTGCCGAGTTCGACTTCCGGCACTCTAACCGTGCGAAACTTGGCATTGATGACGTGAGCCGTGCCGACATCGCCCTTTTGGGCGTCAAGGGTAAGCGGCTCACCTATCGAACGATTAACTGAAGAGGGCGCGCGGAAGCGCCCCAAGGTCGAATTGGTCCGCGTGTGGCGGGCGCGGTCGAACGTGCCCGAGTCCGCACAGTACGTGTTTGTTTTTCTCTTGGAGTGACCCATGCCGCGAAAACCAAAACCATCGGTCAAGCCGGATGATCCTGCGGAATACGAACGATTCCTCGCGACAGCAAAGGCCGTCGAGGCAAGCGGCGATTCAAAGCATCTCGACAGCGCGCTCAAGGCCGTCGCCTCGGCGCGGCCGAACCGCCGCTAACGGAACGTTCTTTCTTTGCCCGCTTGACGGCTCTCTTTCGAGACTGGCCGAACCTCCTCGCCGCATCCATTATTTCCTTCCGCCCCATCCATTGGGCTGCACCTGAGAATATGTCGTCCTCGAATAGGCGCTTGGCATGCAGTCTTGGTTCAGCTTTCGGGTCTGACAGTAGCGGTACAAAGGCGCGATAGGCCTCATAAGCGACAAGATCGGCGGCTTGTAATGCAGGTGTCTGTGCAACGGGCAAGAAGCCGTAGCTCACAAACCTTCCCTCGTTCTTGGCAGCCTCGATAGTTGGTTTGATGGCGTTGCGCAGGCGGTCCGTATCCCTGCCTTGATCGAACTGAAGGCTGAGCGCCTCACCCTCTGCCTTGGCGGATTTTACAATCTCGAAAACCGATTTCTCGAACACAGCCTGTTCCGCCGTATATTCCGGCTGTTTCCCCCACTGGCGGACGATCTGGTCCCAATCCCTGACCGAAAGCCCCCAAGCAATGACTGAAGCGCTCGATTCAACGATGACCTGGCGAAAATTACGGCGCGTCAGGTCACGCTCGCCTTGGTTGTAGCCGTCAAACTCCTCTATGCCGTGTTCCAAATCGTAAGAACGAAATTTTTTGATCGGTGGCTTCCCGTCACAAGGACACAAAAGCCGCGCTCTCCACGCAGCATCTAGCTGATCCAAATAGAATTTGTGGCCCGCGACTCCTCCCCACACCACTACAGCGGAGCCGTCGTGTGTCCCGCTATCATCAAAATAGCATTCAAGCATGGCGAGCCATCCCCGGTTGCCTCGATCCGGCAACGAGACGCGCGCGATGGCACTCATCAACGCGCACATTTGCCGCCTCCAATACCGCACTTGGCGTCTGGGGCTGTCAAGTGTAACGTTCCCCCCGAGGGGAGGGTGGGAAGAGATTCCTTCTTCCTTATTTCCCCTTGGGGGCCTGATTGAACGGCAAGTCCTTGTCGACGCGGATGTCCTGGGGCAGGCCCAGCACGCGTTCGGCGACGATGTTGCGCAGGATTTCGTCCGTGCCGCCGGCGATGCGGTAGCCGGCCGCGCCGATCCATTGTTCGGTATAGGCGCCCTCTTCCGGCGAGATTTTCCGGTCGCGGATGACGCCGCCCATGTCCTGGAGGTCCATGCCGAAGGAGCCGAGGTCCTGCATCTTCTTGGCCGCGACGATCTTCGAGATCGAGCTTTCGGGGCCGGGCGTTTCGCCTTTCGACAGCGCGGTCAGCGTGCGGAAGCGCGTGAACTTCAGCCCCTGCGCCTGCACATACCAGTCGGCGATGCGCTCGCGGACGCCGCCATGGCGGATGGCCGGCTCGCCGGCGATGTCGGTGTTGCGGGCGAGCGAGATCAACTCATCCGTGTCGGCGTTGCCCTGGCTGCCGCCGACGGCGAGGCGCTCGTTCATCAGCGTCGTCAGCGCGACCTTCCAGCCGTCGCCGACCTTGCCGAGACGCTGGCTGTCCTTGACGCGCAAGTTCGTGAAGAAGACTTCGTTGAATTCGGCGCCGCCCGACATCTGCTTGATCGGGCGCACTTCGACGGCCGGGTCCTTCATGTCGATCCAGAACATGGTGAGGCCCTTGTGCTTCGGCACGTTCGGATCGGTGCGCACGAGCAGGATGCCGTAGTCGCAGAAATGCGCGCCGGACGTCCAGACCTTCTGGCCGTTGATGACCCAGTCGTCGCCATCCTTCTCGGCCTTGGTGCGCAGCCCCGCGACGTCGGAACCGCCGGCGGGCTCGGAGAAGAGCTGGCACCAGATCTCGTCGCCGCGCACGGCCGGCTTGACGAAGCGCTGCTTGGCCTCGTCGGAGCCCCATGACATGACGGTCGGGATGCACATGCCGAGACCGATGGCGAAGATGCCGCCGGGAACCGCGTATTTCGATTCTTCCTGGCTGTAGATCACGTTGTTGATGGTGGTGCCGCCACCGCCGCCCCATTCCTTCGGCCAGGTGATGCAGGCATAACCGGCATCGGCCTTCTTCGCCTGCCAGGCCTTGGACTGGGCGATCATTTCCTTCAGGTCTTTCGGCGGGGCGATGTCCTTCGCGTTTTCCTTGCGGGTGGCGTTCTTGTCGAGCCAGGCGCGCACCTCGGCACGGTAGGCGGCTTCTTCGGCTGTGTCGTTGAAATCCATTTTTGGTTCTCCCGAATGTCTTTTTGAGCCGCTTACGCCGCGTTTTTCGCTTCGAGGCGCGCGACGAGTTTTTCCTTCCACTGGATCGGCGCGCCGACAGCGAGCGCCAGCAGCTTGGCGCGGCGGTAGTGGAACTGGCAGTCGGATTCCCATGTGTAGCCGATGCCGCCATGCGTCTGGATGTTTTCCTGGGCGGCGAAGACATAGGCGTCGGAGCCCGCGATGCGCGAGGCGGCGGCGGCTTCGGTCAGCTCCGCGCCCTCGTCGTTCAGCATCATGGCGCCGAAATAGGCGTTCGACTTCGCCAGTTCCTTCTTCACATACATGTCGGCGAGCTTGTGCTTGATCGCCTGATAGGAGCCGATCTGGCGGCCGAAGGCGTAGCGCTCAAGCGCATAGTCGCGCGCCATTTCGAGCGCCGCTTCGGTGCCGCCGACCTGTTCGAAGGCAAAGAGCACGGCGGCGCCGTCGAAGACGCGCGAAAGCTGCGACCAGCCCTCGCCCGGCTTGTCGCCCAGAATTTCGGCGGGCGCGTCCTTGAAGCTCAGCGTGACGTGCTGACGCGAGGGGTCGAGCGTGCGGACGGGTTCGGTCGAGACGCCGCCCGCCTTCAGATCGACGATGGCGAGCGAGACCGCGCCTTCGCCGGAACCGCCGGTGTTGACCGCGACAATGGCGAGCGAGGCCGCACCGCCATCGACGACAGGCTGCTTGACGCCATTGATCTTGCCGCCTGCTTGCTTGACCGCGATGTTGCGCGGGTGCGCGGCATGGGTGCCTTCGGAGACGGCCAGCGTGCCGATGATTTCACCCGATGCCAGTTTCGGCAGCCAGGTTTCCTTCTGCTTCTTCGTGCCGAAGAGGCGGAGCGCTTCGGCCGCGAGATAGATGGACGACGAGAACGGCACGGGGGCGGCGGCGCGGCCGAGCTCTTCCGCGATCACGCAAAGCTCAAGCGCGCCGAGGCCGAGGCCGCCGAATTCTTCCGGGATCGCGGTGCCGGTGAGGCCCATCTCGACAAGGCCCTTCCAGACCTCGGCGGCATAGGGCTCTTCCTTTTCGAGCACGCGGCGCGTGACCGACATCGGACATTTGTCGGCAAGGAACTTGCGCACCTGCTCCTTCAGCATTTTCTGGTCGTCGGAAAAATCGAAATTCATGACGTCTCCCCTGGCGCTCTGCCAGCACTTGTTTGCCCGCATTGGCGGCGTTTGTTTGGGCGCATTCTCACTGCAAAGAGGGCGCATGAAAAGCCCCGCGCAATTGACGCCGCGTCGGCTTGGGATGCGGCGGCGCGGCGAGGTCGAATCCCCGCTGCGCGGCGAAGTTCCGGACTGAATTACGCGGTTTTCGGGTTTCCGGATCGCCGCATTCGCCAGACGGCGAGAGCGGCCAGAACGAGGATGACGGCCCAGCCGATGAGCAGCGCGAGCCCCAGGGCCGGGATCATGCCGTCGATCTGCCTCACATCCACCCGCCCGGCATGCCAATAGACCCATTCGCCGCCCAGCATGGCAGGGAGGCCCGGATTGCCGGTCGCGAGGACGAGGATGCCGTCGCCGGTCGCCGGGTCGATGCGGGCTGTGGTTTCGATGGCGGCGAAGTTCATGCCCTCATGGCCGATGATGTGGCCGCCGCCCGGCGCTTCGGAATAAAGCATGACGCCGAGGCCCCAGATCGGCAGGCCGAATTGCGAGCCGTGGGGCGCGGACATGGCGGCGGCGAGACCGGGCGGCAGAGCGGGATCGCGCGCGCCTTTCATTTGCGCTTCGAGGAAGCGGACGAGATCGGCCGCACTTGCATGGAGCGAGGCGGCGGCGGGCGCGGCAAAGTCGCGATAGGCGCAAGGCGCGCCGCCGGCGTCGAAACAGGGGGCGAGGCCCGCCGCTTCCGCCGCCGCCAGATCGAATGTCGCCTGCGACATGCCGAGCGGATCGAAGACGGCGCGCTTCATGTAGCCGGCAAACGGTTCGCCCGATATTTCCTCGATCAGAAGCTCCAGCAACGCATAGCCGCCGCCGGAATAGCTCCAGGCAGAGCCGGGCGCGAGGCCGACACGGGTGCGACCATCGGCGCCGGGCATGGGGTCCGCCGCTTCCGTCAGCGATGCCTCGAGGGTCTGGACGGGTGTTTCCGGCTCGAAGCCCAGATAGCCCAGGCCATCCGTCAGGCCGGCGGTGTGAGAGAGGAGACGGCGCGCGGTGACGCCCTCGTTGCCGAACTTGCTTTCGGGAAGCTGCCAGCGGGTGAGATAGCGCGACACGGGCGCATCGAGATCGAGCTTTCCATCGGCGGCGAGTTTCAGCACACCGAGCGCCGTCACCCATTTGCTGAGCGAGGCGAGCTGGAACAGCGTGTCGCGCGTCACGGGCGCGCCGGTCGAGACATAATGCTCGCCGAAGACCTCGCCCTTTTCGATTAGCACGAAGGCGACGGCGCCCTGCTCCGCCGCGTCGATTGACGCCGCCGATGTCGAGAAGAAGGACGCCACATCGTCGCGCGGACCCGGATCGGCACGCAACCAGCCGTGGCGCGCGCCGGTGACAACGAGAGCGGTCCAGAGCGCCATCGCCAGCAGGGCGGCAAGAATCAGAAGGGAAAGTTTACGCATCGATTATGCTATGCCGACGCGCGGGCGGTGTTCAAGTTTCAGCGCGGCGGCGCAGGCTCAGGCCCCGGTTTCCTCGGATTCCTGGAGATTGGCCTTGATGCGCTCGAGGAAATTCATCAGTTGCGCGTATTCCTCCGGCGTGAATCCCCGGACCGAGGTTTCGAACATGCCGAAGGCGGCCTGCCACAAGCCGGCGGTGATTTCGTCGATCGGCGGCATCAGATAGACGCGGCGGACGCGGCGGTCGGCGGGGTCGTTGCGGCGTTCGATCAGGCCCTGCTCTTCCAGAGCGTCGAGCAGGCGGCCGAGCGGCGCCTTTTCCATTTCAACGCAATCGGCAAGCTCGGTCTGGGTGATGCCGTCGCGCTGGCGCAATTCGGCGAGGACGCGCGACTTGGCCGGGTTGATGCCCGTGCCGGAGGCCTGAAGCCGGCGCGCCCAGGCCTTGCGGAAGAGACGGTAGACGTCGTGATGGAGCCAGCCGAAGGTCTCGTCCGGCTGGACCCGCGATGACGGCTGCTTCGGCCGGCTGGCAATCGACGGGGGCATGGCTTGTCCGCCCATTTTATCCTCGGTCTATGTCGCCGGCGTATGATCGTGTTTCGCCAGCGATTTCGCTTTGCCGGTATCGTAACAAAAGATACTATAACCTTCTATACGTTTTTCGAAAGGCATCTCATGTTCGTCCGGTTTGACGTTTCCCGTTATGCGCGGCTTCTGGCGGCCGGCCTGATCGCGGCGGCGCTGGCCGGTTGCGGCGAGAGCGCGGAAGAGGAAACGGCCGACCCCGATGCCGGCGCCATCGGCGTCTTCGCCAGCGCGGTGACGATGCGCGAACTTGCCGAGCCGATCACCGGCACCGGCACCATCGCCGCGCACAAGACGACGACGCTGGGGCCGCGCGTCGACGGCATTATCGAAGAGATCATGGTGCGGGTCGGCGACCGCGTGACGGAAGGGCAGCCGCTTTTCCGAACGCGCGATGTCGAAATCCGTCTCAAGGTGACCGAGCTTGAAAACCAGGTGCGGCTCGCCAAGGCGGATGTGCGCAACACCGGCCTCGCCTTTTCGCGCGCCAACGAACTTCACGCCAAGGGGTTTGTCGCCGACGGGCGGCTCGACGATGCCCGCTCGGCGCGCGACGCCGCGCAGGCGCGGCTCGGCATTGCCGAAGCGCAGCTTGCCGGCGCCAACCAGATGCTGACCGACTGCACCGTGACCGCGCCCTTCGACGGCGTCATCACACGGCGCGACGTGGACGAGGGCAAGTTCATGGCGACGCGGATGGGCGGCATGGGTGCGATGGGCGGCGGCGGCGACGGCGTTTTGCAGATCATGAAGATCGACATTGTCGGCGCCATCGTGACGGTGCCCGAAATTCACCTGTCGAAAATCGAGGTCGGCACAAAGGGCCGCGTCTATATCGACGGCATCGACCGCAGCTTCGACAGCTATGTGGCGATCCTCAACGACTATGTCGATCCGGTGACGCGTTCGGTCGAACTCCGGCTGCCGATCCTCAACGAGGATTATTCGGTGAAGCCCGGCCTCTTTACGCGCGTCGAACTCTTTCCGGCGCCGCGCCAGGGGCTGACGCTCGACCGGCGGATGCTTTATGGCGGCGAGACCGACCGGCATGTCTTCATCGCCGACGGCAATGTGGCGCGGCGCGTCAGCGTGACGGTGCGGCAGATCGATGCGCAGACGGTGGAAGTACTGTCGGGGCTGAAGGCCGGCGACAAGGCGCTGGGCGGTCCCAACGCGCCGCTGCTCACCGACGGCATCAAAATCCGGATCGAGGCCGAGCCGGGCCAGATCGCGGCGGGCGCAAGCGACAGCACGGCGCAGTAGCGCGGGCGGAGGGGAAGCGCATGTGGATTTCAGACGTTTCGATCCGGCGGCCCGTCTTCGCCGTCATGGTGATCGGCGCGCTTGTGGTGCTGGGATGGATCTCGCTTGGCCGGGTGGGCGTCGACCTCTTTCCGAAGGTCGAGTTTCCGGTGGTGTCGATCACGACGGTGCTGGAAGGCGCCTCGCCCGAAGGCATCGAAAGCGACGTGACCGATCCGATCGAAGAACAGGTCAACACGATCTCGGGCATCGAGACGCTGTCCTCGACCAGCGCCGAGGGCCTCTCCCAGGTCGTCATCCAGTACGACCTCAACGAAAATGTCGACGTCAAGGCGCAGGATGTGCGCGACAAGGTTTCGCTGGCGCGCGCCAACATTCCGCAGGAAGCCGAACAATCGATCGTTCAGAAGGTCGATCCGGACGCACAGGCGATCATGTCGGTGATGATCGCCGGCGACATGCCGATCCGCGCGCTGACGCATTTCGCCGACAAGACCGTCAAGGAGCAGTTGCAGCGAATTTCCGGCGTCGGCTCCATCGAGCTTGTCGGCGGGCGCGACCGCGAGGTGCGCATCTGGCTCGACGCGGTGAAAATGCGCGCCTATGGCGTGACGGCCGAGGATGTGACCGGGGCGCTGCGGCGCGAGCATGCGGAAATTCCAGGCGGGCGGCTCGAAACGCCCGGGTTGCGCGCCGAATTTCCGGTGAAGACCAAGGGCGAGGTCGCGAGCGTTCCCGATTTCCGCGGCATCGTCGTCGCTTTCCGGCAGGACGGCGCGCCCACCACCATCGGCGACGTGGCGCGCGTCGAGGACGGCATGGCCGACGAGCGCTCCTATGCCGAACTCAACGGCAAGCGCGGCGTGTCGCTCGATATCCGCAAGCAATCCGGACGCAACACGGTGGAAGTGGCGCGCGCCGTGCGCGAGGCGGTGGCCGAAATCGAGAAGAACGCGCCGGCCGGCCTCGAAATGCGGATCGCGCGCGACACGGCGGTTTTCATCGAGGGATCGGCGGCGGACGTGTTTGTCGACATCCAGCTCGGCATCGTGCTTGTCGTGTTGGTCACCCTCGCATTCCTGCTGTCGGTGCGTGCGACCGCCATCGTCGCCATCGCGATGCCGACGGCGCTGGTTTCGACCTTCTTCGCTTTCTATGTGATGGATTTCACCATCAACATGATGACGCTGATGGCGCTGTCGCTGGCAGTGGGGCTGCTGGTGGACGACGCCATCGTGGTTCTGGAGAGCATCTACCGCAAACTCGAAAGCGGATTGCCGCCGATGCAGGCGGCGGCCGAAGGCACAAAGGAAGTCGGGCTTGCCGTGCTGGCCGCGACCTTTTCGATTGTCGCG
Organism: Parvibaculum sp.; assembly: GCA_019635975.1. Classification (GTDB taxonomy): domain Bacteria; phylum Pseudomonadota; class Alphaproteobacteria; order Parvibaculales; family Parvibaculaceae; genus Parvibaculum. The sequence goes on along the minus strand of JAHBYM010000031.1, from coordinate 13,078 downwards.
GTCTTCGTGCCCATTGCCTTCATGAGCGGCGTTGTCGGGCGCTTCTTCTTTCAGTACGGGCTTGCCATCACCTTTTCGGTGATGGTGTCGCTGCTCGTTTCGCTGACGCTGACGCCGATGCTCTGTTCGCGGGTGCTGAAGCGCGAGGACACCGACCCTTCGACCTATGGCCGCGTGGCGCGGTTTTTCGACAATGCCTATAACGGTCTCGACCGTTTTTACGGGCGGCTGCTCGACTGGGCGCTGGCCACGCGATGGGCGGTGATGGTGGGGGCGGTCGTTGCCGTCGTCGCCGGCGTGATGGTGGCGCGGACGCTGCCGATGGCGTTCGACTCGCGCGCCGACCGCGCCGAGTTTCTTGCCACCGTCGAACTTCCCTTCGGCGCGGGCCTTGAGGAAACGCGCGGCGCGGCGACACGCGTCGCACAGGCCATTCGCGGCGTCGACCAGGTGGAGACGGTGTTCTTCACCATCGGTTCCGACGCGCAGAAAAGCGTCAACAAGGCGTTCTTCCATGTCGGACTGACGGAAAAGGACGCGCGCGACGAAAGTTTCATCCCGATCATGGACCGGGTGCGCGTGGCGATGCTGGCGGCGGCGCCCGATGCCAAACATATTTCATTGTCGGATGTGCCGTGGATTTCGGGCGGCGGCTTTTCGGAATTCGCGATGATGTATGTGCTGCAGGGGCCGGACCTCGCGGTGCTGGAGGCGAAGGCCAACGAAGTGACCAATCGGATGCGGGCGAGCCCGCTCTTTGCCGACGTCAAGACCAGCTACGATTCCGGCAAACCGGAAGTGCAGGTGCAGATCGACCGGCGGCGGGCGGCCGATCTCGGCGTTTCGATCCGCACGCTGGCCGAAACGCTGCGCGCGACGATCGGTGGGGTCAAGGCAGGGTCGTTCGAGGAATTCGGACAGCGCTACGATGTGCGGGTGCGGCTGGAAGAAGACCAGCGCGACGACATTTCGAAACTGTCGATGATCCAGGTGCGCGCCGCCAACGGGCAATCCATCGACGTGCCCAATGTGGCGCGTTTCACCATCGACAGCGGGCCGGCGCAAATCGAACGGCAGAACCGCGCACGGCGCATCGCGCTGCTCGCCAACAATCCGGAAGGCGCGGCGCTGGGACCGGCATCGGCCGAGATCGAGCGCTTTCTCGAAGAGCTGAAACTGCCGCCGGGCTATAGCTGGGAGGCCGAGGGGCGGTCGAAGCGGATGAAGGAAACCGGTGCGGCGATCGGCTTTGCCTTCATGCTGGCGCTGATCGCGCTCTACATGATCCTCGCCTCGCAGTTCAACAGCTTCGCGCAGCCGGCGATCATCATGTTGTCGGCGCCGCTCTCCTTTGTGGGGGCGTTCGTGGCGCTGAAAATATCGGGCCAGGAAATGACCATGTTCAGCCAGATCAGCCTGCTGGCGCTGATGGGGCTGGTGATGAAGAACGGCATCCTGCTGGTCGACTACACCAACCAGTTGCGGGCGGCCGGCGCCAGCGCCTTCGAGGCGGCGCGCAAGGCCGGGCCGGTGCGGCTGCGCCCTGTGCTGATGACGCAGATCGCAACGGTTTGCGGGCTCATTCCGGTGGCGCTGTCGACCAGCCAGGGGGCCGAGTTTCGCAATTCCATGGGCATTCTGGTGATCGGGGGGCTGATATCCTCGACGCTGCTGACGCTTGTGGTGGTGCCGGTCGCCTATACGCTGATGGAGCAGGCAAGGGCCGGGATCGGCGGGCTTGGCGCGCGTTTGCGGCGGTTGGCAGGCCGCATCCGGCCCGGCGGCGCCCCGGCGGAGTGAAATCCGTCCCATTTCCTTAATCGGACGATAACCGGCGGCAGCGGATACTGGCGGGACCACACCAGCCAGAGGATCGTCGTCAGATGGCGAAAGCGCAGTTCCATAAAAACCAGCGGGTCTATGTGCGCCCGGTGGGCACCTGGGCCGTGATCGAGCGGATCGTTCCGCAATGGGTCAAGGACATGGACGAGCCGCTGCGCATCCATTACGACGTCGGGCTCGGCCGCGACTTTGCGGCCAAGGAGCTGGAGACCGAAGAGGTTTCGGCGCTCTCCCATCTCGATCCGCAGATGGAGGAGTGGCAGGTGGTGCGGGTGCCCAACAAGTGGCGCTCGGCGGAGGAATGCGCCGGCCACCCCGTGCCCGGCACGCATCCGGTGGTTGTCACCGGTTCGGCCGAAGGCGGCGGCTGGCGCGTGCCCGGCGTCGAATACGACCTGACGCCCGATCGCGTGGAATTGCAGGCCAAGGTGATCGCGGCGGCGCCGAAATTCATGGTGTTGCTGCAGCGGCTGGCCGACTATGCGCGGACGAACGGCGAAAACCTGCCGGACGATGTGATGGCGGTCGCAAGCGACGCCGACATGCTGATTTCCAGCATCATGGGGCCAGCCGCGTAAGGTTTCGGCTTCTCTCTTTTCGTCATGACCCGCATGAAGCGGGATAGGGCAATTTTATCTAGGACCGATGCCATAGATCGTACGGCTCGGCAGGCGGATACTTTTAGAATCCATGACTAGACTAGCTTTCTAAGCATCGTCTCTTTTTCTTGACCCAACCTCCGATTCTGGACTCACATAGAAGCGTCCGTTCAAGGACGGTCGCCGCGGGAGAGAGAGAATGGGAGAGTCGATAAAGGCTGCTGTGGAAGCGTTAATTGACGCCCTACGTAGTCCAATACTATTGGCAACCGTTACTCTTGTATGCGCAATAGTCCTCTACCTTCCACCGCTTACGTTTGCCGCAACTGAGATGTCTGCGCTAAAGACCCAATATGGTCATTGGTTCCTTCTCGCCGGCCTGCTCAGCTCAATAGGCTTGGCAATTCACGTACTCTCTAACCTTCCGAAGCTATTTAAATCTATTGGACTTGCAACTTCGCGGCACCTGTCAAAGTACAAAACTCGTTCTCTAATTCGAAATGCACTTGAGCAAGAGAAGTTACTCATGGCCGCGTTCGCAGCGGTCGACTACACATCAATCAACTTAAACATGGATCACCCTGTAGTCAGAAGCCTATACAAAAAAGGTATCCTTGTAGGAATGACTTATATTGCCAATGGCAGTCGTTTTGAAGCGCTGTGCCTTTCGACCGAGACTGAGCAATATTTAAAGAAAAACGGTGCCCTGAAAATTCCCGCGATGTCTGCAAACAGTGTTCTAGATCTATTAAATGATGCAAGTGAAGAACGATACGCATTTTCTCAGGGCTCGAACCATTCCTTTCAGCGCGCACCCAATCCTGACGGATGGATGCGTGTATAGCCGGAGAGATCGGGCGGCGGCTGGATGGCCGGGTTAAGGTCGGCAATGACGGCCCTTTTACGCTCCCCCTTGCGCCCGCGCCGCAATTCCGCCATGCCATTCGGGTTCGATCGCGGATGCCATGCCGCCCCCTTTTCGAGTATCCCCATGCGCACAGAAGACCCCCGCCCGATCCGACTGAAGGATTACACCCCGCCGGCTTTCAAGGTCGACGAGGTCCGGCTCGAGATCGAACTCGATCCGGCGGATACGCGGGTGAGGTCGCAGCTCAAGATGCGGCGCAACGCCGGCACAGGGCCGCTCAAGCTCGACGGCGAGAAGCTGAAGCTGCATGCGGTCTCGATCGACGGGGTGAAACTCGGGCCGAACGCCTATCAGGCCGATGGCGAGCATCTGACAATCCTCGACGTGCCGGAGGGGCCGTTCACGCTCGAAACGCTGACGAGTTGCGCACCGGAAGCGAATACGGCGCTGACGGGACTTTATCTTTCAAGCGGCATCTATTGCACGCAATGCGAGGCGGAGGGCTTTCGCCGTATCGCCTATTCGCTCGACCGGCCGGACGCGATGTCGGTTTTCACGACGCGCATCGTTGCCGATGCGAATGCGGCGCCCGTGCTTTTGTCGAACGGCAATCCGGTGGCGCAAGGCAAGCTTGCCGACGGGCGGCATTTCGCCGAGTGGCACGACCCGTTTCCCAAGCCGACCTATCTTTTCGCGCTGGTCGCCGGCGACCTCGTGCATGTGGAAGACAAGTTCCGCACCATGTCGGGCCGCGAAGTGACGCTCAGGATCTTCGTCGAGCGCGGCAACGAGGACCGCTGCGGCTATGCGATGGAAGCGCTGAAACGGGCGATGAAATGGGATGAGGAAGCGTTCGGGCGCGAATACGATCTCGACATCTTCATGATCGTGGCGGTGAGCGCCTTCAACATGGGGGCGATGGAGAACAAGGGCCTCAACGTCTTCAACGACAAATACATCCTGGCGCGGCCCGACACGGCGACGGATGCAGACTATGCGGCGATCGAGGCGATCATCGCGCATGAGTATTTCCACAACTGGACCGGCAACCGCATCACCTGCCGCGACTGGTTCCAGCTTTGCCTGAAGGAAGGCCTCACGGTTTTCCGCGACCAGGAATTCACCAGCGACATGCGCTCAAGGCCGGTGAAACGGATTTCGGATGTGCGGCTGTTGCGCGCGCACCAGTTTACCGAGGATGGCGGGCCGCTGGCGCATCCCGTACGCCCGGACAGTTATATCGAGATCAACAATTTCTACACGGCGACCGTCTACGAGAAGGGCGCCGAGCTCTGCCGGATGATCCATACGCTCAGCGGGTCCAAGCGCTTCCGCAAGGGCATGGACCTTTATTTCGAGCGCCATGACGGCGAGGCCGCGACGGTGGAAGATTTTCTCAATGCGCTCGGCGACGGGGCAAAGCTCGATCTTGCGCAGTTCAAGCGCTGGTATTCGCAATCCGGCACGCCGGAAGTGCTGGCCTCGGGGCGCTACGACGCGGCGCGCAAGACCTATACGCTGAAGCTCAGCCAGGTGTGCCCGCCGACGCCGGGACAGCCGGTGAAGGAGCCCTATCACATTCCGATCGCGCTCGGGCTTGTCGGGCCGGACGGCCGGGACATCAAGCTGCAACTCGACGGCGAAGATAGACCCGGCGCGACAACGCGCGTGCTCAGCCTGACGGAGCGCGAGGCGACATGGCGCTTCCGCAACGTCGCGGACAAGCCGGTGCCGTCGCTGCTGCGGGGCTTCACGGCGCCGGTCAAGCTCAGCACCAATCTGAAGGAGCGCGACCTCGTGTTCCTGATGGCGCATGACAGCGACAGCTTCAACCGCTGGGAAGCGGCGCAGCGCTATGCGACCGGGCTGTTGATCGCGATGGTGGAGGCGCAGAAAAAGGGCGGCGCGCCGCGCAAGGGCACGGCCTTTGCCGAGGCGATCCGGAAACTGCTCACGTCGAAAAAGACCGATCCCGATTTCGCTGCGCAGATGATCGTGTTGCCGAGCGAGCAGACGCTGGCGCAGGCGATCGGCAAGGATGTCGATGTCGATGCGATCCATGCGGCGCGCGAAGGATTGCGCGCCTCGATCGCGGCGCAACTGAAGGACGAGCTGCTGGCGGCTTATCATGCGCTTGCCATCGACGGGCCCTACAGCCCTGACGCGGCGCATGCCGGCAAGCGGGCGCTCCGCAATGCCTGCCTCGCTTATCTCGCGGTCGCGCCCGGCGCCGCGGGCGTCGAACTGGCGGCGGCGCAATTCGCGCAAGCCGACAACATGACCGACGAGATCGCGGCTCTTTCGGTGCTGGCCAACATCGACTGCCCTGAACGCGTGGCGGCGCTCGAGACATTTTATGCGCGGTGGAAGGACAATCATCTGGTGATGGACAAGTGGCTGTCGATCCAGGCGATGTCGGCATTGCCGGGGACGCTTGACGAAGTGAAGCGGCTGACGGGGCATCCGGCCTTCACGATGCGCAACCCCAACAAGGTGCGCGCGCTCATCACGGCCTTTGCAACCATGAACCAGCTTCGCTTCCACAGCGCCGACGGCAAGGGCTACGAATTCGTCGCCGACAAGGTGCTGGAGCTCGACGCGCTCAATCCGCAGGTGGCGGCGCGGCTGCTGGGCGCCTTCAAGAGCTGGCGGCAATTCGAGCCGAAGCGGCGGAACGCGATGGCCCGGCAGCTCAAGCGCATCGCTGCCGGCGAACGGCTTTCGCGCGATGTGTACGAAATCGCCAGCAAGACGCTGGCCTGATGCCCGCAGCGGCCCGAAGCGGCACAGGGATTTAACCGGGCGTTAACCGCGATTCGCCATGAGTCGGGTGAGTCCTATTTGCATCGGTTAACAAAAAGTAAACGCCGCCTATGGACAAGCCGGAGCCGAGGCCGAATCATCGTTTTGCACCGCCTGATTCGGGCGGGAAGCAAATGTCCGGCGGTGCTAGATTCAGCTCGGGCTCCAGACGTTTCATCGGGATCAGGCGACGCATGTCCGACGCGACCACCACACGATCCGACGCCCTGAAATGGGAAGACGAGGCGCCGCGCCGCCGCCGCGTGCTGCCGGCCGGCCTGTTGCCGCGGATCGCGCTCGGTATGTCGGGCGTCGCGCTGGTCGCGCTCAACGGCGTGCTTTATTTCCAGGATGGCGCCTCGCGCGCCCTTGTATTTTCGGCGCTGCTTTCGACCGGCTACATGGTGCTCGCCTATATGCTGGTGCGGTTACGCGAGAGCAAGATCGAGGCGGACGCCGCGCTGACCGAAAACCAGCATCGCTTCGACATGGCCTTTGCCGGCGCGCGCTGCGGCATCTGGGACTGGGACTTGTCGGCAAACCGCATCTACTGGTCGTCGGCAATGTTCGACATGGTGGGGCGGAAGCAGCCATCGAAGCGGCTGACGCCGGCCGAAGTGAAGGCGCTGGCGCATCCCGACGATGCAGGCGCCATCGACGAGATCATGGAAGCGGCGGACCGGCCGTCGCGTTCCTACGACACGATTTTCCGGCTGCGCCATGCCGATGGAAACTTCGTGTGGATGCATGCCAAGGGACAAGTGTGGGGCGGCGGGCGGACCGGCAATGAGCGGCTGGTCGGCATCACCATCGACATTACCGACCAGAAGATCGCCGAGGCGCGCGTCTCGGAAGCGAACGAGCGGCTGCGCGATGCGATCGAAAGCGTCGGCGAGGCCTTCGTGCTGTGGGACGCGGGCAACCGGCTCGTCACAGCCAACAGCAAATTCGCCGAATTCCTCAATCTCGACGACGGCGCGTTGCGCGCCGGCGCGGCGCGGGCCGAGGTGATGGCGCGGGGCGGGCTTGCCGATACGTGGCCGGAAGCCGGCGTTGACGGCATCAGCGAAATCCGGCTGCCGACCGGGCGCTGGCTGCAGATCAGCGAGCGGCGCACCAAGAGCGGCGGGCTTGTGAATGTCGGCACCGACATCACCGCGATCAAGGGTCAGGAAGCGGCGCTGACCGACAACAAGCTAGCGCTGGAAAAGACCGTGCGCGACCTCGAAGCCTCGCGGCGCAAGCTGCAGGAACAGGCGCGACAACTGGTGGACCTGGCCGAGAAATACGCGGCGGAGAAGACACGCGCCGAGACCGCCAACCGTTCGAAGTCGGAGTTCCTCGCCAATATGAGCCATGAGCTCCGGACGCCGCTGAACGCGATTATCGGTTTCTCGGAGATCATGGAGACGGGGCTTTTCGGCGATCTCGGCTCGCCGAAATACAAGGAATATGCGGCGGACATCCATGCGAGCGGCGCGCATCTGCTGGAACTCATCAACGACATTCTGGACATGTCGAAGATCGAGGCCGGGCGCATGACGCTCGAAACGCAGCGCCTGCCGCTTCCGGAAGTGGTGGAAGAGTCGCTGCGGCTGGTGTCCGGGCGGGCGGAGGTGGCGAGCGTCAAGATCGTCGACGAGCTCGGCGCGATGCCGCCGGTCGACGCCGACAAGCGCGCCGTCAAGCAGGTGCTGCTGAACCTCTTGTCGAACGCCATCAAATTCACGCCGGCCGGCGGCTCGATCTATCTGCGCGGTCAGGCGGATGGCGGCATGGCGACCATCGCGGTCGAAGACACCGGCATCGGCATTCCGGCGAGCGCGCTGCCGAAGATCGGCCGGCCGTTCGAGCAGGTCGAGAGCCACCACGCGAAGTCGCACAAGGGCACGGGGCTCGGCCTCGCGCTGTCGCGCTCGCTGGTCGAACTGCATGGCGGCACGCTGACCATCGAGAGCACCGAAGGCGTCGGAACGAAAGTCAGCTTCACGCTGCCGCTGGCGCGGGACTAACGCTCCCTTACAAATACCAATCGTATTCCAGGGGCGAGATGGCGCGCTGGAACTTGTCGTATTCGAGCATCTTGGTTTCGGCGTAGACGTCGACGTAACGGTCGCCGAAGTACTCGCGCATGACGTCGGAGTTGCGCAGGCGCTTCAACGCGCTTGGCAGGAAGAAGGGGATGCCTTCGTCCATGATCTCGCAGGCATTGCCCTCGGCCGGTTCGCCGGGATCGATTTCGTTGACGATGCCGTGGTGGATGCCCGCAAGGATGGCGGCGAGCACCAGATAGGGATTGGCGTCGGCGCCCGCAACGCGATGTTCGACGCGGCGCGATTCCGGCGAACCGTTGGGCACACGGAAGGCAACCGAGCGGTTGTTGTAGCCCCAGGTGCGGTTGACGGGCACGAAGAGATTGGGCCCGAAGCGGCGGAAGGAATTGAGGTTCGGCGCGAAGATGGCCATGGCGTCGCCGAGCGTCGCCTGCAGGCCGCCGATCGCATGGTGCAGTTTCAGCGAGCCGTCATCCGTGCCGTCATTGAAGATGTTGTTGCCCTTCTCGTCCATCACCGAGCAATGGACATGCATGCCGTTGCCGGTCTGGTCGACAAAGGGCTTGGCCATGAAGCTCGCGAGGAAATTGTGCTTGCGGGCGATGGCGCCGATCAGATGGCGCAGCATAACGGCATGGTCGCCGGCGCGGATGGCGTCTTCTTCATGCTTCAGGTTGATCTCGTATTGACCGGGTGCGAACTCGGCCGTCGCGCCGGAAGCGGGCACGCCTTGCGCGGCGGCGGCTTCGTCGATCTCCTTCAGGAGCGCCATGAAGCCGTCGAGCTCGGTGATGCCATAGACTTCATGCGCGGTTTCGCGCACGCCGGTCGCGGGATTGACCGGCGGCTGCGGGCGGCCCTTGCGGTCCATGTCCTTGTCGAGCAGATAGAATTCAAATTCGCAGGCGACCGTCGCCTTGAGGCCGATGTCTTCGAGCTTCTTCACGACATTGGCCAGCACATTGCGCGGTTCGAGAAGGAGCGGCGAACCGTCCTCGTCGACCATCGTCATCAGAACCTGTGCCTGCTTCATCGACGCCCAGGGCACGGGTACGATGGAGCCGGCAACGGGATGCGACTGCGCGTCCGGGTCGCCGTCGGAGAAGCCCATGCCGAGAATGTCTTCGTTGACGCCCGTCACATCGAAGAAATAAATCGACTGCGGCATCTGCACACCATCGCCGAACACCTTGTCCGCCTCTTCCGACGGAAAGCGCTTGCCGCGCACGGTGCCGCACATGTCGACGAAAATGGCATCGAGATAGTCGATCTCGCCATGCTCGGCGAGGAAGGCGTTGAATTCGCCCAAAGTCGCCCACTCCGGGGGAGTGAGTTTTTGCCGGTCACTCATGATTTTCCAAGCTTATTTGTCCCGGAGGCGATAGTAGCCGAGAGCCCCCCGCAGATACCAGCGCCGCAGCGCCGGAAAAGGAATGGATGGCGGGCGGCCGCGCATCGGCGCCGGAATATCGGCCAATTCGGCTTTGCCGCCAATGAGTTGCGCCAGAAGGCGACCGGACCAGGGGGCGGCCGAAACGCCGTCGCCGTGATAGGCAAGCGCGAAATAAACACTTTCATCGTCGTCCATGCGGCCGATCGAGGGTGTGAGCCGCGCCGTCATGCAGACGAAGCCGCGCCAGCTATGCGCGATGTCGACGTGGCGCCAACCGGGGAAAACCTCGCCGAGACGGCGTTGCATGAAGCGGCGCATTTTTGCGGCGTCTTCCGGGCGGCCGGTCAGGTCGCCGCGCGCGCCGAAAAGGAAGCGGTTGCCCGGCAACATGCGATAGTAGAACAGGAGGCGGCGCGTGTTGGCGCAAGGACGTTCGGTGCGCCAGTTCTGTGCCGCAAGTTCGGCGGCGGTCAGCGGGCGCGTGACGACGATGTTGGACATCACCGGCACGAGGTTGCGCGCAAGACCGGGCGCGACGTCGTCGCGGCTGAAGCCGTTGGTGGCGACGACGACACGGCGGGCGCGTAACGTGCCGGCAGATGTCGTCAGATGGTGCCAGCCGCCCGATTTTTCGCGAAGGGCGACAGGCGAAGACCCGTGCAGTTTTGCGCCGGCGCGGGCCGCGGCCGCGGCAAGACCGCGGGCAAAACGCAGCGGCTGCAGGCCGAAGCCGACAGGATTGTGCAACGCGCCGAACTGTTCGGTTGAATCGTATTCGCTTTCGGCGACTTCCTCGCGCGTCATCAGGCGGGCCGGAATGCCGAACTTACCGTTCAGCAGGTCGCGTTCGCCTTCGAGCGCGGCGAACATCGCCGGGTGGTGCGCGACATGCAGTGTGCCGTCGCCTTGCGGCTGGAGGTCGATATTTTCGTCACGCGCCAGCGCGCGGACGAGATCGACCGCTTCGACCTGCGAGGCAATGAAGCGTTTCGCCTCGGCCTCGCCATAGCGGGCGATGAGTTCGCCCGGCCCGAGCCCCGAAGGCGGATAGGTGCAGAAGCCGCCATTGCGGCCCGAAGCGCCCCAGGCAAGCGGGCCGGCTTCGACGAGACGGACATCAATGTTGAAATCGCGCGCCAGATGCAGCGCGCAGGAGAGGCCGGTGTAGCCGCCGCCGACAATTGCGACGTCGCAGGTTTCGTTACCGACGGGCCCGCGATCGATGCCGGGGCCGAGCGGCGGCGCTTCCTCTTCCCAGAAGCTGCCGACGGGCACGCCCGCGTCGTACATGCCCGGATGGTACCAGCTCATTTTCACCCCGCCCGTTCCGGAAGCCGGAACGGCCAGCCGGTGTCTGTCAGTCTCGTGGTTCGCCGCGACCTTCTTCCCGGCGCTCGCGCCAGCGCAGCTTGTGGCGTTCACCGCCGTCGCGCAACGCCTGCGCCATGCGCTCGCGTTGTTCGGGCGTCAGCTTCACGAACCCGGCCAGCATAGCGTCGCGGGTGACGGCCGTCATCTCGCGCATCGCCTCGTCCATCGTGTCGAAGGCGGCACGCGCCGCGACCTCGTCATAAGGATCGGCGGCGAGTGCATCGGCAAGCGCGGTGCGCGCCGCACCCATGTCGCGCAGATGCGGCCGGATTGCCGGGAAGTGCCCGCGCATCGCCTGGCGGATCGCCTCGCGATCTTCGCGCGGCAGATCCTTGAGGCTGTGGAACATGCCCGACATGCCGGGCGATCCGGGCCGCTTGCCGTCTGGCGGTCCCATGACGAGAGGCACCGCCATCAGCGCGATCAGAAACAGGTTCAGCGCCATCGAGCCGAGCAGCGCCGGGCCGAGCCAGCGGCGGGGCGTCTTCGCGGGCGACGTTTCGGGTGTTTCGCTCATTGCATCCACTCCTCGGGCCAGTCCAGGTCGGCCATCGCCAGCGCGATCAGCTGGTCGTCTGTCGTCGTTGCGGCGACGGTCTCCGCGCCGGTGAGGGGCGAGAAGTCGGCAGCGCTGCCGACCATGACGCCGAGCATGATGGAGGCCGCCAGCGTGCCCGCGGCAACAGCCGGCGAGCCGTCGGGCCAGACCGCGTCGACAAATGCGCGCCACCGGCCGCGCGGTTCGGCGGCCTTGCGGGGGGTTGCGCTTGCAGCGGCGCGCGGGCGGGCGGCCATCAGCCGCGCCATCAACGCCGCAGACGGCGCCTCGACCGGCGCGGCGTCGAGCAGCGCGTCGAGACTTTGCGCTTCGGCAACCAGACCACGTGCCTCCGAAGACGCCGCGAGCAGCGCTTCGGCCGGCCCGCGCTCCGCCGCCGGCCAGCGGGACGGCGACGCACCCCATGCGTCGACAATCTCCTTCAGGCGCTCAATCGTAATTTCGTTCGTCATTGTTTCGGGTTCCGTATGCCTTCAAACATTTGAGGCGCTTCGCTGGTTTGAACGCAGCACCTCGTCCTTTTCCGTCGCCAGCGTCAGGCGAAGCTGCCGCCGGGCGCGGCCAAGCAGCGATTCCACGGCTTCGACGCTGATTTCGAGAATTTCGGCCGCCTCAATGTTCGTGAGGCCCTGATAGTGAGAGAGCACGATGGCCGTGCGCTGGCGTTCGGGGAGCGCCTGCAGGGCGGCTTCCACCCGTTCGGCCAATTCGCGGCGTTCCAGATTTTCGTCCGGACGCGGATCGCTGCTTGCGGGTTCGGGAATGTCGTCGATGTTTTCGGGCCGGCGCTTGCGCAAGCGGTCGAGACAGAGATTGGTGGCCACGCGGTGAAGCCAGGTGCCGAATTGCGCCCTGCCCGGCTGCCAGCGTTCGGCGTGGGTCCAGACACGCAGGAAAACCTCCTGCGCCACGTCCTCGGCATCCGCCTGGTTGCCCAGCATGCGGCGGGCCAGCGCGACCATGCGCGGCAGATGCCGTTCCATCAGCAGACGGCAGGAAGCCTCGTCGCCTTTGGCAACGGCGGCCACCAGATCGTCGTCCGACGCTGCGTCCAACCGAAAGACCCCTCCTTGCCGGTCCGGCGGCCGAAGCCGCCGGGCGGTCGCGGGAGGATGCCGGCTAGAGTCGGCATCCTCCTCATTTCGAAACCGGACCCCGAGATTACTCGGATTTCGACTTCTTGCCATGACCGCCGCGCATTTCGTCGCGCTCGATCTTGCCGTCATTGTTCTTGTCCATGCGTTCGAACATCTTCTGGCTGCCGGCCAGGAACTCTTCCTTCGAGATGCGGCCATCACCATCGGTGTCGAGACGGGCGAAGCGGTCGCCACGCTCCCTGCCTTCCGGCTTGCCTTCGGCGCGCTCTCCGCGATGCGGGCGGTGCTTGGCCGACTGCATTTCCTCCAGCGTCAGGGCGCCGTCGCCGTCGGCGTCCATGGCGCTGAAATGCTTTTCAATGCGCTCCGCATGGCGTTCGCCGCGCTTCTCGGCGCCATCCTTCTTGTGTTCGGCCATGCGGCTTGCGACCGCGTCCTTCATTTCCTGAAGCGTCACCTTGCCGTCGCCATCGGCATCCATTGCCGCGAAACG
>JAHBYM010000309.1 GCA_019635975.1 Parvibaculum sp. | reverse complement strand
TCGGCAAAACGCTGGCGCTCCACGGCGATCAGCGCCGCGGCACGCGCCCTGATTTCCGGCGAGACGGTCATGAAACGAAGCTCCAGACGGGACGGTGCGCAAGATAGTTGGGCAGCGGAGCCGCGGCAAGTGGGCAGAAGGTGGCGCGAATTTGGCGTGGTCGACGGATATCTGCCCGTGTCGAGCCCAGTCGATATGCCCTATAGTATTTGCGGGTGCGGCAATCTATTTTTTGTACGTCTACATGATTCCTCGGGCGATTGGTCGTTTGTCAATGCGAAATCTGAGTTTTGTGGCTTGGCGAACACCGCTGCTGGAACTCTGGATGTCATGGCACAGATGTTTTCGAAATTGGACGGGTTGGCGCCGGGCGCGTATTCGCCGTCGAATCGAGGAATTGCGGGCGTTTGATCGTGCCTGGTATCTCGCCGTCAATCGCGATGTTGCCATGGCTGGCGTCGACCCGTTCGATCACTACATGATGTTTGGCTGGAGCGAACAGCGTCGTCCCACCCCGTGGTTCTCCGTCAACCGCTATCGCGAAGCCAAACCCGATTGCGCGACGGACGGAAACCCGTTGGTGCATCTTGCTGGTATGTCCGTAACGGACGCCCGCAACCTCCTGTCGGCCATGCGAGCGGGTCACTATCGTGATCGCAAGCGTGTTCGGGAATGCACAGGGTTGCTTGAAGGCGTCTGCATGACCGGTTTTTTTCAATCGGAGATCGGTCTTGGACAGGCGGCGCGCAACCTCGCCTATGCCGCGGATGGCGCTTGCGTCCCATTGACCTTTCTCGACGTTCACTTACCGGGCCGCGCCGCAGACAAAGAATTTGCAACGAAATGCAGTGCCACGATGGACCGCTTTGTCCATCTTTTCATTTTATCCGCAGCATGGACGGCGCATTGGTTGTCATCATTGCGGCCTGACGGCGTCAACGTCCTCTACCCGTTTTGGGAACTCAGCCGAATTCCGGAAGGCAGTTTACGGGTGGTCGAACGTTTCGACGAAATATGGGCGCCATCCCGCTTTATCCAGGAATCATTTCGTGCGAGCACCGACCGTCCCGTCATGCTGTTGCCCCAGCCCGTTCGTATTCCGGAGGTCATTGGGGACCCGGCCGAGCGGAGCGGTCCGTTCACCGTATTGACCTATCTGGATTTCGATTCCTTTCCGGACCGGAAGAATTGTGAGGGCGCGGTGGCGGCCTTCCAATTGGCATTTCCGCTTCAGCGCCGCGATGTAAGACTCATCGTCAAAGTGCGTGGCAAGTCAGACGGTGGCCGCCGGAGCTGGCTTGCCGATGTTGTGGCGACGGATAGCCGTGTGGTGCTGATCGACGAAACGCTGGACCGCGACGCGATGGATCGTTTGGTTCTTGATTGCGATGCGTTCATTTCGTTGCACCGCTCGGAGGGTTTCGGGTTTGGGCCCGCCGAAGCGCTTGCCGCCGGCAAGCCTGTAGTCTCGACGGACTATTCGGGAACGACCGATTTCATCAGGGCTGAGACCGGATATCCTGTTGCCTACGACCTCGTGCCGGTCGGTGAGGGTGCCTATGTCGAATGGGAGAACCATGTCTGGGCAGAGCCGAGCATCGACGATGCCGCCTGTATGCTGCGCGAAATCGAAGCGAACCGGGACATGGCGCTGGCCAGGGCGCGGCGCGGGCGGCAGTTGATGATCGATGTATTCTCGACGCAAGCGGTCGGCGCGCGCATGCGGAGCATGCTTGAAGATCGAGGCCTGTTGACCAGCGAAGTCTGGCAGGATCGCGATTTAGCGACAGCACTCCGGCGGCCGGGCGGCGCAACGCTCGCGAAAATCGGTGCCCCCGGCAGGATTT
>JAHBYM010000308.1 GCA_019635975.1 Parvibaculum sp. | reverse complement strand
TATCGCGCGGGCGTCACGTCGAAGCCGTAATTGGCCGCCGCGCTGCCGGGGGTGGAAATTTCGACGGTGACGATTTCGCCGTTTTCCGCACGTCCGGTCACATGCGTGATCTCGCGCGCGTCGCGCTCCTCGATCGGGATTTGCGCGACGCCGTCGGTCAGCGACCAGTCTATGGTGGTGTGCGGCAGCGCGACATAGAAGGGAACGCCGCTGGCATCCGCCGCGAGCGCCTTCAAATAGGTGCCGATCTTGTTGGCGACATCGCCGGTCGCGGTGGTGCGGTCGGTGCCGGTGATGCACATATCGACATGGCCATGCTGCATCAGATGGCCGCCGGCATTGTCGGCGACGATGGTGTGCGGCACGCCGTGGCCGCCAAGCTCGAAGGCGGTGAGCGCCGCGCCCTGGTTGCGCGGCCGCGTTTCGTCGACCCAGACATGCACCGGAATGCCGGCATCATGCGCCATGTAGATCGGCGCCAGCGCCGTGCCCCAGTCGACGCAGGCGAGCCAGCCGGCATTGCAATGGGTGAGGATGTTGACCGGGCGGCCGGGCTTTGCTTCCGCGATGCCGCGAATGATCGACAATCCGTGAACGCCGATCATGCGACAGGTCTCGACATCGGCGTCGCAAAGCGCCGCGGCGCGGGCATAGGCCGCCTCGGCACGGGCCTGTGTGCCGAGGTGCGAAACGGCGGCGCGCATTTCATCAATCGCCCAATGGAGGTTGACGGCCGTCGGCCGCGTCGCGCCGAGCAGCGCGCAAGCCGCATCGAGCGCGGCGTCGGACGGATCGGCGCGAAGCGCAAGGCAGAGCCCGTAGGCGGCGGTGGCGCCGATCAGCGGCGCACCGCGCACATTCATGTCGCGGATCGCGCGCGCGCAATCTTCCGCCGTTTCGAGACGGAGGGTCGAAAATTCATGCGGCAGCTTCGTCTGGTCGATGATTTCGACCGCCCAGCCATCCTCGGCCAGCCAGATGGTGCGGTAATGCGTGCCGTCGATCTTCATGGCGGCCCTCCGGTATGTCGCGTGGCGTCAGTGGCCTTCATAAGCGCAGAGCGACAGAACCTCGATGTCGAAGGCTTCGAGCCGCCCGCGCCCGCCAAGCTCCGGCAGTTCGATGACGAAACTCGCCGCCGCGACATTGCCGCCGGCGCGGCCGATCAGCTTGACGGCGGCTTCCGCCGTGCCGCCGGTGGCGATCAAATCGTCGACCAGCAGCACGCGCTCGCCGTCCTTGATGGCGTCGATATGGATTTCGACCGTATCGGTGCCGTATTCAAGGTCGTAGTCCTGACCGATCGAGGTGAAGGGCAATTTTCCCTTCTTGCGTACCGGCACGAAGCCGAGGCCGAGGCGGTGGGCGACCGCCCCGCCGAGAATGAAACCGCGCGCCTCGATGCCGGCGACGATGTCGAACTTCGCCCCGTCATGCAGCGCCACCAGCGCATCGACGGCGCCCGAGAAACCGGCGGGGTCGCCGAGCAGCGTCGTGATGTCGCGAAACTGGATGCCCGGCTTCGGATAATCCGGAATCGTGCGGATGAATTCCTTGATGTTCATGTGTCGGCCCTCACCCCTTGAGCACGCGGCCGGCGACCGCGTCGAGTTTCCTGACGAGCGCCGGATCGCGTTTGTCGGGCGCGGTGATCAGCGCGGTGTCGAGCACCCGGTCGAGGCCCTGCGGCGAGGGCTGGCGCTCGGGCCCGAAACTCTCCGCAACCGCGCGGATGACGGCGCGGGCGTGACCGGCGTTTTCCTCCAGCACGCGCACGACATCGGCAACCTCGACATGGGCGTGATCCGGGTGCCAGCAATCGTAATCCGTCACCATCGCGACGGTCGCGTAGCAGATCTCG
>JAHBYM010000307.1 GCA_019635975.1 Parvibaculum sp. | reverse complement strand
CTGCATCAGCGTGCGGAAGTCGAAAGCCGACTGCCAGCCGTTCGGGCGGCGATGGAGGATGCGATACAGCGGGTGCGCTGTGGCCTTTTCCTTCGTGTCATCATCGATCAGCTGCAGCGGCAGCATACCGATGGAAAAGCTGATCAGGCTGACAGCCCGGAACATAGCCGGGTTTTTCAGGGCCTTGTCGACGTTCACCGTGATGCCCGTCGACGAGACGTCGCCCATCCGCAGCCATTCGATGAGGCGCGGATCGTCGAGCGACAGCCACGTGCCACCTTCGGCCGGGATGGCCGAGGCCTGCGGGCGCGGCGCCGGCGCCGCGGTCTGCGGGCGGAAGAAGTCGAGAATCCCCATCCGTCCTCACACCATCCGGATGCCGCGCGACTCATAGACCGAGCGAAAATCGCCCGTGTCTTTCGCCGCGATGCCGATTGCCATGCAGAGCCCGACGATGCCGTCGATGCGCTCTGTCGACTTGTTCTTGGCCGGCTTGATGTTGCCGGCCGGGTCTGTCTCCACGGCAACCACCTGGGCATGGCGCCGCAACACAGGGTGCCCGCCATGATGGAAGCCATTGCACAAAACGAGACGCTCAAGCTCTTTCGTCGGCGCAGCCATCGAGGCGAAGCCTTGGCCGAACATCACAACCGGTAAGCCCTCCTGCTCGAGCTTCACCGTCGTCTCGGTCGCGTTCCAACGGTCGATCGCAAGGCCGCCTTGGCCCGTCTCGCGGCGCTGGTCTCCCAGAAAGGCGATCCGATAACGTTCCGCATCGCGATAGATCTGGTCCTGGATGAAGGCGTAGTCGACGACATTGCCCGGCGTCGCGAACAGCGCGCCTTCTTTGACCCATCGGTCATAGGGCAGCTTGTCGCGGGCGCTGTGAGCCTTGATCAGATCCTTCGGCTTGAAGAACCGGACGAGCACAACGGGCGTATCGAGCCCATCCTGTATAGGGAACCACCACACGAGCGCCGAGAGATCGGTGGTGGACGACAGGTCGAGGCCGCCGAAACAGCGCTTGCCGATCAGCCTGGCGTCGAGATCCTTCCAATCGATCGGGCCGGTGCAGTGATCCCAGCCGAAACGATTGCCATCGTCATCAAGGGCATCGATCGGCAACCACCGAACCGCCTGCTCGGTCCAGAGATTGAGGTGATAGCGCTTGAAGTCATTCTCCAAGCGCGGCAGCTGCTGGGCGCGTCGCGCATCCGCCGCCAGCGTGTCGAGCTTTTTCGAGACGCCAAGGTTTGGATTGGCTTTCGCCCAGATTTCCGGCTTCGTCCAATCATCCTCCGGGTCAGCGGCATAGACCACCACAAGCGTCTCGGGGTCATCGATCGTGCCGTCGAGGATCTTTTGGCACTCCTCCCAGACCTCCTCGCCGTAGCCGCCTTTCTTGCCGGCCGTCGAGATCAGAAATTCCAAGGGCTGGCGCCGGGCCGCCTCGGAATCGTGGATGAACTGATAGAGTTCACCCGATACCCATTCATGGATCTCGTCACCGATCAGACCCGAGGCCGAGAGCCCATGCTTGCCGCCGGGCTTGCCCGACAGCGGCTTGAAGGACGCGTTCAACGCCGGGCAGTAGATCGACGGCTTCAGGCAGACGAGATCCGCCGACAGCGTCTGCGACTTGCCGACCATCGCTGTCGCCTTGTCAAAGACGATGCGCGCCTGATCCTTGTCGGTGGCGATCGAGAATACCTGGCCTGCCTGCTCACTGTCGCCCAGGAGCAGGAGCAAGGCGATGCCGGCGGCGAGCTCGGTCTTGCCGTTCTTGCGCGGCACCCAGACATAGCAGCGCCGGTACCGCCGCAGACCGTCCTCGCGCTTCCACCCGAATAGCGGGCGGATGATGTCGTTCTCCTGCCACGG
>JAHBYM010000306.1 GCA_019635975.1 Parvibaculum sp. | reverse complement strand
TCATGGGCCCCTAGATTACACCAAGCAAAACGATTCGAAGCGGCAAAGGCGGCTTCGGCGAAAAATAGTCCGGGCGGGGCCGGGCGGGCCCTGCCCCTCGTCGCGGGTTATTCGGCCCGGGGAACGCTCGGTTCGGCCGGTTCCGGCGCGGCCGGTGCCTCTTCGGCGGGTGCGAATTCGGAGCCGAGCGGCGCCGGCACTTGCGGCAGGTCGTCGTCCGACAAGGTCTGCGGCGCCGGCGCCACGCGGTCGAGCACCGAGTCGGCCGAGCCGCCGCGCGAGGCGAGGATGCCCAGCACCAGGCTTGTCGTCATGAACATGGCAGCCAGAATGGCTGTCGTGCGGGTCAGCATGCTGCCGGCGCCGCGGCTCGACACCAAGCCATCGCCGCCGCCGCCGATCCCGAGCGCACCGCCCTCGGAGCGCTGCAACAGCACGGACGCCACCAGCGCGATCGCGATCATCAGATGAACAATGAGAATGATGGTCGCCATGATGCTCCGCGGGGGTCCGAAATCTGGTCAAAAAGCGCCGTCTGCCGGGCCTTGACGGTCCGGCCGGTCGCGGGCGCGTTGTAGCGCATGAGCGCCCCGGTTTCCAGCCCTCTCGGGCGAATTGCCGTCAGGCCGCCGTTTGCCGGTAAAGGGCCGGGGGCACGCCCAGCGCGCGCCGGAATTCCCGCGAAAAATGCGGGCTGTCGGAGAAGCCGCACCAATAGCCGATCTCGGTCAGCTTGAAATCGCTGCCGGTCAGCAACTGGCAGGCCTCGCGGGTCCGCACGGCGCGCGTGATGGCCGAGAGGCTCGTCCCCTCCTCCTTCAGACGCCGCTGGAAGGTCCGGGCTGAAAGCCGCAGTTCCCTTGCCATTTCGGCACAGGCCCAGTTGCGGGAAATGTCGGCGGTCAAGAGCCTGACCACGCGCCGGGCCAGCGGCCGGGCCTCGTCGACGCCATAGACCTTCAGCGGCTCGCGGGCGCGCTGCACCTCCATTCCCATCGGATCGCTGCCGGCATGGGCGGGCATGAAGGCCGCCCAGCGCAGGTGAAAACGATCGAAGGGTTCGCGCCCCGGTTCGACCGTCACCTCCCGGCAGCCGATCTCCTCGAGCATGGCCTTCAGCAAGCCGGCGATCAGCAGGTTCTCGACCGCGACCGGCGGCGGGCCGGAGACCGAGAACCGGCGGATGGCAAGACCGCCCTCGCCGTCCGCCGCGATCTCGCAGCGGTAACGCGAATGGGTGAACTGCTCGAAACGCTGGAACTTGCCGGCCATCACCTGCGGCGTCGCCGAGCGCAGCATCACATGCATCACCGGGTCGAAACCGATCTGCTTGATGCGCTGGCCCATGTCGAGAATGAAGCCCGCGCCCTTCGCCGCATAGGCCGCCGTCAGCAGCCGCCGCTTGATCGACGCCGGCGCATGCGCCAGCGCGCAATCGGGCATGACGATCTCTTCCGGCAACAGTTCCGGCGCCTTGAGCCTGAGCGTCGAGATCACCAGCGCCAGCAGGCCGGAGCTGGTGACGTCACCTTCGGGAATGGCGGTGTCGCTGGACATGGCCGCAGCATGGCATGCGGCGGGCACTTGAGCTTGAACAATCGCGCCAGGGCGAATTTGGCGTGGCTGTTCAAGGCGGATGGCGCGGACCTTCCTAGGTTCCGGGGAGCCTCAACCGGAGATCCGCCATGATCGACAAGACCCACGACCGCTGGACCGCCCTGATGCTTGCCGGCCATATCGTGCTGCTCTTTTCCGGCTTCACGATCCTCGCCGCAGTCTTCGATTTCCCGGAAGTGCTGCGCCTGCCGGCCGGCGAGCGCCTGGCGCTTTTCCAGGACGGCCAATCCGTCATCATGCCGACCTACTGGATGCTGGCCATGACCGGCATCACGCAGGT
>JAHBYM010000305.1 GCA_019635975.1 Parvibaculum sp. | reverse complement strand
TCCGACGGCCAGGCATAGCGCATCGGCAGCGGCGTCAGCCGCGTGCCCTCGGGCGTCATGCGGATATATTGATACTCGATCAATTGCGTCACCGGATCGTGGATCGCGGCTTCGAGCGTCAGCGAGCGAAAGTCGAGATGCACCGGCTTCAGGCTGCGGTGGTCGTGGAACCCGGCGACATCGGGCACGAAGGCCTCGACCAGAAAGGCGCCGCCGGGTTTCAGGCGCTTCGCGACATTCGCAAAGCAGCGCAGCTGCGCTTCCTGCGACGTCAGGTTGAACAGTGTGTTGAAAATCAGAAAGGCGAAATCGAAACTTCCCTCGACCGGCAGGTCCGCCATGTCGCCGATGACGACCGGAATCGCATCGCCGCCCGGCTTGGCGCGCAGCTTCGCCACCATTTCGGGCGAGGCCTCGACGCCTTCGATTTTGATGCCGCGCGCCGCCAGCGGCAGTGCGACGCGGCCGGTGCCGATCGCGAGTTCGAGCACGCGGCCTCCGCCCGCCAGTTCGGCCAGTAGCGCAACAGCTTCCTCCGTCGTGCCCGGATCGTGCAAGGCGTCGTAGTCGCCGGCGTTCAACTCGCCGAATGTTTGAGGCCCATAGCCCTTCATCGCGCCCTCCCTGCGGGAACGGCGCATCTTACATGATGAACGGAGCGATGGCGCGGCCTAGGTCAGCCCCTTCACCAGCAGTACGCATCCTTCGGTTGCCGCCTCGCGGTCCTTCGAAATTTCGCGGTAGGCGTCGCTTTCGGCCCAGCGGCGCCACGACGCCTCGTCGGGAAATTCGATCAGCACGATCTTGGTGCCCGTCCACACGCCTTCGACGATCTGCGGGCCTTCATCCGCCGCCAGAAGCCGCCCCGGATGGCCCTTCATGGTTTCGAAAAAGCGCGCCGCGTAGCGGTCATATTGCGTGCGGTTGTGGATCGTGAACTGCGCCAGCGCATAGACGGTCATCGGGCTCTCCCTTCCTCGCATTCGTTTTCTCGATGCTGCGGGAGCCGGCGCAGCACGGGAAGTCCGCGAATGCGCGAAGGGATTTGCAGACAACAGGGAATCGGCGTTTCGCAAGTAGAAAACAGAGTCGTCATGGCCCGGCTCGTCCGGGCCATCCACGTCTTTCTTCCGATGGTTGCCGCCAAGACGTGGATGGCCCGCCTAAAGCGGGCCATGACGATTTTGGGGGAAGGGCGGGAGGTGACGCACAGCAATCCCACCTTCCCCCCTTCTCCACATTCTCCCCCGCCTCCTCTATGCTCTCCCCATGCTGCTGCACCTCTCAAGCTGGCCCGAGATCGAGGCCTATCTCGCAAAGTCGAAAGGGATCGTCATTCCCATCGGCTCGACCGAGCAGCACGGGCCGAACGGGCTCATCGGCACCGACGCGATCTGCCCGGAAGCGATCGCGCATCGCGCGGGCGCGCAAGCCGGTTTTCTCGTCGGCCCGACTTTTAATGTCGGCGTCGCGCAGCATCACCTCGGCTTTCCGGGCTCGATGACGCTTCGTCCCTCCACCATGATCGCCGCGATCCATGACTGGGTGTCGTCGCTCGCCCGCCACGGCTTCGAGCGTATCTATTTTTTCAACGGCCATGGCGGCAATGTCGCAACCATCGAGGCGGCCTTCGCCGAAATCTATGCCGACCGGTCGCTGAGCGCGGACGCCTCCAATCGCGGCCCGGTCAAATGCAAGCGCGCCAACTGGTGGGACTTCAAGCCCGTCACCGATTTCTGCAAGGAACGCTACGGCTCGGCGCATGGCGCGCATGCGACGCCGTCGGAAGTCGCGGTGACGCAATTCGTCTATCCGGCCGCGATCAAGCAGGCCGAAATGAACCCGAAGGTTGCGCCCTGGGGCCGCTATACCGACGCGACAAGCTACCGCGCCGCCTTCCCGGACGGCCGCATCGGCTCCGACCCGTCGCT
>JAHBYM010000304.1 GCA_019635975.1 Parvibaculum sp. | reverse complement strand
CGGCGGCACGGCGTCATGCACGGCTGAAACCACCGCCTCGTATTGCTGCGGGCCGGTGACGGCGAGCACCGACGGATGCACCGCCGTGATGCTTTCGGGCTCCGCGCCCATGCAGCCGGTGACGATCACCTTGCCGTTTTTCGCGAGCGCGTCGCCAATCGCGGCGAGACTCTCGGCCTTGGCGCTGTCCAGAAAGCCGCAGGTGTTGACCAGCACCACGTCCGCGCCCTCATGCTCGCGCGAAAGCTCGTAGCCCTCGGCCCGCAGGCGGGTCACGATGCGTTCGGAATCGACCAGCGCCTTGGGGCAGCCGAGCGAAACGAAACTCACGCGGGGAGAGGGGTTTTCGTTCATTCTCGTAAGGGTTCTGGCGCCGCTGGCCGCCATCGGCCGCGCGCGGGGTTCACATGCGGGCGCTTTGTGGCCTAATCAGGCCACCAAATGCAAATGCCGGGTGAAGATGAGCCAATCCGCCACCACCTATGATGCCGTGATCGTCGGCGGCGGCCATAACGGGCTGGTCTGCGCGGCCTACCTCGCCAAAGCGGGGCTGAAGGTCGTGGTGCTGGAGCGGCGCGGGGTGGTCGGTGGCGCGGCCGTCACCGAGGAGTTCCACCCGGGTTTTCGCAATTCGGTCGCGAGCTACACGGTTTCGCTGCTGAACCCGAAGGTGATCCGAGACCTTGATCTGGCGGCCCATGGCCTGAAGATTGTCGAGCGCAAGGTTTCGAACTTTCTCCCGCTCCCCGATGGCCGTTATCTGAAGACCAGCGCGGACAGAACGGTCGACGAGGTCGCAAAGTTCTCGGCAAAGGACGCAGCAAGGCTCGACAGCTACGCGGCGCAACTCGATCTCGTCGCGGACGTACTGCGCGAACTCGTCTTGCAGACGCCGCCGAATGTGGTCGAAGGCAATCCGCTTTCCGCCATTCCCGAACTGATCCGCGCCGGCGCGCTTGCGAACCGCCTCCGCAAGATGGGCTTGAACGGCCAGCGCGCGCTGCTCGACCTCTTCACGAATTCGGCGGGCGACTATCTCGACGGCTGGTTTGAAAGCGAGCCGATCAAGGCAGTCTATGGCTTCGACGGTATCGTTGGAAACTATGCTAGCCCCTATACGCCCGGCTCGGCCTATGTGCTGCTGCATCACGTGTTCGGCGAGGTGAACGGCGAGAAGGGCGCCTGGGGCCATGCGGTCGGCGGCATGGGCGCGATCACGGAGGCGATGCGGCGCGCCTGCGTCGAGGCCGGCGTCGAGATTTCCACCGACGCGCCGGTGAAAAGCCTGCTGACGGACAACGGCGCCGCGCTCGGCGTGCAGCTCGAAAGCGGCGAGGAGGTGATCGCGCGGCGGGTCGTCTCCGGCGTCAACCCGAAACTTCTGTACACGAAGCTGACGCCGGCGGACGCGCTTCCCCCGGCCTTCCTGCGGCGGATGCAGGGCTGGGCCTGCGGCTCCGGCACGTTTCGCATGAACGTCGCCCTGTCGGAACTGCCGGACTTCGCCTGCCTGCCGGGACGGGAGGCGGGCGAGCATCACCTGTCCGGCATCGTCATCGCGCCGAGCCTCGACTACATGGACCGCGCTTTCGTCGATGCGAAACTGCACGGCTGGTCGCGCCGCCCGATCGTCGAGATGCTGATCCCGTCGACCCTCGACGACAGTCTCGCACCGGCCGGCCGGCACGTGGCCAGCCTGTTCTGCCAGCAGGTAGCTCCGCAACTTTCCGGCGGTCGCCACTGGGACGATCATCGCGACGAAGTCGCCGACCTGATGATCGCGACCGTCGATGCCTACGCCCCGGGCTTCAAGGACTCGGTGTTGGGTCGGCAGGCGCTGAGTCCGCTCGATCTCGAGCGCACGTTCGGTCTGATCGGCGGCGACATCTTCCATGGCGCGTTGAGTCTCAACCAGCTGTTCAGCGCACGGCCGATGCTCGGCCAGGCCGACTATCGCGGCGCCATGCCGGGTCTGTATTTGTGCGGATCGGGCACGCATCCGG
>JAHBYM010000303.1 GCA_019635975.1 Parvibaculum sp. | reverse complement strand
AATCCAGTCGCTGCCCTGCCCCGCCGGCAGCTTCAGATATTGCGGTTCATTTGCCTCGGGCTTTCCAACAAGGAAATCGCGGCGGAACTCGACCTTTCGATCTCGACCGTGCGCCACCACGTCTCGGCGTTGCTGCACCGGTTGAACGTCGCCAATCGCGCCTCCGCCGCGAGCTACGGCGTCGCGCAGGGCGTGCTTGCGTCAACCGAGCACGCTGAGGATGGCTGAGCGAAGCTGCGCGGGCCGCACGGGCTTGTGAAGCAGCACAAGATTTTCGTGCAAGACGCGCTCGCGCATTTCAGGCGTCGAACTCCCCGATATGATGAGTGCCGGAACGGGGCCGTGCGCGGCACGCAGGGCAGAAATAATATCGAGGCCGGTGCGGCCGGTGCCGAGGTCGTGATCCGAAACGATCAGATCGGGCGGCACGATCCCGTTTATTTCCGCGGCCGGAATATCGGCGCATGTTTCGACTTCCCAGCCCCATCTCGCAAGGAGGGCCGCAACCGCCTCGCAGACGGCGCGGTCGTCGTCGATCACCAGCGCGCGTCCGGGCGATGCGGCGGCGGGTTCGATTTCCTCGACAGGCTTCGCATCGTCGGTAAATGCCGCTTTCTCGAAGGGACCGACCGAAAAGGTCGTGCCGCCGCCCGGTCGCGAGCGCAGCAAAACATCGACATGCAAAACCTCGGACAAGCGCCGCACGATCGCCAGACCGAGACCGAGACCGTCGACCGCTTCTGCGGCGGCCCGGCTGCGCTCGAACTCCTGGAATATGCGCGCCTGCTCCGACGGTGCAATGCCGTGTCCGGTGTCGCTGACGTCGAAGAAAACGCCTGCCGTTTCCTCGCGCACAACGACGCGGACATCCGTTCCTTGCGCGTGCTTGATCGCGTTGGAAACCAGGTTTTGGAGGATCCGCCGGACGATCAACGGATCGCTGCGGACAATCGCGCCGGTCGATTTGTACGACAGTCGCACGCCGGCGACACGCGCCGCCAGCGCGAACTCTTCGCAAATGTCCTCGACCGGTTCCGAGGCGGTGAAACGCGAGATTTCGGGCCGGGTCTGGCCGGTGTCGAGCAGTGTGACATCGAGAAGCGAATTAAAAAGCTTCGACAGGGCATCGACCGATTGCTCGATACGCGTCAGAATTTCACGCGTGCGCGGCGGCAGCGTGTCTTTCGACAAGGCCGCCAGGAAGAGCCCCATCGAATGTACCGGCTGGCGCAGATCGTGACTGGCCTGGGCGAAGAACAACGACTTGGCCGCGTTGGCGGCATCGGCTTCCGCGCGTGCCGATTTCAGAATTTCCGCCTGCGCCTCAAGCTGCCGCGCCAGTTCCATTTTTTCCCATTGCAGCCGGAAGCCGCGCCGCGTGAAAGAGCGCAGCGCCCAGCCGAGCGCCAGCATCAGAATCATGAAGACGAGAAGCATCGCGCCCGGGATCGCGCCTTTGGCATCTGGGTTCTCGATCAGCAGCCGCACAACCTGCGCCGGTACGATGATCGAAAGCGTGGCGGCGAGCATCGGGAAATGCATGTTGTGCGTGCCAACGCCTGTCAGCACCGCACCGCCGATGATGAAGCCGATGAAAACCTGCAGGTCCGTGTCGCCGGCCGGAAAGAAAACAAGGCCGAGGAAACCCCAGCTCAGAGCGAGGAGAACGGCCGAGACGTCGAAGGCGAGCGGCAGGCGGCCGAGCGGTGCGCCGGCGGCGGCAAGCGCCGTGCCGCGAAAGCAGATCGCCCCCTGCCACAGCGCGAAGAGAACCATCCACGCAGCCCAGCCCGCGATCAGCGGCGCCGGAAAGTGAACCCGGAGCGAATAGGAGAGCACCGCCGCAGACAAGACGTGCATCGGCCAGACGTAGCGCCCAAGCCGTAAAATCAGCGCGTCGCTCTGATAGCGCAGATAGCTGTCGCGTGTTTCCCCTGCCATGTCCCCCCGTCCCGAAGGAGCGAGAATAGCAGGAAGTGCGGAATGCCGCAGCCGGCCGCGGGATTGTTGAAAAGGGGAGTGGTGCCCA
>JAHBYM010000302.1 GCA_019635975.1 Parvibaculum sp. | reverse complement strand
CATGAGCGCCGGTGAGCTGCGCGAGCGCGTCGCCTTCGATACGCGCGGCACCGTCGAGGATGACGTTGGCAACACCGTCGATGACAACTGGAATGAAGTTTTTGTCACCGCGGCCCGGATCATGCCTCTGAAGGGCGGCGAATCGGTGATGGCCGACCGCCTGCAGGGCATACAGCCCGTCATTATCCGGGTGCGTTACAGCGCCGCCGCGGCTGACATCACGCCGGCCTGGCGCGCCCGCAACGCCCGCACCGGCACCGTCTACAACATCACCTCGGCCGCCAACATGGACGAGCGCCGGAAATATCTCGACATCCTGGCAACCGCAGGGGGCGCCGATGGCTAAGATCGAAGGTCGTGATCGCCTTCTCGCGAAACTGGCGGCTTTGCCGCCGGCGGTGCGGTCCGCCATAAAACAGGCGCTCGCCCAGGGCGCTGACGAGATCGTTGCCGATGCCAAGCGTCTCGCTCCGAAGAAGACGGGCAAATTGCGGGACAGCATCAAACAGACATGGGGCGGCGGAAAAGAGCGCTATGCATCGCTCTCGGCGGGAGCCAAGGGCGATCCTGATCTGACCGTCGTGATTTCAGCGGGCAACAGCGCGGTGCGGTATGCCCATCTCGTGGAGTTCGGCACCTCGCCCCATATCAACGGCGGCATGTTCGCAGGCTCGGAGCACCCCGGAACCGAGGCGCAACCGTTCTTTTTCCCGGCTTATAGGGCCAATCGGCGGAAGGTGCGGGCTCGCATCTCCCGAGCGACCACGAAAGCCGCCAAGCGCGTTGCATCAGGGGCAGAGTGATGGAGGTCACCCACGCCTTGCAGGCAGCTGCGGTCGCCGCCTTGAAGGCAAGCCCCGCCGTCACCGCGCTCGTTGCCGGACGCGTGCTCGACCGCGTGCCGGATAAGACGGCGTTCCCGTATGTCAATCTTTCAGGCTTTCAGCTCATCCAGGATGACGCCGACTGCATCGACGGGGCGGAAATCTTTTTCGATGTACATGTCTGGTCTCGCACGGTGGCCCGGACGGAATCAGCCGATATAGCCGGCGCCGTGCGTGAGGTGTTGCACAAGGCCACGCTCCTCCTGACCGATGCGGAGCTGACCGAGCTCGAGCATCGCGACACCCGCTATATGCGCGATCCCGATGGCGTGACCAATCATGCCGTCGTCACCTTCCGGGCGCTGATCGAAGCCCTTTAATCTCCGGAGACATCAATGGCACAGGCACAAACGTTCCGATTTTCGGGCGTCCGCGTCCTCGTGGGCGACGGCGAGACGCCGACCGAAGGCTTCGCCGCACCCTGCGGTTTCACCGAGCGCTCACTGTCGCTGTCCAAGCAGTTCGGCGAGACGAACACGCCGGACTGTGCCGACGAAGACGCTGCGTCCTTCGTCGAGCGCGACGTGACGTCAAAGTCCGCCTCGATTACCGGCCAGGGCGTCTTGGCGGCGGATGCCGTGCCCGTGTGGCAGGAATTCTTCGAGAGCGACACCTCGAAGAATTGCCGCGTCGAGCTGTGGCGCGCCGGCGCCAAGGTCGGCACCTACGCCGGGAAATTCCACCTGGAGACGCTGGAAATCGGCGCGACCAAGGGCGAGCGCGCGACAGTCAACGTCACGCTGCAGAGTGACGGTGCTGTTGCCTATACGGCGGGCGCCTGATGGCCGGCGAGAACCGCAATGGGGCCGTCGAGCTCGACTTTGGGGATGGCGCCCGTCGCTTTCGCCTCGGCATGGGCGAGCTCGAGGAGCTGCAAGAAAAGACGGGCGTCGGGCCATTTCGGCTCGTGACAAGGCTGCTCGACGGCGAGTGGACGGTTGTCGAAGTGCGCGAGACGCTGCGGCTCGGTCTGATCGGCGGTGGGCTTGAACCGCTGAACGCGCTGAAGTTGATCCGCCGCTATGTCGTCGATCGCCCTGACTGGGTGGCGAATGCCGCCATCGCGCGGCTCGTCGTGATGGCGGCCATCGCTGGCGCTCCGGAAGAAGAGCCGGGAAAAGGCGGCGCGCCGGAGGCCGCGAGCGAGGA
>JAHBYM010000301.1 GCA_019635975.1 Parvibaculum sp. | reverse complement strand
GCGGCGTTGAGGCGGTAGACCGTCCAGTAGCGGTCGGCGGTCCCGAGATCGGCTTCGATCATGTCGCCCTTGTGCAGCGTCATCACGAGCCGTGCGCCGCGATAGCGTCTTGTCCATTCCGGCGTCCAGCCGCTTTTGTTGGCATCGAACACGGTCACGGCCTCGCAAAGCCACTTGCCGTCATGCTCGAAAATTTCGATGCGGTGATTGTCGCCGGGCACAAGCGCCTTCTCGAACTGTTTGTCCGGTCCGTGGCGCACGGTGATGAAACTCTGTTCGGTCTTCAGCACCCGCACCCGGCGCACGCCGTTTGCGCGTCCCCATTCCGCCAGCGCGAGGTTGAGTTTGGTGCCCGTTGCCTCCGCCGCCTCGGCCACGCGCATCAGTTCGGCGCGCAGGCTTGCGCTCTGCACCTGCGTTATCTCCTTCGCCGTCAGCCTGTCGATGGGCTTGCGCGTGACGAGATTGAATTTCTTGCCATCGATCTCGGCATTGACGATCCCGTAGGCGGTCTCCTCATGGAGCTGACCCTGGATGCCGTGGTCGCGCTTGTGCGCGACGACGAGCGAGTTGAGGCTCGCGCCGAGTTCGTCCCGGAACCCGTCCCAGGGTTTCGGCACGCCCTCGCTGCCGAACAGCCGTTGCATGTCCAGCGTCTCGCCCTTGCCTGCCGCATTGGCGATCCGCTGCAACAGCGCCCGTTCCGTACAGGCAACCACGAAGGCGTCGATGGCGTGGTGGCGATGGTCGCCCCGGTCCTTCTTGCCGCCGGGCAGGTTGTGTCCCGGCAGCAATTGGTTGAGGCCCCACAAGCCGCGAAGCATCGCCGTCATCCGCCCCGGCACCGCCCACACCTGCCCCGGTTCGCAGACATGTTCGAGATAAGCCTTGGTCAGCCGCGCGATGTGCTGCGTATCGGTCAGGTGTCGCGCCGCCCAGCCGCCGTTCTCGGCGAAACGGTCCATCGCGTCGGGCGCGAAGCGCCACGCCTTGTTCTTGAACAGCCGTTCGGCGCGTTCGGCCATTTCCGTCAGTCGCGTCGCGTCGAAGGCATCGGCGGGTGCGCGGTTGCTCTTCTCCCGGTTGCTCTCACGGGTACAAAGCACCTTGTTGGCGATGCCGTCGTCCAGTGTTGCCGAAAAGGGAAGGATGTGGTCGATCTCGATTTCGTCCGAGTAGAGTTTCTCGATGCCGATGGGCTTGCCGCTATAGACGCAGACGCGCTCGTCTGCCGGCAGTTCGGCATAGAGCCGCATCCGCAGGCGGTTCTCGCCATTGTTCTCGATCTTCAGTTCCTTCAGCTTCTTCGCGCGTTGCTCGTTCGCGTCCGTGTTCTCGCGGATGCGCTTGTTATGATCGTCCTTCTGCTTCTGATTCTGTTTCAGCTCACGCGCCAGTTCGACGACGATCTGCTTGGGCGGCCCGTAGGCATCGATCAGCGCATTGACCAGCTTGCCCGTCTGGTTGAGCGCGATGTGAACGGTGGGGTTGGTCACCTTGCCGCGCCGCTCCTGGCTTCCCTCCGGCGCGTCCGGCCGCTCGATCACATGCCGCTTCAGCAGATCGCCGTAATAGGGCAGCCGCGCCAGCTTCTCTCCTACCCGCAGGCTGGAGTGATGCGAGACGATCCGCGACGCCGCTTTATCGTAGGTGAGAGGTGCCGGATAAACCTCACCGGTGGCTGGATCGATCGCCGGATCGGATTCATGCGTCATCGCGTCGATGATGTCGGCCAGCATTGATCGGCCGAGATTGCCGTAGCCCTGCGGCAGCCGCAGCTTGCCCGCGACATATTCGCTGTTCTCCGGCGCGAGCCCCGCGTCGGCTTCCAGCCATTCGATCAGCGCGTCCTCGTCTTCCTCCGTCAGCAGCTTTTCGACGATCTCGTTCTGCCGCGCCCGTTCGAGGCTTCGCCACTTCTTGCCGAAAGCATTTTTGGCGCCGAGCTTCGCGGCCGTCAGATCTGGATCGAAGCCCTTGCGGTTGGTCGCTTCGTAGTTGAAGCGTTCTCCGTCGTTCAGTTTGATTGCCTTTCGCATCTTCTCGAA
>JAHBYM010000300.1 GCA_019635975.1 Parvibaculum sp. | reverse complement strand
TTGCGCTACGAACAGGGCAAGTTCGTGCTCGGGGCGACGCGCGGCGACGGGCGCGAGGGCGAGAACGTCACCGAAAATCTCAAGACCATCGTCGATGTGCCGAAGGCGCTGAAGGGGAAAAACATTCCCGATATCGTCGAGATACGCGGCGAGGTCTATATGAGCCATGAAGATTTCGCCGCGCTCAACGAGCGGCAGAAAGCGGCGGGCAAGCCCGTCTTCGCCAATCCGCGCAATGCGGCGGCGGGGTCGTTGCGCCAGCTCGATGCGAAGATCACGGCGAGCCGGCCCTTGCGTTTCTTTGCCTATACATGGGGCGAGATGTCGGCGCTGCCGGCCGAAACGCAATCGGGCGTCATCGACGCCTTCGCCAAATGGGGATTTGCGGTCAATCCGCTCTTCCGGTGCTGTGCGAGCGTCGACGAGTTGATCGCTTTCTATCACGAGGTCGAGGAAAGCCGCGCGGGCCTCGGCTACGACATAGACGGCGTCGTCTACAAGGTCGACCGGCTCGATTGGCAGAACCGGCTCGGCTTCGTCTCGCGCAGCCCGCGCTGGGCAGTTGCCCACAAGTTCCCGGCCGAGCAGGCGATGACGGTGCTGGAGAAAATCGAAATCCAGGTCGGCCGCACCGGCAAGCTGACGCCGGTAGCGCGGCTGACGCCGGTGACGGTCGGCGGCGTCGTCGTATCGAATGCGACGTTGCACAATCAGGACGAGATCGAACGTCTCGGCGTGCGTCCCGGCGACACCGTGGTCGTGCAGCGGGCGGGCGATGTCATTCCGCAGATCGTGCGCGTGGTCGAGGACAAGCCCCGCGGCAAGAAGAAGTTCGTCTTTCCCGAAACCTGTCCCGAATGCGGCAGCCATGCGGTGCGCGAGGTCAACCCGAAGACCGGCAAGATGGATGTCGACCGGCGCTGCACCGGCGGCCTTGTCTGTCCGGCGCAAGCGGTGGAGCGGCTCCGGCATTTCGTGTCGCGCAATGCCTTCGACATTGAGGGTTTGGGCGAGAAGCAGATATCGGCCTTCTACGCCGACGGGCTGATCGCACGGCCCGACGATATTTTTACGCTCGAAGCGCGCGACAAAAAGAGCCTCAAGAAGTTGAAGGACCGGGAAGGCTGGGGCGAGACCTCGGCGCGCAACCTCTTTGCGGCCATCGACGCACGACGCGCGGTCGATCTCGACCGCTTCATCTTCGCGCTCGGCATCCGCCATGTCGGCGAAACCAACGCCCGGCTGCTGGCGCGCAGCTATGGCACGCTCGACAATTTCGAGGCGCAGATGCGCGCCGCTGCCGGTCGGGGTGGCGAGGCCTGGGACGAGCTCATGTCGATCGACGGCGTCGGCGAGGTGCTGGCCGAGGCGCTGACCGACTTCTTCGACGAGCCGCACAACCGCGAGGTTCTGGCGGGGTTGCGCAAGGCCGGTGTGACGGCCGTGCCGCTGCCGGCGCAGGAGACCGGCTCCCCCATCGCCGGCAAGACCGTGGTCTTCACCGGCTCGCTCGAGCGCATGACCCGCTCGGAGGCCAAGGCGCGGGCCGAGCAGATGGGGGCGAAGGTCGCGGGCTCCGTCTCGGCGAAGACCGACCTCGTGGTCCACGGGCCGGGGGCGGGCTCCAAGCTCGCGAAAGCGCAGG
The DNA here is from genome assembly GCA_019635975.1 of Parvibaculum sp. Lineage (GTDB taxonomy): Bacteria > Pseudomonadota > Alphaproteobacteria > Parvibaculales > Parvibaculaceae > Parvibaculum. The sequence continues at coordinate 415 of JAHBYM010000300.1, read as the reverse complement.
AACTCGGGATCGAGACGATCACCGAGGACGAATGGATGGAAATGGCGGGCGCCTGAGGCCTTTTTCGGCCGCGCCGGTCAACCGTTCTTAACCAAATCCGGGCGAAAATCCGCTGATTGCCGTTCCCGGCGTCGATGCCGGGGCCCGGCCGCGCGGGTTTGGGGATTTCATGGAAGCCTTGTTGATCCTGCAGGAGGGATTGCTACTCGACCAGCTGCTCTATGCCGCGGGGCTGATCGGCACCGCGACGGCGGATGAGCGCGTCGAGGCGCCGTCGCCGGAGATTGCCGTGACGACGCTGACGCGCCCCGAGGCCGTCGAGGCGCTGGCGCCGGAATGGCGGGCGCTCGAGGCGCGCGCCGCGGCCAGCGCGACGGCCTTTCAGGCCTGCGACCTCCATCTCGTCTGGGCGCGG
>JAHBYM010000030.1 GCA_019635975.1 Parvibaculum sp. | reverse complement strand
GGCGGCCATGACGGTGAGCGGCAGCACGCGGGCGAGGCTCGCATCGGGCGCGAAGTCGCCCTGTTTCCAGAGGCGGGTGGCGAGCTGACCGACATTGGTCCAGGCCGCCAGCACGGTGCCGACCGCGATGCCGACATAGCCGATGAACTGGAAGAGGATAATGCTGCCCAAGATGTTGACGACGATCGAGACGGCGGCGAAGCGGAGCGGCGTCTTCGTGTCCTCGCGGGCGAAGAAAGCGGGCTGGAAAATCTTGATCAGTACGAAGGCGGGGAGGCCCGCCGCATAGACGATCAGCGCCAATGCGGTGGCTCGCGTGTCCGCGGCGGTGAAGGCGCCGCGCTCGAAGAGGATGCCGATAATGTCGAAGGCGAGCACCGCGATGCCGGCGGCGGCGGGCACCGTCAACAGCATTGCGAATTCCAGCGCGCGGTTCTGCGCGCCCATCGCGCCCGCGCCGTCGCCGGCGCGCAACCGGCGCGAGAGATCCGGCAGCAGCACGACGCCGATCGCGATGCCGATGACGGCGAGCGGCAGCTGATAAATCCGGTCGGCATAATAAAGCCAGGACACCGCGCCCGCCTGCAGCGAGGCGATGATCGTGCCGATGGTGAGGTTGACCTGCGTGATGCCGCCGGCGACGACGCCCGGCACGCCGAGACGGAAGAGGCGGCGGACATCGGGCGTCAGTTTCGGCAGGCGCAGGCGGAGCACGAAGCCCGCGCGCCAGAGCGAGACGGCGAGCCAGACGAACTGCACGACGCCCGCCGCCGCGACGCCCCAGGCAAGCGCCGTACCCGGATTGTCGGTCAGCGGCACCAGAAAGAGGATCGCGACGATCAGCGTGACATTCAGCATCACCGGCGCGGCGGCGCCCGGAAAGAAGCGGCCGAGCGAATTCAGGATCGCCGCCTGCAAGGCGGTGAGCGAGATGAACAGGAGATAGGGAAAGGCGATGCGCGTGAACTCGACCGCCCAGGCAAATTTCTGCGGGTCCTCGGCAAAGCCCGGCGCGAAGACCAGCATGATCCAGGGCATGGCGATTTCGGCGGCGATGGTGAGGAGCAGCAGCGCGACGAGCAACACCGAAAGCGCATCCTCGGCGAAACGTTTCGCTGCCGCCCTGCCCTCGCCTTCGAGGCGCTTTGAGAAAAGCGGCACGAAGGCCGCGTTGAAGGCGCCTTCCGCAAAGATCGAGCGAAACATGTTGGGGAAGCGGAAGGCGACGAAGAAAGCGTCGGCAATCGGCCCGGCGCCCAAGGCCGCCGCCATCATCACGTCGCGCAGGAAACCGAGCAGGCGGCTCACCAGCGTGGTGCCGCCGATGGTGGCGGCGGAGCGGGCGATATGAACGGGTTTCGGCGCGGGGCTCGAGGTCATGGCAGGCGGGGGCTCGCCGGTTGGGAGGCTCGGCAGAATCTCTAGCCTTTCTGCGGCGAAATAGCGACCAGATGAACAGTACCATTAGATGTACTGTTATTTAGGCTCTTGTTAGAACGAATAAAAGTCTTTATATTCGTGCTGATAAAGGAGCTTCCAATGTCCCGTGTTCTTGTCGCCAATCTTGTTTCGAGCATCAGCGAGTTGAAGCGCAGCCCGGCCCGCGTCATCGAGGAGGCGGCCGACGGCGCCGTTGCGATTCTCAACCGCAACAAGCCGGTCGCCTATGTTCTCGATCCGGCATCCTATGAACGCATGCTCGATCTGCTCGAAGACTACGAGGACATGAAGAAGGTGATCGAGCGCGAAGGGCAGCCTGCCACCTATGTGACGCTCGAGCAGCTCGATGAGCTATAGGCTCAGCTTCGTCGAAGACGCCAAAAAGGAATGGCGCAAGCTCGGGCCTGACATCAAGAAACAATTCCAGAAGATTCTCGCCCGACGGCTCGAAGCGCCGCGAATCGAGAAGCACAAACTCGGCAACATGCCCGATTGCTACAAAATCAAGCTGCGCGAGGCAGGCTATCGGCTTGTCTACAAAGTGATCGACGATCGCATCGAGGTGCGTGTGATCGGCATCGGGCGGCGCGACGGCGCTGTCTACAACGATGCCCGGCGACGGCAGAACGATCCCGCTGATTGACGCCGTTGCCGGCGCAACTCATTCCGCCGCCGCCATTTCCTCGCGCCTGGCGCGCTTGGCGGGGCGGGACTTCTTGACCGGGTCGGCCAGCGCCTCGAGCAGGTGACGCTCGACGGCCTTCTTCTTGTTGGCGTTGGTCACCTTGTGGCCGATCACGTCCTTCACATAGAAAACGTCGACCGCACGCTCGCCATAGGTGGTGATGTGGGCCGAGCCGATGGTGAGGCCGAGATGGAAAAGGGCGCGCGACAACGCGTGGACAAGGCCCGGCCTGTCGAGGCCGTTGACCTCGATCACGGTGTAGTCGTCGGACGCCTCGTTGTCGATGAAGACCTGGGGCGCGACCGAGAAAGCCTCGGTGCGGCGTTCGCGGCGCGCGCGCTGCTCGATCGCGTCGGGCGGCAGGATTTCACCCGACAGCACCTTGCGGATCGTTTCCTCAAGGCGGGCCAGACGGCGCGGCTCGGCGATGGCGCCGCCGGATGCGTCCTGCACCCAGAGCATGTCGAGCGCCATGCCGTCGCGGGTGGTGAAGATTTTCGCATCGACAATGTTCATGCCGAGCACCGCGCAGGCGCCGGCGAAACGCGCGAAGAGGCCGGGATGGTCCTGCGTGTAGAGCGTCAATTGCGTCACGTCGCGGTCGGGCTCCGGCTCGGCGGCGATGGTGAGGGGCGCATCCTTCGCGCCTTCGATCAGATGTGCGTGACGAACTTGCGTTTCGGTATCGAGGGAGAGCCAGTAGCCGTCGGCATGGCGCGTGAAGTAGCGGTCGCGCGCGGCTTTCGACCAGTCGGCGAGATGCGCGGCCAAGGCTTCCTTCGCCTCGGCAACGCGCGTCTTGCGGTTGACCGCGTTGTCCCCGCCCTGAAGCACGGCCTCCGTCTCGAAATAGAGCTGGCGCAGCAATTGCGCCTTCCAGCCGTTCCAGACACCGGGGCCGACGGCCTTGATGTCGACAACCGTCAGTACAAAGAGCATCTTCAGCCGCTCGGGGCTTTGCACCAGATCGGCGAAGTCGCGCACGGTACGCGGGTCGGCTATGTCGCGGCGCTGGGCGACGTCGGACATGACAAGATGGTTCTGCACCAGCCAGGCGACCGATTCCGTTTCGCCCTCGCTCATGCCGAGCCGCGGGCAGAGACGGCGCGCGATGGCGGCGCCGGCATCGGAATGGTCCTCGTCGCGGCCTTTCGCGATGTCGTGGAGGAAGACCGCCATGTAGACTGCGTTGCGGCTCTTGATCTTGCCCATCAGTTCATGGGCTTTCGGATATTCCTCGGCATTCACCCCGCGCTCGACTTCCGAGAGGATGCCGATGGCGCGCAAGAGATGCTCGTCGGCCGTGTAGTGGTGATACATGTTGAACTGCATCAGCGCGACGATGCGGCCGAAATCGGGGACGAAGCGGCCGAGCACGCCGGCCTCGTTCATCCAGCGCAATGTCGTTTCGGGATCCTTGCGCGAGGCGAGGATGTCGAGGAAGAGGCGGTTTGCCTCCTCGTTCTTGCGCAAGGCGGCGTCGACGAGCTTCAGCGAGCGCGTCAGCAGTTTCAGCGCGTCGGGATGAATGTCGAGGCCGTGTTGATTGGCGACGTGGAAGAGGCGGATGATGTTGACCGGATCCCTGTCGAAGAAATCCTGCTTCGTGACCGCGAGGCGTCCGCTCTCGACATTGAAGCCGCGAATAACTTTCTTGCGGCGCATCGCCTGCATGAAGCGGCCGATGGAGGGTTTCTTCTTTTTCTCCTGATCCTCGAGCACGGCGCAGAAAATGCGCGTCAGGTCGCCGACATCCTTGGCGATCAGGAAGTAGTGCTTCATGAAACGTTCGACCGCCTTCAGGCCGCGATGCGTCTGGTAGCCGAGGCGCTTGGCCATTTCGGTCTGGAGGTCGAAGGTGATGCGCTCCTCGGCGCGGCCGGTGAGGAAGTGCAGCTCGCAGCGCACCGCCCAGAGAAAATTCTCGGCCTTGCGGAAGGTCTGGTATTCCTCCTTCGTGAAGACGCCGGCCTTGACGAGATCGGAGGGCTGCTTGACGCGGTAGACATATTTCGCGATCCAGAACAGCGTGTTGAGATCGCGCAGGCCGCCCTTGCCTTCCTTGACGTTGGGTTCGACCAGGTAGCGGCTTTCGCCCGAACGCGTGTGGCGCTGGTCGCGCTCGGCAAGCTTGGCCTCGACGAATTCGTTGGCCGTGCCTTTCACCACCTCGGCATCGAAACGCTTTTCGAGATCGTCGTAGAGCTCGCGGTCGCCATAGATGAAGCGCGCCTCGAGCAGCGCGGTGCGGATGGTGAAATCGGCGCGGGCAAGGCGGATACAATCGGCGATGGAGCGCGTCGAATGGCCGACCTTCAGGCCGAGGTCCCAGAGCACATAGAGCATGTATTCGACAACGCTCTCGCCCCAGGGGGTCTGCTTGTAGGGCAGCAGGAACAGAAGATCGACATCGGAGCCCGGCGCGAGCGTGCCACGGCCATAGCCGCCGACCGCGGCGATGGCGATGCGCTCGGCCTTCGAGGGGTTTGACGCCGTGAAGGCGTGGGTGGTGGCGAAGCGGTAGAGCTCCTCGATGACGCGGTCCTGGAGGTAGCTCAGGCTTTCGGCACAGGCGCGGCCCCGATGCGCGCCCTGTTCGAGCCGCTCGCGCGCCTTGGCGCGGCCCTGCGCCAACACCGCCTTCAGGACATCGACGACGGCGCGCTTCAGCGCTTCCTCGTCGCGGCCGAGGCGGGCGGCGGCGGCGTCGAGATCACCGCGGATGCGCTCCGGATCGGCGATTTCAAGAAGGCTCGGCATCGTGCGGCCCATGGGGGCGGCTCCTTGTCGGGACCGGGTCGGGGACTTGCGGCGCAAGCTTTATCACATCACCGGCGCCGCACTAAATCATTACGCATTTTTCAGAATCGCAGCCGATTTCGTCAGATTCTCGCCATATTCGATTTCCATTTCGAGGTTGCCGGAGGGAGCGATCCGGTCCGGCAGCAGAGATAACGCAAACAGGCAACGGATGGAGGATGAAAGCCATGCGCCATACACCCACCTTTCCGAAAGAAGCCTCGCTCGTTGCGGCGCTGGGCGCGGCCCTGCTGGCCGCCGGCATCGCGATGACGCCGGCCGCCAGCGCGCAGACACAGGCGCTCGACGACGACACCTGCGCGCGCCTCAACGCACAGTACAACTACGTTTCCAAATTCAAGGCGGGCCTGCCCTACGCGGACGACGCGCGTGCGGTGCGGGAGGAAGCGGTTGAAAATTGCCGCGCCGGCAACACCGAGGAAGGTGCTGACCAGTTGCGCGAGGCGTTGCGGACGCTACTGGTCGACCCGGCGGCCTGAGCATCCCCGGAACGGGAGAGAACGATGCGCAAGTTCGCCTTAATTCTTGCCGCCGCAGGCCTCGGCGCCGCCACGGCGCTTGCCGGGTCTGCCGACGCGCAAACGCCTGAGGACGACGCCGGCGTCATCTGCGACCGGCTTAACTACCGGTTCCAGTTCGATTTCAAATACCGGAAGAGTTTTCCTCAGGCCGACGCGGCGCGCGCGTTGCACCGAAGCGGCGTCGAGAAATGCGAAAGCGGCGATCCGGAGGCCGGCATTGCCGACCTCCGGGATGCGCTGCGGAAGATCAAGGTGGAACCCGAGCCGCTTTGACGCCCCGCCGCTCGTTGCTTGACAAACCTGTTCAGAGGCTGACGATGTTTCATCGCCCGGCGGCGGGCAGTGGACGGCAACAGTTGAGCGAGCAGGCCTTGAACGACAAACATACCGGGATCAACCGGCGAAAAGTGTTCAGCCGGTTCGTACAGGGCTGGTGGAAGGATCGCGGCCAGTTTTCGCGCAAGAAGATCAAGCGGGACTGCCCGGTTTGCGGCTATCACGGCATCTTCCTGTCGGTCGGCCGGCCCTCGCGCTGGGACACGCGCTGCCCGAATTGCGGTTCGCGTGAACGACACCGGCTGATGCAACTCTATCTGCTCGACCACAATATCGATCTCACGACGAAGAAGATACTGCAGTTCGGCCCCGAGAAATGGCTGATACGGGCGATGAAGGACAACCCCGATTACGAGCCCGCCGATCTCTACGCGAAGATCGCCAAGTACCGGCTCGACATCACAAAGATCGACCGGCCGGACAATTTTTTCGATGTGGTGGTCGCCAATCACGTTTTCGAGCATGTCGACGACGACAAGGCGGCGATGCGCGAAATGTTCCGGGTGCTGAAGCCCGGCGGCTACGGCTTCTTCTCGGTGCCAATCAATCTGTCGCGCGAGGAGACCTACGAGAACCCGGCGATCACCGACCTCGACGAACGCTTCGCGCATTTCGGCGGCACCGACCACAAGCGCTATTACGGGCGCGACTTCGCGACCAAGCTCGAAGCGGCGGGCTTCAAGGTCGAGACCTACCGGCGCAAACCGGAGGAAGAAGTGAAGTGGGGGCTGTTGCGCGACGAGTGCATTTACATCGGGCGGAAGTGAGGCCCGTTCATTCGCCGTCTTTCGCCGCCTGCGCCTTCAACCTGTAAATCAGATCGAGCGCTTCCTTCGGCGTTAATGCGTCGGGGTTGACGGTTTTCAGTTCCTCTTCGACGGCGCTTGCCGTCGCGACGGGCGCCGGCCTGGCGCTTGCAGTGAAGAGCGGCAGGTCGTCGATCAGCTTCGCGGTCTTCGTGCCCTCGCCGCTTTTTTCGAGCGCCGCCAGCACGGCTTGCGCGCGGGCGATGACGGGCGCGGGGAGACCTGCGAGTTTCGCCACCTGGATGCCATAGGACCGGTCGGCGGCACCGGGGCCGACTTCATGCAGGAAGACGACATCGCCCTGCCATTCCTTGACGCGCATGGTGGCGTTGGCCAGATGCGGCAGCTTTTCGGTGAGCGCGGTCAGCTCGTGGTAATGCGTCGCGAAGAGGGCGCGCGAGCGGTTGACCTCGTGCAGATGTTCGACCGCGGCCCAGGCGATCGACAAGCCGTCATAGGTGGCGGTGCCGCGGCCGATCTCGTCGAGGATCACCAGCGAACGTTCGCCCGCCTGATTGAGGATCGCCGCCGTCTCGACCATTTCGACCATGAAGGTCGAGCGGCCGCGCGCCAGATCGTCGGCGGCGCCGACGCGGCTGAACAGGCGATCGACGATGCCGATATGCGCATCTTCGGCGGGCACGAAGCTTCCCATCTGCGCCAGAATGGCGATCAGCGCGTTCTGGCGGAGGAAAGTCGACTTGCCGGCCATGTTGGGGCCGGTGAGGAGCCATATGCTCCTTTGAAGTGGTGCCTCGCGGCGGGACATATTGTTTTGCATGTCGCTGCGGGACTGCGATCCTTGCTCCATGCTTGAAGCATCCGCCGAGAGGTTGCAGTCGTTGGGCACGAATTGTTCGCCGCTGCGTGCGAGCGCCGCTTCGACGACCGGGTGACGACCACCCTTGATGTCGAAGGCGAGGCTGGCATCGACGCGGGGGCGCGCATAGCGGCGCTCGGCTGCAAGCTCGGCAAGTGCCGATGCGACATCGAGCGCGGCGAGCGCCGATGCGGCGCGCGAAAGCGCCGGCGCTTCGGCAATCACGGCGGCGGCCAGCGCGTCGAACAAGGCCAGTTCGATTTCGAGCGCGCGGCCGGCGGCCTCAGCGATGCGGCTGGCCAACCCTGCAAGTTCCGGCGTCGTGAAACGCATCGCATTCGCCATGGTCTGGCGGTGGATGTAGCTGTCGGAGAATGGCGGGGCGACGAGCTTTTCGCCGTGGCGCGGCGGCACCTCGATATAATAGCCGAGCACATTGTTGTGGCGGATCTTCAGGGCGGCGATGCCGGTCTCGCCCGCATATTTCGTCTGCAACCCGGCGATGAGCTTGCGCGCATCGTCGCGCAGCGCGCGCGTTTGATCGAGCGTCGCGTCGTGACCTTTGGCGATGAAACCACCGTCGCGCGCCAGCAGCGGCAGTTCTTCGGCCAGCGCGGCGGCAAGATGCGTTTTCAGATTTGCGGCGACACCGCGCAGCGCGACGGCGGCGGCGGCGATTTCTTCCGGAAGTGGCAGCAAGGATGGCGACGCGGCATCGAGCATCGCGGCGAGCTTGTGCGCGGCGTCGAGGCCGCCCGCAACCGCCGCAAGATCGCGCGGGCCGCCACGCGCCAGCGAGAGGCGCGACAGCGCGCGGGCAATGTCGGGCGCCGATTTCAGCGCGGCGCGCAGATCGTGGCGAATGTCGCGGCTGTCGAGGAACCACTCGACCGCGTCGAGGCGCGCGGCAATCGCCGACGGATCGGTCAAGGGCGCGGCGAGGCGCGAGGCCAGCTCGCGCGCGCCGGCGCCGGTTGCCGTGCGGTCGATCACCGACAACAGCGATCCGGCGCTTTCACCCTGCAACGTTTTCACCAGTTCGAGGTTGGCGCGGGTCGCGGCATCGATGGTCATGGCGTCGGCGCTTGCGATACGGCGCGGCGCCGAGAGCGCCGGCATGCGGCCGACCTGGGTCAGTTCGACGTAACCGAGCAATGCGCCCATGGCGCCGAGCTCGGCGCGGGTGAAGGCGCCGAAGGCATCGAGCGCCGCGACACCGAGATGGGCTTTCAGGCGGCGTTCGGCGGCGGCGCTGTCGAAACGGATGGCGGGGAGTTCGGTCAGTGCGGCGCCCGATTGCGCGGCGGCATCGTCGCCCGTGCCTTCGACGATCAGCAATTCGCCGGGCGCGAGCCGCGCCAGCTCGGCAGCGACGCCCGACGGCGGCAGCGCCATCGCCTCAAAGCGGCCGGTCGAGACATCGACCCAGGCAAGACCGAGCGTCGCCTCGGCGCCGGTGCGGGCCAGCGCCGCCAGATAATTATGGGCGCGCGCATTGAGCAGCGTGTCCTCGGTCAGGGTGCCGGGCGTCACCAGTCTTGTGACGGCGCGGGCGACCACGGATTTCGCGCCGCGCTTCTTCGCCTCGGCCGGGTCCTCGACCTGCTCGCAGACCGCGACCTTGAAGCCCTTGCGGATCAGGCGTTCGAGATAGGCCTCGTGGCTGTGGACCGGCACGCCGCACATCGGGATGTCCGCCCCCGCATGCTTGCCGCGCTTCGTCAGCGCGATGTCGAGGGCTTCCGATGCCGCGACCGCGTCGTCGAAGAAGAGCTCGTAGAAATCGCCCATGCGGTAGAAGAGGAGCGCGCCCGGATGACCGGCCTTGATCTCCAGATATTGGGCCATCATCGGTGTCGCATCCGGCGAAGGCGGCGGCACCGCAGCGGAAGGCGGGTTTTCCTGCTTGAAGGGATGGGGGGCGGGCTCTGACATGGAAGCGCAGACTAGCAGAACCGCCGCTGCCTGAAAGAGGGGGCCGGGGACCCAAAAATCGGGCAGAATCAACGGCGGCGGCTTGTTATTGACGGATCGCCAGCCTACAAAGCGGCATCCGGGGCGGGCCCCGGAGGGGCGGGCTTCCGGCGGTATTCCGGGATTTGCGCGCCTCCAGCCGAAACTCCGGATGTCCGATCGCATGAGCAAGAAAAAGCGGCGCCAGTTTACCGACGAGGAAGCGCTCCTCTTCCATTCCCAGGGCAAGCCCGGGAAACTCGAAATCAACGCCACAAAGCCCATGGCGACGCAGCGCGATCTGTCGCTGGCCTACAGCCCCGGCGTCGCGGCGCCGGTGCGCGCCATCGCCGAAAATCCCGACGCGGCCTACGACTACACCTCGAAGGGCAATTTCGTCGCCGTGATCTCGAACGGCACGGCGATCCTCGGGCTCGGCGATCTCGGGGCGCTGGCCTCCAAGCCGGTGATGGAGGGCAAGGCCGTGCTCTTCAAGCGCTTCGCCGATGTCGATTCCATCGATCTCGAAGTCGACACCAAGGACGTCGACGCCTTCATCAATTCGGTGCGCTATCTGGGCCCCTCCTTCGGCGGCATCAATCTGGAAGATATTTCAGCGCCGGACTGCTTCGTCATCGAAAGCCGCTTGCGCGAGATGATGGACATTCCGGTCTTTCACGACGACCAGCACGGCACCGCGATCATCACCGCCGCCGGCCTCATCAACGCACTTTTTCTGACGGGCCGCGACATCAAGGACATCAAGGTCGTCGTCAACGGCGCGGGCTCGGCCGGCATTGCCTGTCTGGAACTGATCAAGGCGATGGGTCTGCCGCATGACAATGCGATCCTCTGCGACACCAAGGGCGTCATCTACAAGGGCCGCGTCGAGGGCATGAACCAGTGGAAGTCGGCGCATGCGGCGACGACCGATGCGCGGACGCTCGAAGAGGCGATGGTGGGCTGCGACGTTTTCCTGGGGCTGTCGGCCAAGGGCGCGATCAACCAGAAGATGGTCGCCTCGATGGCGGACAAACCGATCATTTTCGCGATGGCCAATCCCGACCCCGAGATTACGCCCGAGGAAGTCGCGCAGGTGCGCGACGACGCGATCATCGCGACGGGACGCTCGGACTATCCGAACCAGGTCAACAATGTTCTCGGCTTCCCCTATATCTTCCGCGGCGCGCTCGATGTGCGCGCCAGCGCGATCAACGAGGACATGAAGATCGCCTGCGCGCAGGCGCTGGCGAAGCTTGCACGCGAGGACGTGCCGGACGAAGTGGCCGCGGCGTACCAAGACGAGCGGCCGCGCTTCGGCCCCGGCTACATCATTCCGGTGCCGTTCGACCCGCGGCTCATTCGCGAAATTCCGCCGGCGGTGGCCAAGGCGGCGATGGATTCCGGCGTCGCGCGTCTGCCGATCGTCGACATGGAAGCCTACAAGAACCGGCTTTCGGCGCGGCTCAACCCGACGGCGGGAACGCTGCAGGTCATCATGGACAAAGTGCGTCGCGATCCGAAGCGCGTCGTCTTTGCCGAGGGCGAGGAAGAGCGCGTGATCCGCGCGGCGCTCGCCTTTCGCGACGGCGGGCTCGGCCAGCCGATCCTTGTCGGGCGCGAGGAACAGATCCGCAATACGCTCGGCCAGATGGGGCTCGATCCCCGAACCGATCTCGATATACGCAATGCGCGCACCTCGGAGAGGGTCGACGAATATGCCGATTTTCTCTACGGCAAACTGCAGCGGCAGGGCTTTCTCTATCGCGACTGCCACCGGCTGACAAGCAACGACCGCAACATCTTTTCGGCGCTGATGCTGGAGCGGGGCGACGCCGACGCGATGGTGACCGGCGTCACGCGCACCTATTCGGTGGCGCTCGAAGACGTACGGCGCGTCATCGACGCAGTGGACGGACGCAAGCCCATCGGCGTGACGCTGGTGGTGGCGGGCGGGCGCACGGTGCTTGTCGCCGACACCAATGTCTACGAGATGCCGACGGCCACCGAGCTTGCCGACATCGCGACGCAGGCTGCCGAAGTGGCGCGGCGGCTCGGCTACGAACCGCGCGTGGCGCTGCTCGCCAATTCGAGTTTCGGTACGCATACGCATGAACGGCCGGCGACGGTGCGCGACGCGGTGCGCATTCTCGATACGCGCAATGTCAATTTTGAATATGACGGCGAGATGGCGGCCGACGTCGCGCTCAACCGCGAAACGATGTCGCTTTATCCATTCTGCCGGCTTTCCGACACGGCCAACGTGCTGATCATGCCGGCGATCCATGCCGCATCGATTTCGACCAAGCTCTTGCGCGTGCTGGGCGGTTCGACGCTGATCGGACCGCTGCTGGTCGGGCTCGAAAAGCCGGTGCAGATCGTGCCGATGACGGCCAACGTTTCCGACCTCGTCAACATGGCGGCGCTGGCGGCCTATAATCTCGACCGCTGAGGTTCAGATCCTGCCGCCCGGCGTGCCGTATTTGGCGCCGAACTTCGACAAATAGCGGTCGGAAATCTGCGCGACCGGAAAGAGGATCAGCACGTCGGTGGTGCCGAATTGCCGGTCGACCACCGCGCCCTCGCCGATATAGCAGCCGGCACGCAAGTAACCCTTGATCATCGGCGGCAGCGCGCGCAGCGCCTCGCGCGGGTCGACTTCGTCTTTCGGAATGCGGTTCATTTCCTCGTAGCATTCGGGCAGCGCGCGGACGCGCCAGTCTTCCGGCGCGGCATGGAAGTGATGCAGATAGGACAGCGGCGCGGCGAGCGCCGCCGGGTCCGTGCCCTCGAAGCTCGCGCAGCCGAACATCACGTCGAGATTATGCGCGGTCACATAATGCATGATGCCGTGCCAGAGCAATTCGACCGTTGGCTTGGTGCGGTAGGGCTTCAGCACGCAGGAACGGCCGAGCTCGAGGAAATTGAGATCGGCATGGCGCGCGAGCAGTGGCGCGATGTCGTATTCGCTGGCGGTGTAGAAACCGCCGTGGCGCTCGGCGACGTCCTGGCGCAGCAGACGGTAACAGCCGACGACTTTCTTCAAGCTGTCGGGATCGTCGGGCGGCAACTCGCCGTCCTCGCCCGGCACCAGCGCATGGTCGAGCACCAGCAGGTGATCGCAGATGTCGTCGAAACGGTCGGCGTCGCGCCGGCGGGCGCGCGTTTCGGCATCGGGGATCGCCGACATTTCCTCGTAGAAGACGCGGTAGCGGATCGCCTGCGCGGCGTCGATCTCGCGCGGCGAGGCGGCAAGACGGACTTCGAGGTCGCCGCGGCGGCCGTAGCTCGTCGTATCCGCGGGGCGCACAGCCGTCGAGGCAAGCGGCCCGCCGCCTTTGTCCGTTTTTATCGTTGGCATTATTGCGGACCCTAAACCCAAATCGTTCACACTGCCGGGACGCGGCGCACGAAGCGGGGCCATGTCGCCGCGCGTCGCCGGTTCAGCCCCACCCGAACCCGGGCCTCCCGTCGTCATGCCTTCATCCTTTCATTATCGCCGCCTTGTGCCAAGCAAACGCGGCCAAGGAAAGCTCCGTCCCCTTGTCGCAGCAGATGGCGACATATGGATGTCGGCCTTACGCCGTTGTTTTTGCTTCTATTTTCTTTCGGTGCCCCATCACCAGCAGAATCAGCAGAATGGCCGGCACGCCCATCAGCGCGGTCGAGATGAAGAAGGGCACATAGCCGACGGTTGCCGGCGTGAGGCCCGGCGCCACGCCGACCAGCGCCTGGGCGATAGCCGGGCGAACGGCGTACCAGTCGACCATGACGCCCGACAGACCGCCCAGTATCTTGCCCGGCAGCGCGAAGGCGGAACTGAACAACGCATATTGCGTGGCCGCGAACTGGTGGTTCACCAGACTCGACATATAGGCGATGAGGCAGGTGCCGGCAAAACCGCCGGAGAAATTCTCGGCGCTGATCGTGATGGCGAGCGCGGTCGTGTTCGCGCCTTGCATCGCCAGCCAGACAAAGACGAGATTGGTGAGCGTGGCGGCGAGCGCGCCTGCAAGCAGCGTGCGCATGATGCCGAAGCGCGCCACCGCCAGACCGCCGACAATGGCGCCCGCGATCGTCATCCAGACGCCATAGACCTTCACCACCGTGGCGATGGTCGAAAGCGAGAAGCCGATGTCGATATAGAGCGGATTGGCCATCACGCCCATCACGAAGTCGGGCACACGGTAAAGACCGATCAGCGCCAGCATGGCGAGCGACCACCAGCCGTAGCGGCCGAAGAAATCGACGAAGGGGGCGATGACGGCGCGGTATGTCCAGGCAAAGGCGGCTTCCAGCGGGCCTTGCATGTGGAAGCGATGGACGATCTCCGACATCGCCTCCTCGCCGATGATCGGTGCTTGTGCTTCCGGCAAACGCGGTGCGAGAAGCGCCGCGCCGATGCCGACCAGCATCAATGCCGCCATCGCGAGATAGGCCGCCTGCCACGAAACAAAGTCGGCGATGTAAAGCGCGCCGGCGCCCGATCCGATCAGCGCGAAACGATAGCCGAGCTGGTAGACGGCCGCCATCGCGCCCTGTTTTTCCTCCGGCGCGGCCTCGATGCGCCAGGCGTCGATCGAGATGTCCTGTGTCGCGGAGGCGAAGGCCAGCACCAGCGCGCCGAAGACGACCGGCACCAGCGAGACGGCCGGATCGCTGAAGGAGATGACGACGAGGGCGGCGGCCGCGACGGCTTGCGCGAAAATCATCCAGGCGCGACGCTTGCCGAGCAAGCGGTCGAGCACGGGCAGGCGGATGCGGTCGAGAAGCGGCGCCCAGAGAAACTTGATCGTGTAGGCAAGGCCGACATAGCTCAGCAGGCCGATTTCGGTGCGCGTGACGCCGACCTCGCGCAGCCATGCCGAAAGCGTCGAAAAGACGAGGAGGTAGGGAAGGCCGGCCGAGAAACCCAGCAGCAGCATGATCAGCATGCGCGGCTCGGCATAGATTTTCCACATTTCGGCGAGGCTCATCCGGCCGTCGCGCTTGTCTTCCGCCACCGACATCGAATCATTCCCCGTGCCGTTCAACCGGCTTCACTCTAGGCAAGATTCGCCTTTTCGCCAGCGCGCGTTCCATGCGCCGAGCGGCGGCCGGCCCATTGGGCGAGCGTCGCGGTGAGCGCGTCGGCGGCGACGGGCTTCGACAGATAATCGTCCATCGCCGCGTCGAGGCAGGCCTGACGATCCTCGGCCATGGCGTTCGCCGTCAGGGCGATGATGGGGAGGGCGGCATGCGCGGTATCGAGGGCACGGATGCGCGCCGTCGCCTCGAAGCCGTCCATGCCCGGCATGTGAAGGTCCATCAGCACGAGGTCGATCTCGCCGGCCGCATCGGCCTCGATGGCGGCGACGGCCTCGACGCCGTTGCGCGCCAGACGAACGCTGTGACCGGTATGTTCAAGCAAGGTGCGCGTCAGCAGCGCATTGATCTCATTGTCCTCGGCGACCAGCACACAGAGCGACAGCGCGGGCGCGGCCATCTTCTTGCGCGGCTTGGGCGCCGGCGGCGCTTCCGGTTCGACGGGCGCGAAATCGTGCGCATAGGGCGCGCCGATGTCGCCGGCCCAGCCGCGCACGCGCAGATCGGTCAGGCGGCCGAGCAGCGAGGCGGCGCGCACCGGGCGCACCAGATAGCCGTCGAAGGGCGCGTCGCGGGTTTGCGTCAGCGCGTCGAGACGGTCGCGGTCCTGCGGGCGCAGCAACACCAGTGTGCCGATGCCTGGTTGAAGGCGGCGCGCTTCGGCGGCGAGCGCCGCGCCTTCGCCGGCCGCACCGTCGGCGGGACAGATGAAAACATCGGCGGGTGCCGCGGCGAGCGCGCGGGCAAGGGCGGGGGCATCGGCGACGAGATGCGTTTCGGCGCCGGCGGCGCCGGCAGCGCGCGCGAGGCCTGCGGCCAGCAACGGCCGGTCGTTGAGGATCAGTACACGCACGCCTTCGAGTGCGGCGTGCGAAGCGGCGCCGGCCGCCGGTTCGGCGATCTTCAGCGGCAGGTGGACGCGGAAGATCGAGCCCTTGCCGCGTTCGCTTTCGACCTCGATGCGGCCGCCCATGGCATCGACCAGGCGGCGCGTGATCGCAAGGCCGAGACCGGTGCCCTCATACTGGCGGGCATGGGACTGATCGGCCTGCGCGAATTCGTCGAAGATGTGTTCGAGGCTCGTCTTGTCCATGCCGATGCCGGTGTCCTCGATTTCGAGCAGCAATTCGGCGGTGTCGCCCGTGTGGGCGCCCGGGCGCGACAGACGCAGCGCGACGCCGCCCGAACCTGTGAACTTGACGGCGTTGCCTGCGAGGTTGATCAAGATCTGGCGGATGCGCGGTTCGTCGCCAAGAAGGCGCTTGGGCACCGACGCCGAAATGTCGGTCACGACTTCGAGGCCCTTGTCGAAGGCGCGCGGCGCCAGCAACTCGGCAACGCTTTCGAGCACGTGACGCGGATCGAAGGGCGCTTCGTCGAGCGTGACCTTGCCGGCTTCGATTTTCGAATAGTCGAGAATGTCGTTGATGATGGCGAGCAGCGCCTGGCCGGAGGCGCGCACGGCTTCGGCATAGGACCACTGCGCGGGCGCGAGTTTGGTGTCGAGGAGCAATTGCGTCATGCCGATGACGCCGTTCATCGGTGTACGGATTTCATGGCTCATCGCGGCGAGGAAAAGACTTTTCGCGCGGTTGGCTTCCTTCGCCTCGCGCAGGGCCTCGGCGCGTTTTTCCTCCGCCAGCTTGCGGTCGGTGACGTCGCGGCCGACCGACTGGATTTCGACCAGCTTGCCGTCGTCGTCGCGGATCGCGAATTCCTCCCAGGCGATCCAGCGGGGCCCGCGCGTGGTGACGACGCGCTCGTCGAAGCGGATGCGATAGGGCGGCGTCGCGAGACCGGCGAAGCTCGCCAGCATGCGCGGCGTATCGCCTTCGGGAACGTCGGGCAGGAAGGGGCGGCCGATCACCTCGGCGCGGCTCTTGCCGAAAGTGTCGCAGAAGACATCGTTGACGTAAGTGAGGCGAGCCTGCAGATCCTTGCGGATGATGAGGTCGCCCTGCGCGCGCAGCAGGTCGGCGAGGCGCGCCTCGCGTTCGGCGATTTCCCATTTCTCGTCGCGGAGCGTCTCGAGGCGCGCCTGCAGCACTTCGATTTCGGCAAGATGCGCGGCGGCGCGCGCCGAGGCGCGGCGCCAGGCCTCAACGCCCAGAAACAGAACGGCGGCGAGCCCGAGCAGGAAGAGGGGCATCTGGTCGAAGGCAAAGTCGGGCATACGGGTTCCGCGGCTGCCGGCCGCGCGGCCGGGCATGTCGACAAGACCCGACTTTGCCCCTCCCGCCCTTGAGAAAGCGCTAAGGCTTATGGTTAGCGGAAGATGAATCGGTTGTGTGCGTCAGGCCGCCGCGCCGAGCTTGCCGGCAACCGTTTCGCGGTAGGCGAGCGCCTCGGCGATGTGGATGCGGGTGACACCGTCCGCGCCGTCGAGATCGGCCAGTGTGCGCGCGACGCGCAGCACGCGATGATAGCCGCGCGCGGTGAGCCCCATGCGCTCCGACGCCTCGACCAGCAGGCGCCTGCCGGCATCGTCCGGCGTTGCGATGCGGTCGAGCAATTCGCCCTCGACATGGGCGTTGAGCAGCATGGATTGCGGGCCGACGATTTCGGCGAAGCGCGCCTCCTGCGCCTCGCGCGCGGCGGCGACGCGGGCGGCAACCTCGGCCGAGCCTTCGGCGGGCGGCGGCAGCGCCAGATCGGCATGGGCGACGGGCGGCACTTCGATATGGATGTCGATGCGGTCGAGCATCGGGCCCGAGAGCTTTGCCTGATAGTCGCCGATGCAGCGGGGCACGCGCGGACAGGCGCGCGCCGCATCGCCCGCATGGCCGCAGCGGCAGGGGTTCATCGCCGCGACGAGCTGGAAGCGGGCCGGGAAGGTGACGTGTGCATTGGCGCGGGCAACGACCGCCTCGCCGGATTCGAGCGGCTGGCGGAGGCTATCCAGAACCTGGCGCGGGAATTCGGGCAGTTCATCCAAAAACAAAACGCCCCGGTGCGCGAGCGAAATTTCACCGGGGCGGACGCGCAACCCGCCGCCGACCAGCGCCGGCATCGAGGCCGAATGATGCGGCGCGCGGAAGGGACGGCGGCGGCCGACACCGGTTTTCAACAATTCCCCCGCAAGCGAGGAAACCATCGAGACCTCCAGCATCTCGCGAGGGCCAAGCGGCGGCAAAATTCCAGGCAAACGCGCGGCGAGCATCGACTTGCCGGAGCCCGGCGGGCCGACCATCAGCATGTTGTGACCGCCGGCGGCCGCAACCTCGAGCGCGCGCTTGGCCGATTCCTGTCCCTTGATGTCGCGCAGATCGGGCACGGGGCCCGCCTCAACCGCCTTCATCGGCGCAGGCTCCGAAAGCACCTGACTGCCGCGAAAATGATTGACCAGCGCGACGATCGAACGCGGCGCGAGAACGCCGCCGGGATTGCCCGCATCCATGCCGGCCCATGCGGCTTCGGGCCCGCAGGCCTCGGGGCAGATCAGGCCCTTGCCGCGCGCATTGGCAGCAATGGCGGCCGGCAAAGCGCCGGCGACCGGATTGATCGTACCGTCCAATGACAATTCGCCGATGGCGACGAAACGCTCAAGCTCCTGCGCCGGAAGGACACCCATGACGACCAGAAGACCGAGCGCGATGGGCAGATCGTAATGGCTGCCTTCCTTCGGCAGATCGGCGGGGGCGAGATTGACCGTGATGCGTTTCGCAGGGAGCCCGAGGCCGATCGCATGAAGGGCGGCGCGGACACGCTCGCGGCTTTCGGCCACCGCCTTGTCGCCGAGACCGACCACCGCAAAGCCGATGACGCCGCTGGCGATATGGACCTGCACGTCGACGGGCCGCGCCTCGACGCCCTGAAAGGCCACCGTCTCGATATGCGCGACCATGTTTCGGCCCCCTGCCCCGGCGCGGGGCCGAGGCCCTCGCGTTATGGCAAAAGGCTAGCGGAGAGATTTGACAGGTGCAAGAACGAAATGGGAACAAACCGGCTATTTCCGCGCCGCTTCGGCGGCGTCCATCACGCGCATCAGGTTTTCGCCCCAGAGCTTGGCGATTTCCTCTTCGGTGTAGCCGCGGCGGACAAGCTCGGCCGTGACGTTCAGTGTCTCGCCGGCATGGGACCAGCCCTCGATGCCGCCGCCGCCCTGGAAGTCCGACGAAATGCCGACATGGTCGATGCCAACGAGCTGCACCGCATGGTCGATGTGATCGACAAGCGTCGCGACCGTGGCGCGCGGCCATTTCGCGTCGAGGGCGGCGACGCCTTCGGCGAATTTGCGTTTGCTCTCTTCGGAGGCGCCGAAAAAAGCGTCGAGCGAGGTCATGCCGAGCGAGGCCGCGAGGTCGCGCCGCGCCGTGATTTTTTCCTCCGGTACGTCGTGCAGATAGGCGTCGAAGGCGACGATCTGGATGACGCCGCCTTTTGCCGCCAGCGCCTTTATTTCCTCATCCGTCATGTTGCGCGGATGGGGGTGGAGCGCATGAACAGAAGAATGCGAGGCGATGACCGGGGTGCGCGAAACCTCGATCGCTTCCAGCGTGGCGGCTTTGGACGCATGGGAAATGTCGACCATCAGCCCCAGATCGTTGGCGCGGGCGATGAGCGCGCGGCCGAAATCCGACAGGCCGCCATGTTCGCCGCCTTCCTCGTTGGCGCGGTCGGCAAAACGCTCTTGCGGCAGCGCGCTGTCTGCAATGTCGTTGTGGCCGTTGTGAACGAGGCCGAGATAGCGCGCGCCGAGATCGTAATAAATGTCGAGCAGTTCGGGCGTGCGGCCGACGACATAGCCGTTCTCGATGCCGATCAGCGCGACCAGCTTGCCCTCGGCATGGAGGCGGCGGATGTCGGCCGAGGAGCGGGCAAGGCCGATTTCGTCCGGATACTGATTATCCGTCATGCGGCGGATGGCGGCGAATTTCGCGAAGGCCTCGGATGCCGCTTGCGCATGGCCCGCATCGTCGCGCGCGCCCTGCCCCGCATAGACGATGAAGAAGACCGCGTCGAGACCGCCCTCGCGCATGCGCGGCAGATCGACCTGCACGGGATACGTGCCGCGTTTGCCGGGATCGTAGATTTCGGTCGCGAAAGTCGAGGGGATGTCGACATGGGTGTCGATGGCGATGACCGCGCCGTGGATGCGCGCCGCCGTTTCCTCGATGGTGGGCGGCGGCACATCGGCGATGAAGACCGGGCGCAGCGTCCAGATGGCACCGACAATCAGCGCAATCGCCGCCGCCACGATCGCATAACGCGCCCAGTTGATGCGTGCTCCCCGCGCCATATTCATCTCCGCTCTATCTCCGCGCCTCGATCGCGTCCCAGACCAGTCCCGCCAGATTGGCATTGTCGAAGCGGTCGATCTCCTGAATGCCGGTCGGCGAGGTGACGTTGATTTCGGTCAGCCAGTCGCCGATCACGTCGATGCCGACGAAGATCAATCCGCGCTTCTTCAGTTCCGGGCCGATGGTTTCGCAAATCTCGCGCTCGCGCTTTGTCAGCGACCATTTTTCGGGACGCCCGCCGACATGCATGTTGGAGCGCGCTTCGCCCTCGGCCGGGACGCGGTTGATCGCACCGACGGGAAGCCCGTCGACCAGAATGATGCGCTTGTCGCCCTGGCGCACTTCGGGGAGATATTTCTGCACGATCACCGGCTCGCGGTTCATCTGGCCGAAAATCTCGAGCAGCGAATTGAGGTTCTCGTCGCCCTCGCGGATGCGGAAAACGCCGATGCCGCCATTGCCGAAGAGCGGCTTGACGATGATGTCGCCGAACTCGCGGCGGAAGGCGCGAATCTCTTCCGGGTCGCGGCTGATCAGCGTCGGCGGCAAGAGGCCCTTGAAACGTACCGCGAAAAGCTTTTCCGGCGCGTTCCGGACTTCCGCGGGGTCGTTCACGACCAGCGTTTTCGGATGCACGGTTTCGAGGATATGCGTCGCCGTGATGTAGCTCATGTCGAAAGGCGGGTCCTGACGCATCAACACCACATCGACATTTTCAAGAAAGGTCTTTTCGAGGCTTCCGAGCGTCGAATGATTGCCGACTTCGCGGCGCAGCGTCATGGGGCGCATCCGCGCATAGGCGCGGCCATCGCGCATCGAAAGGTCCTGGGGCTCGTAATAGAAGAGATTGTGGCCGCGGCGCTGCGCCTCCAGCCCCAGCGCGAAGGTCGAATCCGCGTTGATGTTGATCTGGTGGACCGGGTCCATCTGGATGGCGACGGCAAGGCTCATGTTTTTCTCTCGCACTCTTTCGCGGGCGGGCGGGCTCGGGGAAAGATGGGGGGAGGCGCGGCCCTTTGCGAGAAAAAAATCAGTTGAGGCGGGTCTTCAGGCGGCGCAGCGCCTCTTCGGCCATGCCGGCGATGCGGGTTTCGCCGATATCGGCGGCGAGGTCCTTGCAAGCCTCGAAGGCATGGGCGGCGGCGCCCATGTGACCGGCATGGACCTCGAGCCGGCCAAGCTCGAAGCGGAGCCCTGCCCGCTGCGGCGCCAGCCAGATCATGCGCAGCACGACGGCGCGGGCTCGGGCGAAGTCGCCGCATTTGATGGCGCGGCTCAGGATGTTGTTTTCAAGCCGGAGCAGGATGTCGCGCGGGCCGACCGGCTCGCAGGCCTCCGGCGTCAGCCGCGCGTCCGGCCCCTCGACGCCGCGCAGCAGCGTCAGCAGGTCGGCGGCAGTCAAAGGACGGCCGCCATTGAAAGGGTCGAGCACCACCGCATCGTCGGCGGCGCGCAGGCGGAGTACGAAATGGCCCGGGAAGTTCAGGCCCGTCAGGTCGAGGCCGAGCTTCGCGCCGACATGCAGATAGAGAATGCCGAGCGTGACCGGCAGGCCTTTGCGGCGGTCGATCACGTGGGCGAGATTGGCATTGCGCGGGTCGTCATAGGTTTCGGTGTCGCCGAGATAGCGGAAGCGGCCGGCGACGACGCCGGCCAACGCGCCCGCGACAATACCGGCGGGTGCTTCACCCGCGCCGCCCGGCAAGGCATCGCCGGCCGCGCCGACAAGTTCGTCGAGATGCGCGAGATAGGGATCGGGTTCGAGTTCCGGACGGTCAAGCGCGGCGAGCGTCAGTGCAAGGTGCGCCAGGTCGAGTTCGCAATCGGGCATCGCGCCCGCCCGCTGCAACTCGCTTTCCATGTCGTGCGTCGCTTCGCCCATGCGTCGATCATGGCGCGGCCGGGGCGGCGGATGCAAGTGCTCTCGACGCAGGTTCGCTCAGGGCTTCCTGACCTCGACATAGGAGACGACGTTTTTCACGCCCGAGATGTCGCGCGCATGCGCCATGACGCGGTCGAGCTCGGCGCGGTCGAGCGCGGTACCCATCAGGTAGACGACACCATGCACCGTCTCGATCGAGTAGTTGATGCCGCTGATGTTGCGGTCGCCCGTCAGGCGGGCGCGCAGCTTGGTGGTGATCGTCGTGTCGGCCATCGCCTGCCCGAAGCCGGCGCCCTCGCCGACCCGCAACTCATTGATGACTTCCCTGACGCCGCCGACGGTCCAGACGATGCGGGTCACCCGCACGCGGTCTTCAGCCTTCGGCACGACGCCGGAAAGAAGCACCCGGCCGCCGCGCACCTGGGTCGCCACACCCTTGAAAAGATTGCCGTCTTCGGCCAGCAGCTTGCGGTTGATCTCGAAGGAAATCTGATTGTCGTCCACGGCCTGTTCGAGGCCGCGCTCCTGCGAGGCACCGACCGCGGCGGCGCCGCCCGCACCGATGGCGAGCGGCACGCAGCCGCCAAGCGCCAAAGCCGCAACAACCAGCATCGCCATGGGCACGCGCATATATCGATCTCCGGAAATTAAGAACCCCCCAACGGCTGCGACAATGACGGGAACGGTGCGGCGAGATTATGGCCGCCAGGCATCCGGCAGATGGCGGGGAAGGCGGCGCGGCGCGACCAGCACCAGATCGAAGCGCAGGTCGAGGCCCGCCAGCGCCGGACGCATCGCCAGCAGATGCATGGCGGCGCGGGCCAGACGCTGCTGCTGGCGCGGCAGCAGGGCCTCGACGGCGCGCTCGCCCGCCATGGCGGCTTGCGCCGACGCCTTGACCTCGACGACGGCCAGCACCCTGCCCCGCCGCGCCACCATGTCGATCTCGCCGGCGCGGGTTTTGAGCCGTCGGGCCAGAATGCGGTAGCCCTTGAGGCGCAGCCACAGGGCGGCAATCGTTTCGGCGCGCATGCCAAGACGATGGGCGGCCAGTCCGCGCGCGGGATCGCCTTTTCGTGTGCCGGGTTTCACTCTTTCGCATCCGCGATTTCGAGGGCGCGGGCATAGATTTCGCGGCGCGGCAGGCCCGTCATCGATACGACTTCGGCGACCGCGTCCTTGAGGCTCGAACGCCTGAGCGCGTTTTCGAGCATCGCGTCGATCTCGTGGGCGCAGAGCGGCGCGCGCTTTTCGGGCGGGCCGACGACGATCACGATTTCGCCCTTCGGCGCGCCGGCCTCAAGGTAATGCGCCGCAAGCTCGCCGAGCGGAGCGCGCCGCACTTCCTCGAATTTCTTGGTCAGTTCGCGCGCGACCGCCGCTTCGCGGGGGCCGAGCGTTTCGGCCATGTCGGCAAGCGATGCGGCCAGACGGTTGGCGCTTTCGAGGAACACCAGCGTTGCCGGAATTGCCGCAAGCTCGGCCAGTTCCTTGCGCCGGGCTTCCTGTTTGGCGGAGAGAAATCCACCAAAGAAGAAGCGGTCGGTCGGCAGGCCGGCCAGCGTCAGCGCGGCCAGAACCGAGGAGGCGCCCGGAACCGTCGTCACGCTGTGGCCGGCGGCAATCGCCTCGCGCACCAGCTTCAGGCCCGGATCGGAGACGAGCGGCGTTCCGGCATCCGAAACCAGCGCGATCGCCTCGCCGGCCTCGAGCCGCCTCAGGATGCGCGGCCGCATTTCGGCGGCGTTGTGATCGTGATAGGGCGCGGTGCGGGCTTCGACATGGTGAATGGCGAAGAGCTTCGACGTCACGCGCGTGTCCTCGCACAGGACCAGATCGGCGCGGGACAGCACATCGAGAGCGCGCAGGCTGATGTCGCCGGCATTACCAATGGGCGTCGCCGTGACATAAAGGCCGGGCGCGAGCGGGGATCTGGATTTTTCGTTCATCGCCGGCGACCTTGCGCCCGGAAGACACTTTTTGGCAAGAAGGCTCAGGTTTACTTGCCCCGGCGCGGCCGGTACCCTTTGCCGAGCCCGACCCTCTTCGTTCAAGGAATATCCCGGTGACAGACGCCCGCCCCTTCTCTTCCGGCCTTCGGGCGGTCGTCATCCTGTGCATCGGCGCAATGCTGGCCGCCTGCAACGGGCTTGGCGGACGGCAAGCGCCGCCGCCCGTGGTCGCGCCGCCGCCCGTCGTGCAGGTGCAGCCGCCGCCACGCGTCGAGACGCCGGCGATGCGCAATCCGGCCAATTTCTATACGCCGGCGCATATGGCCGGCGAGCAGGTGGTGCGCGTCGCGCTGCTGCTGCCCTTCAACTCGCCGCGCGACAATGTGCGCGCGCTCTCGAATGCGCTCTACAATGCAGCGCAGCTGGCGGTGTTCGAATTCAACAATGCGCAGGTGCTGCTGATCCCCAAGGCGACGGGCGGCACGGCCGGCGGCGCGCAACGCGCCACGCAGGAAGCGCTCAATGCCGGGGCCGATCTCATTCTCGGGCCGCTTTTCGCCGAGGAGGTTGCCGCCGTCGCGCCGCTGGCGGCACAGTTCAATGTGCCCGTCGTCGCCTTCTCGTCGGACAGCGCGGTCGCAGGCAACGGCGTCTACCTGCTTTCCTTTCCGCTGCATGAAGACATTTCCCGCATCGTCGAATATGCGACGCTGCAGGGCATGACATCGTTCGGCGCGCTTTATCCGCAAGGCAGTTATGGCGACCGGGCGCGGGCGGAATTCGAACGCGCGGTTTCGGCGCGCGCGGGACAGGTGGTTGCCTCGACCTCCTATCCGGCAAGTTCGGATGGCATGTACGAACCGGCACGGCGCATCGCGGCGAGCTATGGCGGCGGAAATTTCCAGGCGCTGTTCCTGCCCGAAGGCGGCGCGCAGCTCAAAACCATTTCGCCGCTGCTTCCCTATTACGACCTCGATCCGCGCGAGGTGAAGTTTCTCGGCACCGGGCTCTGGGACGACCCGACGCTGGCGCTCGAACCGCCGCTGCATGGCGGCTGGTTCCCGGCGCCGCCGCCGGAAGGCCATGCGCAATTCCTGACGCGCTACAAACGCGCCTATGGACCGGCGACGCCGCCGCGCATCGCAAGCCTCGGCTACGACGCGGCGAGCCTTGCGGTGGCGCTGTCGACGCGGGCGCCCGGCGACCGCTTCACGGCGGCGGCGCTGACCGACCCCGACGGCTTTGCGGGCGTCGACGGCATTTTCCGGTTCATGCCCGACGGGCGCACCGAACGCGGGCTTGCGGTGATGGAAGTGCGCGCCGGCGGCGCGGTCGTCATCGATCCGGCGCCGACGAGTTTCCGTCCGCCGGTTTTCTAGCGATCAAGCGAGAAGCCGCGCCAGCAGCCCGTCGAGGACGAGGCGGCCTTGCGGCGTGGCGCGGATGCGGTCGCCGTCGCGC
>JAHBYM010000003.1 GCA_019635975.1 Parvibaculum sp. | reverse complement strand
CTGGGCCTCGAAGTGCGCGAGAACTGAAAAACCTGAACCTTCCGTGAGACAGCGAACGGCGCCGGCGCAATCCGGCGCCGTTTCGTTTTGGGGGTCGTTTTGGGGCCCGCGCGCCCGCCCGGAAATACCGTCCGTCTACGGATCGACGGGCCACTTATCCCCGTTTATGACAGTTCCGTGACAGCGGTTTTGACGCGCTGTCATCGAACTGTCAAAAAACTGTCACAAATGGTTCCGGCGGCCTCCATACCCACCCCGCGCGCCCGAATACCGCCCTCCCGCTTGCGGGATAAGTCCAACTTATCCCCGTGTGGCCGGAAAGACATGTGGCAGGGTCACATGTGGCGGGTGGGCAACGGCGGGGATAAGTGGGGGTGGTTTGGATTTTGGTGCGGGTGGTAGGCCCCGGGCGCACCAGCCTCCAATAACGATTGTTCGCTGGAAGCGGGCCTTTGTGAGTTGCGGGTCTTCGGCTCATAGCCGGGAAGCGACGCTGTACGCGAGAGCTTCTGGTTTGAAGAATTGGACAGCCCGACCGGCCCAGCAAGCTGTGTCGACGCTCAGCGAAAAGGCCGCTACCGGTTCAGCGTCAACACCCCCGAAGGTATGCAAAGACGGCCCCGGTGGAGAGCTATTCGACTAGCCATTCGCTGTAGGCCTCGACGTCGATCATTGGAACGGTAGCGCTGCGCTGGAGCTGTGAAATCAGCTTGAACAAAAACGCAGTGGCGGGCTTGCCACCAACGTGCACGGAATACTCCCCCGATTGATCGCTCGAATGAAAATATCCCCGTGCCGCCACGCAACCAAAGTCGAGCTTTCCGTCTCCCTGATCTGTCCTGACTGCGTCGATAAAGCTGTCTCCGATCGCCGGCGACCAATCGCTTTCGAATGTCAGCAGTCCGCCATAAATCGGGGTTAGCTGTTTAGCTGGATATGTTCCTCCAGCGTGCGGAATGGGCAAGCTGGTGCGGTGCAATCGGCGCACGCTTTGGACTTTTTCTTGAGCGTATTTAATATGGCCGAGATTGGCCGACTGTTTAGCCTCAAAAACCGCGTAGACACTTTCCGCAGGTATTATGATTTGCCCTTCAAAGTGGAAGATGAAAGGGCTGTACTGTCGATCATAAATGACAACATCTATCTGTTGACTGAACGTCCCCTTACTGTCGACGACATGCGCTTTGTCCGCTTTGTATCGAGCGGGTAGATATTTGTTGAAAAGCTCGTTCCAAACGCCTTCGCTTGCATCACCTTTCGTCCCGGGATGCGCCATCGTTTCCCGAACGGTTTCCAAGCGCCGCTGGATGTCGTCATGCAATCCGGATAAAATTTTCTTCAGCGACCAGTCGCTCATTTTTCTTCCTCATTGACACTCGGAACCACACCAGCGGCATCGGTCCCGGCACCCTCAATTTCGATTTCGCAATTCAGCTTGTGACCCGAAGCGAGATAGGTTCTCGCGGCAATTTGAAATCGTGCGTACCCATCAAGTTTCACAATGACCAGTACCAAGAAATTCACGGCGTTACCCTGGTCGGCGAGCAGCTTGCGCATAGTAATTTCATCCTGAGAACTCGGCCATACCGGTGCACTCGGATGAGAATGCCATTCTCCGAGATAGTTGAACCGTTCGGGCTCACCACCAATCTTTTCATGCAGTGCCATGATTTCCTTGCGCGCGCCGCCGCCGCGGCGTTTGAATGTCGTCGCCGTCC
Source organism: Parvibaculum sp. (assembly GCA_019635975.1). GTDB lineage: Bacteria > Pseudomonadota > Alphaproteobacteria > Parvibaculales > Parvibaculaceae > Parvibaculum. The sequence goes on along the minus strand of JAHBYM010000003.1, from coordinate 77,542 downwards.
CGCCCATTGAGCGCTGGCGCGTAACCTCAACGACACGGAAATCTCCTTCCGCGACCTGCTCTCCGAAAAGCACACCTCCCACTTCAGTGGGTCCCGCCCGACCGAGATCCGCCGCCCATCTTTCAATCATTGCTTTCGGTATCCGAAGCCTCACCTTTTGCGCCCTCGAATAGAGATCGAATGAATTCCGACTCTACAGCTGTTTCAACTCCGGCCGAGAAAGCTTGACGGACTGGCGCGTCGACGACGATGGGTCTAGCGTCAAACGGTCCGTTGAACAGCCAGCCTCGTTTAAGACCCACAAGATAGGCGTGCGCGTCATAATTCGACGGCTCAACTCCGGTCAGTGAATCAAGCGCGAAAGCGGCGATGTGCGCGGCAAATACAGACACATCCGCATCGCTCGCCTGCATCGGCGTGGCTTCGCCAACAGATCCGTCATAGCCGCGTCCTAGAGCAATTGGCGGGGTTTCGGCGCTGGTTTCGTAATACTGATTGACAACCGCGCGGATGTCGTACGGAGAGGGATCCTTTGCGAACTGCGCTCGCGCCATTTCGCCGCCCATGCCTCCTGCAAAGACCGCCCCCCAGATCAAGCTGCGGTTGCAGCGCAGGCTGAGGTCGGCTAGGTGGTTGAACACGTCAGGATTGGCTGTTGCATCTATGATAAGGTCACACGAAGCGAGCACCTGATACACGTTCGCCGCTTCCTGCGAAGACACCTGCGCACCAATTGCGCTTTTCCAAACTCCAAGCTCCATGTCGCGATGCAACAGGCGCAAACGGTTCGCCGCAATGTCCGCCTTGTGCCGCCCAACATCCCTCCAGTCGCCGTCATGACGCTCCAGATTTCCCATATGGAGAACATCGCCGTCCACTAGCTCAAACTGACGCACGCCGGATCGTGCAAGCGAGACAGCGATTTTCGATCCCAGCGATCCGAGGCCAACCACACCGACCTTTTTATCCTTTAGGTCATCAAGATCGGCGCCTGACCTGTTCGCTTCGAACGGAGATTGCAACGTGGTGAAACTCATAAGGCCGTCACAATCCTTGCTGTGACTTAGCAGGGTGAGTCCTCCGTCAGAACCCCTAAGCAGCACCGACCAATGCGCGCCATCATCGAAAGTTAATCTCGCACCTAGGAGGTTGCGCAATGCGCCTAGCGTCTTGACCTTCTTCAACTCAAGTGTCGGTGAATCGGTAAGAAAAACAATGCCGGACTCTACAAAACAAATTTTCTTCAATGCGGTCGGTGTAAACACCGGTTTTTCATTCTCACCGTCGCCGATGGAGAGGAGGTGGGCGACAGAATCCCGACCATTGCGAAAGTCGATTCCGATCTCGATTGGCAGACCATCAATGTCGTCACCCGCAAGAACGAGGCGCGCTAGTGGATCGACATAGAATCGCGTCTGGTGCGATCTCAACGAGAGCATTGCAGGAAAATCGTGCGCTGACGGCGCACGAACGGGTTCTCCATCATCGCCCGGCATTTCTATTTCCAGAAGACGGCGTGCACTTTCAATCATATCGGCGCCCTTGATATCCGGCGTCCAATTGTCGTTTCGAATATCAAGACAAAGATCACCGCCGGCACCATATTGATGGTCAGATAGGCGTGTCTCGCTATCCGCCGGCCGAACGCTCGGCGGTGAAGCGGGAAACGTATTATGAAAGATGAGGCGGAGTGGAAAACATTTACGCCCAACAACGATGTCGAAGGTCAGAGTCAACCGGATTTGATCGTCGACCGACCACTTCGGGTCCTGAAACCATTCGGCACGCAGCGCTTCGATGGCTGTTCGTTCAGCTCGTAACCGTGTCTGATCGGTCAGCCACCACATAGGCTCAAGCGAATTTAGCAGGCCGCTTCGTAGGCGCGGCCTTTGTGGCAGTGAAACTTAGCGGTGACATTGTAGTTGTAGCGCTTTTTGTAGAAAGGCTCGCCTGTTTCGGTTTCGGAAACCGATCTCCGAATATCCGACGCCAAAGGTCGGTTGCCTTGTCCTGGTCTTCTTCGGCGAGCGCCTTGGCGGCGTCGTCCCGGTGTTTTGCGATCTTGTCGTAGTAGGCGCAGAACTCATCGTTCGTCACGCCAGCGAGGATGTTTCCGCCGGGAACGGCGGGATCCTCTAGAGACGGACGCATTCCAAGCATGCGATTGAAGGCGTAAGCTTCGACGAAGTTCTTGCACCAGCCGTGGAAAAGTTGACCGTAGTGGGTCTCCGTCTCGTGGATATGCGGAGCGATGAAGGTTTCGAGCGCAAAACTCTTCGGATGACGGGATACAGTCTTGTTCTGTCGCCGCGCCCATTTCACCATCCGCACCATCGGATTGAAGCGTCCCGAACATCGCGTGTTCTGCTTCGCCGACCAGTTCGTGTGCTCGTCGGGATCGGTTTTGTACCATTCACCGGTATTGCGGTTGCCGATCCGGTAGAGATCGTCATCTTGCCTCTCCAGAAGGATCGAGGCGTCCAGGTCGGCTTTGCTCATGGACAACGCAATCGAGCACCTGTTCCGTTTGATGGCGGTGATACCGAGATCGTCCCGCGCTCGATTGAGCGCTGCGTATAGATCGTCCATGAGCGCCGCTGGGTCCGAGTCCCAAGGACTGCCGTCAACGACAACATAAAGATCGACGTCCGGGCGTTCCGTCGATCCGCCCTTCGTCTTCGGCCGGATCGCTGTAGAGCGCCTATAGGAACCGCCAAGAAAGACCCTCTTGACCCGGCCCCTGAACTTTTCGTCCTTCATGAGCGCCTTGCGCACGTTTGTATGGGCGCTCTGACAATTCGAGACAGTCGTCTCGCTCGGCGTGATGTCTTTGATAAACTCGGCAAAGCGGGCATTCGGCGTCATGGCGACCTCGATGTTCGACATACGTTCTTGCCCTTTTAGCACTCAAGTACCACGAGTGCCAAGAAGAAATCACAATCCCTAGTGGATGGGGCATCTTCCAAGGCGCGATATTTGGGATGTAAGCGCCCCGTCAAGCCGCCGCCTCGATATCCACATCAACCCGGATGCGGTCGTAAGGGAAGCTGACGCCTTCTTCCGTCCGGTCGATCATGCAGGCGTTGATCAGCGCCGTGATGTCGGCATGGACGGCTTTCACGTCGCGGCCGACGCGGCGCACGGCGCACCGGCGGAGCCCGGACGGCCCCCTCACCCTTCCCGACACAGCGTTGCTGTGTCGGGCCCCTTCCCTCTCCCCGCTGGGGAGAGGGATTGAAGGGGCGAACTTTCTTTCCCTCTCCCCGTTGGGGAGAGGGAGGGAGACGCCGCAGGCGTCGGAAGGGTGAGGGGCGCGTCCGGGTGCGGCTTTAGCGCGGCCGCGTCTCCACCATCGCCCGTAGCTCCGCGAGTTCCGCGCGCAAGGCGCGCACGCCTTCGAGCGTCGCCTCGCGTTCGGCATGCGCGCGGCGTTCGATTTCCGCGCGTTCGGCGCGGGCGCGCGCCTCGCGTTCGTCCTGGGCGCGGGTCTGCTCTTCCTCGTGCAGCGCCTGCATCGAATTGACGATGATGGCGATGAAGAGGTTGAGCACCATGAAGCTCGTCATCACGATGAAGGGGACGAAGAAAATCCACGCATAGGGGTAGACCTCCATCACCGGGCGGACGATGCCCATCGACCAGCTTTCGAGCGTCATGATCTGGAAGAGCGAATACATCGATCCGCCGATGGTGCCGAACCAGTCGGGGAAGCTGGCGCCGAAAAGCTTGGTCGCCAGCACCGCGCCGACATAGAAAACGAGGAACAGCACCGCGATGATCGAGCCCATGCCGGGCAGCGCGCCGATCAGCGAGGCGATGACCTTGCGCAAGGACGGCACGACGGAGAGGAGGCGCAGCACGCGCAGGATGCGCAACGCGCGCAACACCGAGAACGGCCCCGCCGCCGGCACCAGCGCGATGGCGACGATGACGAAGTCGAAGACGTTCCAGCCATCGGTGAAGAAGCGCCAGCGCCGGGCATAGAGCTTCAGCGCGAGTTCGACGACGAAGATCGAAAGCGCGATGCGGTCGAGCGCGATGAGGAGCGGCCCGGCCGCCTGCATCGCCGAGGCCGACGTTTCAAGGCCGAGCGTCACCGCATTGACCAGGATGACCGCGGTGACGAAATGCTGGAACAGCGGGTGCTCGACAAGCGCCGCGACGCGGGCGCGCAAGGACGCCGGTTGGGGGTCGGTCGTCGTCATGGGGTTCACACCAGATGCTTGACCATGCGGATATGCGGGGGCACGGCATGGGAGGCGGCGATTTTGGGCACAGTCGTTTCGGCAAGCCGCTCGAGCCCCATGCGCTCGTAGAAGCGCACCGCCGGGTTGACGCTCGCGACATCGAGATGCAGCGAGGCGCAGCCGGCCGCTTTGGCGCGCGCAAAACAATCGAGAAGCAGCTTTTCGCCGATGCCGCGGCCGCGCGCTTGCGGGTGCGCCGAAAGGAAAAGCAGGTACCACGCATCGTCCGGCACTTCGGGGAAGAGCCAGGGGATGTGTCCGGCGACACTGGGGAGATGCGCCAGCAGTTCCGGCGTTCCCATTTCGGCCATCGCCATCATGCCCGTGCCGAATTCCTGCGCGTAGAGCGCTTGCGGGAAGCCGAGCGCGATGCCGGCAAGGCGGCCCTGATGCAGCGCCGCCCTGGCGTGGACATGCGAGAAAGCCCCGCCTTCGCGAAGCCACAGTGCCGAGGTGATTTTCAGGAAGATGTCGAAGTCGCGGTTGTAGAGACAATCGAAGACGTAAGCGCCGGTGTCGTGGATCAGCCGCGCGGCGGTTTCTTCCTCGGCGGGTTCGGCTTCCGCCAGCGTCACCGTTTCCGCATTCATCGTCGTCTGGGTCGTCATGCCGCGCTCCCCTGAAATTCGGGGGCGACATTAGCCCAAAGCCATGGCGCGGGGGAACCCGAATGGGGCTCCCCCGTCCTTCATGGCCACCTAGGGGTGTGCGTCCGGGTTGACGCCTAAGGCTGCCACGAAACTCAGCAGCCTTTGCCCTGGTAGATGCCCGTCAGCACCTGACGGCGCACATCGGCCTGCTGCGCGCGCTGTTCGGCCTGCTGGCGCTGTTGTTCGGTCAGCTGCCCGGCCGCGCCGCCCGCCTGAAGCGCCGTCAGCATGCCGCTGCCGCCGCCCATATGCAGGCCGAGCGACTGCGCGATGCCGATGCCGGCATTGGTCAGTTGCGCGTTGGACTGGCTCTGATTGGCCTGGGCGACGATCCCCTCCATCTCGCCGATCTCGGCCAGCAGTTCCTCGCAGCTCTTGTTGCCGTCATTGGGCTGCGAGGCGGAGATCGGCGCGTAAGCCGGCGCCGTGGCGGCGTTCGCCCCCATCATCGCGGCCTGCGTGCCGGCGCCCGTGGTCTGGCAGCCGGCCAGCATCGCGGCGGCGGCAAGAAGCGCGCATACGGATTTGACATTCATCGGAATTCCCTCCGGAAGAGACGCGCGCCCGGCACCCCATGTCCGGTCGAGATCGTCTGGAGAGAGTCCTAGCGGCGGGCAGGCGCCGCCTGAATAGTGCAAATGGACCAAAGCCTGAGCGTTAACGGGCCAGGAGGTCGTAATAGAGGTCGCGTATCTGTTCGAGAAGGAGGTGGCCAATGCCCGGGAAGGTCAGGAGTTCCTCGACCTTGAGGTTGGTCCGCGCGAGCTGTGCCTTCATTTCGTCGAGAGGGATGACACCATCCTCCTCGCCGTGCAGCAAATGGACCGGGGCCGTCACGCCCGAAAAATCCGGCTGCGCCATGCGCAGCAACAAATGCGACTCCTGCACCAGCCCCTGAACCGTCTCGCCGATCGACTCCATCGTCTGGTCGATCAGCGACTCGACCAGAACCGGATCGCGCTCGATCAACGCAAAATCGGCCGGCGATTTCTCGAAGAAGTGGAACACCAGCGAGCGCATGAAGGACCGCGACATCTTGGCGCGCAGGATGAACAGCGTCGAATCGAGCAGCCAGGGATGGCGGCGCAGATTGCTGAAGAAGTAATTGACCATGCCGGGGCGGCCCTTGCGCGGCATCGGCGCCTCGAAACGCGACGTCATCAGCACGATGCGGCGAACCCGCGTCCCGAGATGCGCGGCAGCGATGAGCCCGAGCGGCACGCTGGAGGAGTTGGCGGCGAGCGTGAAGGTGCCGACGCCGATCGCATCGACAAACAGCTCGACGTCGCGCGCAAAGCTCGCATGGGTGAGATCGGGATGGGGCGTCGAGAGACCGCTGCCCGGCCGCTCGAGAACGATGAGACGCAAGCCCCGCGTTTCGGCCGCCTCGACATCCTCCGGCGCGATCAGCGAACTTCCAAGCGGGCTCCGGAGCATCAGGACGGCAGGTCCCGCCGGATCGCCATATTCGCGATAGCAGAGACGCCGCCCGTCCGGCAGCGCGACGAAGCGGCGCGGCACCGCCGCAGGGTTGGACACGGGCGCGCCGGCATCGAGATCGGCCGCCGGCTGGTCGAGCTGGATGAAGGCCGCAAGCTGCGACAGCTCCGTCAGATGACGGATCAAATCGCTCTGCCGGTTGACGCCAAGCTTCTCGAAGACGCTCTTGATCTGGTTGCGCGCGGTGTTGACCGCGATGTTGAGTTCGGCGGCCGCTTCCTTCAGCGACAGCCCGTCCTTCAGCCGCGCCGCAAGACGCGCCTCGGCCGGCGTCAGCCCGAAGGTCTCGCGAAACATCCGCGCCTCGTCGGCCGCCGCCTCGCGGTCGGGCGCAACGAAGACGAGCGCGCCGTTACGCGACGGCTGGACGAGCCCAAGCCGGCGGCGCAGCGCATCGGGCACCTGCGTTTCGGCGACGACATAACCGAAAACCGCTTCCTCGCCGCTCTCTGCAACCAGCCTGAGCAGCGCCGGACCTTCGCTGGCCCCTTGCGTCCCGATCGACGCGGCGAGCGCCCGGAAGCGCGCCGCGTTTTCGGGGTCGGCAAAGGAAAGACGCGCGCCGGTTTCGAGATTGCCGCAATAGGGCCGGAGCATCGCCGCCGCCGCATCGGATATATCGAGCACGCGCATGTCGCGGCCGATGACGAGATGGCAATAGCTCGGCGCGGGCACCTCCGCGTCCGGCGTGTCGTGCAGGCGCTCCGCCAGCATCTCGGCGCGGGCAAGGTGCTGGCGCACGCCTTCGATGACGGTGCGCATCTCCTCGTCGTCGCCATTCGAATCGAGATGGGCGAGCAGGGAGCTCATCTCTTCCCAGTTTTCGGGATCGGTCGCATAGGCGTAGATGGCGTCGAGCGCCATGGCAAGGTCGGGACGCGGAACGTCCCCGCGCGCATGCCCGCCTTCCGTTGCCGAAAGCGCATCGTCCTCCCGCGAAAGATCGCCGATCCCCGACCCGGTTACTGCCACACGTCACCCCTGACGGATTGCCCGAACGCACCATCGTTCCGGCAGCCGCCAGTTTAGGCCGGTTCAAGCGTCGGGGGGAACCGGTATCGGCATTTAATTGAAGCCCTTACAGGCAAGGTGGTTAAGCGGTCAGACCATCCCCAGCGCGCCGAGATAAAGCTCGAGGATAGCCTCCTGCTCCTGCCGTTCGGCCTTGTCCTGCTTGCGGATGCGCACGACCTGACGGAGCGTCTTGGTGTCGAAACCATTGCCTTTGGCCTCGGCATAGACTTCCTTGATGTCGTTGGCGAGCGCCGCTTTTTCTTCCTCAAGACGCTCGATGCGCTCGACGATGGATCGGAGCTGGTCCTTTGCGACACCGCCATTGTTCACGGGTGTATTGCCGTCCGCCATGCTGCGCCGCTCCGTTTACTCACGATAAATTGAAGGCCGCGACCGTAGCCGCAAGCCGGGCGGCGGGCAATATCGCCGCGCGAGAAAGCTGTGGATAGTCGTCGCGGCCGGCGCTAGCCGTGCGATTTTTTTCGCGCCGCTTCGAAGGCGGCAAGCTGTTCGGGCGTCGCGTCGGGCTGGTGCTTTGCCTTCCACTGCGCGAAAGGTTCGCCATAAATGATTTCGCGCGCTTCGTCCTTTGTGAACGAAAGTCCTTTCGCCTCGGCCGCCTCGCGATACCAGTCGGCCAGACAGTTGCGGCAGAATCCGGCAAGGATCATCAGGTCGATATTCTGCACATCGTTGCGCGCCAACAGATGATCGCGCAACCGGCGGAAAGCCGCCGCCTCGAGTTCGGTGCGTGTCGCCTGGTCCATGATCGCTCTCCCTCGCCCATCTACAACTCACGTGTCTATACGCCGGATATAGGTGACGCAGCGTCCGTATGCGAGCCGAAATGACGGATGGCGCGCAGACCCGGCCGGCCGGCGATCTCGCGCAGTAGCACCGCATAACGCGCCGCCCATGCCGCCTGCCCCGCCTCGTCTTCGATCAGGTCCTGGCGAATTTCGATCAGCGCATGCGGCAGCCCGCGCGCCGTTCCGTGGCGGTAGAGGCAGTCGTTCTTGAGACGGCCCGTGTAGGGTTCGTTGTCGCCGACGACGAGGCCGGGCTCGGCGCGCAGGCCAGCGATGAGTGGTGCAGGCACCCGGTCGTCGCGGTCCCAGAGGATGCCCGTGTGCCAGTCCCGCGCGCGGCCGCGCCATGAGGGCGTGAAACTGTGCACCGACAGGATGACCGGCACCACGCCCGCTTCTTCCGCCCGCGTCAGCGCGGCGGCGATCGCCGCATGATACGGTGCGTGAAACATCGCGATGCGGCGCGCGAATTCACCCGCGTCGCGGCTTGCATCCACATCGCGGTTGGCCGGAATGACGGCGCCGTCCGACAGCTTCATCACGATGGTCGGATCGTCTTCACCGCGGTTGAGGTCGACCAGCAGCCGCGAGAAACGCGCCAGCACCGCCGGCGCCCCGAGCGCCCGCGCCAGTTCGCGCGCAACGCCGGCTGCGCCGATGTCCCAGGCGATGTGGCGCGAGAATTCCGATGGCGGCAGGCCGAGCGTTCCGTAACCCGGCGGCAGCGCGTTCGACGCATGGTCGCAGATCACCAGAAAGCCGGGATCGGCGTCACGGTCGACAAGTTCATAGGGGCAAAGCGCCCCGGGAGAAACTTCAGCTTCGGGCGCGGCGAGTGGCAAATCGTCCATCGGCGCATTATACCGGAGGCGGGGATGCGGGAGAACGGCCGACCATGACGCGCGCCTATCAACAAACGCGAGCCCGGCTGCGCCGCCTCTACGATGCAGCGGTGGAGGCGGCGTTGCCAGCCCATTGCCTGCCGCCGCACCTGCCCGACCCGCCCAAAGCCGATGCCGGCCGCCTCGTGATCTTCGCCATCGGCAAGGCCGCCGCCTCGATGACGGCCGCGGCCGAGGATTGTTACGACCGCAAATTTCCCGGCACCCATATCGAAGGCATGGCGCTGACGCGCTATGGGCACGGGGTGCCGACGCGCCATGTCGAGGTGGTGGAGGCCGCCCACCCCGTCCCCGACGAAGCCGGCGCGGCGGCCAGCAAGCGGCTGATGCGCATGGCTGAATGGCTCGGACCCCACGACCTTGCGCTTGTGCTGCTGTCGGGCGGCGGCTCGGCGCTGACGGCGCTGCCGGTGGCAGGCATTTCTCTGGCCGACGAACAGCTGCTGACGCGCGCGCTTGTCGCATCGGGGCTGCCCATCGCCGACATCAACTGCGTGCGCAAGCATATCAGCCGCATCAAGGGCGGCAGGCTTGCCGAGGCGATGCATCCGGCGCGTTCGGTGACGCTGGCGATTTCGGATGTGGCCGGAGACGATCCGAGCACGATCGCCTCGGGACCGACCGTGCCCGACACGACTGCCAAGGCGCGCGCGCTGACGATCCTCGACGAGCTTGCCGGTCTGCCGCCGCATATTCGCGCCGCGCTCGAAGCCGCGCCCGAAACGCCGAAGCCCGATGCCGAATTCTTCGCCCACGCGACATACAAACTCGTCGCCAGCGGTTCGCAGTCGTTGATCGCGGCGGCAAGGCTGGCGCGCAGCGAAGGCTACGAAACGCTGGTGCTGGGCGACAATATCGAGGGCGAGGCCCGCGTGCTGGCGCGCGAACATGCGGGCCTTGTCCGCATGGCGCAGGGCGAAGGCCGCAAGCTCGCCATCATTTCGGGCGGCGAGGCCGGCGTCACCTTCGGCGATGCTGCGCCCCCAGGCGACGTGGGCGGCAAAGGCGGCCCGAGCCAGGAATATGCGCTGGCGCTGGCCGTGGCGCTGAAAGGCGCACCGGGCGTCGCGGCGCTGGCGGGCGACACCGACGGCATCGACGGCGGCGCGGGCGCCGCCACCGACCCCGCCGGCGCCTTCGTGCTGCCCGACACGGCGTCGCGCGCCGACACCCTGGGTCTCGATGCGCCGGGCGCGCTCGACCGCCACGACAGCGGCAGTTTTTTCGCTGCCCTCGACGACCTGTTTGTCACAGGCCCGAGTTACACGAATGTCAACGACTTCCGGGTCATACTGGTCGACAATGAAATATCCGCAGAGGAAAACCCGTCTTGATTCGCCGCCGTAACGTCAAAATCATCGCCACGCTCGGCCCCGCCTCCGATACGCCGGAGACGATCCGCGCGCTGTTCGACGCCGGCGCCGACGTCTTCCGGCTTAACATGAGCCATCTCGACCATGAGAATCTGCGCCGCGTCCACGCCGCCGTGCGAACGGTTGAAGCCGATGTCGGCCGGCCGATCGGCATTCTGGTCGACCTGCAAGGACCGAAACTCAGGGTTGGCGAGATGGCGGCCGGCGGCGCGACACTGAAGCCGGGCGACCGTTTCCACTTCGACATGCAAGAGACGCCCGGCACCGCCGAACGCGCGCCGCTGCCGCATCCCGAGATTTTCGAGGCGCTCTCCGACGGACAGATGCTGCTGCTCGACGACGGCCGCATCCGCCTGCGCGTGACGAAATGCGGACCCGATTTCGCCGACGCCGAAGTGCTGGTCGGCGGCACGCTCACCAGCCGCAAGGGCATCAGCCTGCCCGACACGCTGCTGCCCGTGAAGGCGATGACCGACAAGGACCGGCGCGACTTCGACGCCGCGCTCGATCTCGGCGTCGACTGGGTGGCGCTTTCCTTCGTTCAGCGCGCCGACGACGTCGCCGAGGTGCGCAAGATCGCGCGCGGACGGGCCGCCGTGCTGGCCAAGATCGAAAAGCCGAAGGCGCTCGAACATCTCTCCGAAATCATCGACATCGCCGACGCGATCATGGTGGCGCGCGGCGATCTCGGCGTCGAACTACCGCTGGAGCAGGTGCCTGGCTGGCAGAAGCGGCTGGTCCGCGCGGCGCGGCGCGCCGGCAAGCCCGTCGTCGTCGCGACGCAGATGCTGGAATCGATGATTACGTCGCCGACGCCGACCCGCGCCGAAGTATCCGACGTCGCGACCGCCGTTTTCGAAGGCGCCGACGCCATCATGCTGTCGGCGGAATCGGCGGCCGGCGAATATCCGGTCGAGGCGGTGCGCATGATGAACCGCGTCGCGCAATCGGTGGAGGCCGATCCGACCTATCCCGGCATCATCTACGCCCAGCGCGCCGAGCCCGAAGCGACCGGCGCCGACGCGATCAGCGCCGCCGCGCATTCGGTCGCCGACACGCTGAAGGCCGCGGCCATTGTCTGCTGGACCAATTCGGGTTCGACGGGCCTGCGCGCGGCGCGCGAGCGGCCACTGCTGCCCATCGTCGTGCTGACGCCGGTGCCGGCGACGGCGCGGCGCCTCGCGCTGGTCTGGGGCCTGCACTGCGTCGTGACCGAAGATGCGCGCGACCTCGACGATTTGTCGGACCGCGCCGGCCGCATCGCCTTCCAGGAAGGCTTCGCCCAGCCCGGCCAGCGCATCGTCGTGACGGCAGGCGTACCGCTCGGCACGCCCGGCGCCACCAACATGCTGCGCGTCGCCTATGTCGGCCGCCAGCGCGGCGACTGAAGGCTCACGCCCGCGCCTCCCGCTCCACGCGCCCATCCGCGTAAATCGTCACCATGCCGTCGAAGGGCGTCTCGCCGCGCGCCAGCCGCAGCACCGCATCGGCGACGATCTCGCGCCGCGAATGATGCGGCATGTGACCTGCGCCCTTCAGCTTGACGAGTTCCGACCCCGCGACCGCATTGTGAAACGCATAGGAATGGATTTTTGGCGACACCGTGTAGTCGGCATTGCCGGTGACGACGATCGCCGGCACCGCGATTTCGCCATAGCGCTGGCTCTGCACGGCGAGCCGCGCCTTGAGGCCCGCCGTGTCGGCGCTGTTGGCGCGGAAATGCGACGGACGGAACAAGAGCGGCAGGCCGATGCGTTCGGCATAACCCTCGGGCGCGGGATCGGGGTGGAAATTGCCCTTGACGCCGGCCGCCGCCAGCACCGTCCCGCCCGGCACCGTCAGGGTACGGATGAAGGCGCCGCCGACAAGCGGCGTACCGACGACCCGGTGATACCAGGCGATGTCGCCGGGCCAGGGATAAAGCGCGCCGGATAGCAACAGCACGCCCGAAATCTCGTCCGCGAATTCGAGCGCGTAAGCCGCCGCCACCGCCGCCCCCCAGCTATGGCCGAGCACGACGGGTCGCTCGACGCCGAGTTGCCGGACCGCCGCGCGGATGGCGCGGGCTTGCATCGCGGGATCGGAAATGTCGGGATGCGGCCCCCGCGCGCTCCAGCCGTGCCCCGGCCGGTCGACGGCAACGACGCGCGTGTGGCTCTCAAGCGCCGGCACCAGGCTCGCCGTCATGTCGCGCAGATTGCCGCTGGCGCCGTGGATCAGAATGACCGGCGCGACGCCCGGACGCGCCGTTCCACGATCGACATGATGCAGACGGGCCGGCGCGAAGGGCGGCCCGAGTTCGACGAATTCGCCCACCGGCGGAAAGGCGCGCGCCGCCCGCGCGGCCGCAATGGCCGACCAGACGGCGAGACCGGCAATGAGGAGCGTCAAAAGGGCGAGCACGGCCATCGTCAGATGCCACGCCCCTCGACTTCGAGTTCGAGAGGCGCGATGCGGTCCTTGAGGTCGTCGAGCCAGGGATTGAGCGCCAGCGCCCGGCGAAACGCTTCCAGCGCGCCCTTCTTGTCGCCGAGTTCCTCCAGAATGATCCCGAGCCCGGCCATCGCCTGATAGTGACGCGGTTCGAGCCGCAACACCTGCTCGATGTCGCGCAGCGCTTCGGCATAGTCCTCGCGCACATAATGGACGGCGGCGCGCTTGTCCCAGCCTTCGGCGAAATCGGGCGCCAGCGTCACCACCTCGTCGAAATAGAAATAGGCGCGGTCGTAGTTCTTCTCGCGCAGCGCGTCGAAGCCGCGCTCCATCAGCAGGTCGATGCTCGGACTCCCGGAATCGAGCCAGATCTCGCGGATCGCACTTTCGAAGGAACGGCTCTCGGCTTCGTTTTCGGCCGCCGCCAGACGTTCGAACAGCACATCGAGCACTTCCTCGCGGCCGGGCGGCGCGACGTCGCCCTCGCGCAGATCGTATTCGCGCATCTCCGTCTCGGCCCACGCGGCATGCGCCGCGAGAAGCATGGCGGCCAGAAACGCGGCAAAAACGCGGAACCTCATGGGGCGCTGTCCCAACTCTTGTCTCAACTGTTGATGTCGGTCCGGACGCAGCCGTCGAATTCGGTGATGAAATCGGCGCCGAAAACCGACGACGGCGTCTGGTAGCCGGGCGTCGCCTCGCCCGCCAGTACGCGGCGCATGATTTCGAGGCCGGTCATCGCGGTCAGCGTGTAGCCTTCCGGCGTCCTGAGCCGCGACACTGCCTTTTCGCCGGCGGCATTGATCGCCTCGCCGTAAAGCACCGAATAGCCTTCGGCGCGCTGCGCATCGGTCGGCCCTTCGGGCATTTTCTCGATGCGCTTTTTCAGCGCCCGCTGCGCCGGCCCGAGGCTCAGCAGCCAGCGCATCAGGCTGCCCATCTTCGCCATCTGTTCGAGCTGCGGGCTCGCCTCGAAATAAACCGTGATGTCGGGAATATGCGTCGAATGCCAGGCGGTAGCGACATCGCCCCAACCGATGGCGATGGCCGATTTCGCGCCGCTGCCGAAATCGATCTCGCGCTGCGGCGGTTTGCGCAACGCCAGAATGTGTCCCTCGCGCCGGACCCGCGTGCCGGTGCCGATGCTCTCGACGCCGGTTTTCGCCGTGCCATGCGACATCTGCCCGAGACCCGAAATGCCGAGCGTCAGTTCGGTAGCGTCGGGCAGCCGCCGTTTCATATGCGCGGCAAGGCAATCGCTCGGCACCACGTCGAAGCCGACGCCGGGCATCAGCATGATCTTCGCGTCCTTCGCCTCGGCGTCGCGCGCGGCACAAGCCTCGAAAACGTCGATCTCGCCGGTGATGTCGAGATAATGCGTGCCGGTGCGCAGGCAGGCATCGACCATCGGCCGCGATGTCTGCGAAAAGGGTCCGGCGATGTGCAGAACGGCGTCAACCTGCGAAAGCCCGGCATCGAGCGCTTCGGGATCGTCGAGCGATATGGCCTGATATTCGAAACCGTGCTGTGCGGCGATCGACTTCAGCCGCGCCTCGTTGCGCCCCGCCAGCAGCGGCTTCAGCCCGAGAGTCTTTGCCGTCCGCGCGACGAGCTTGCCCGTATAGCCCGTGGCGCCGTAGATCATAAACCGGTCGCTCATGCCGCCTGCCTCCGCTTGGCTTCTGTCCGGCTCACACTATAGCGCGGGGCCCGGTGCCGAAACCCGGCAAGCCGCCTTCATTCAGCCGAAAGCAGGCCAAGCCGCCGCAATTCGCCCTGAAGACCGGCCGCATCCTCGAAACGATGCACGGCAAAGCCGAGGCCGGCGGCGGCGGCCACATTGGCAGCCGAGTCGTCGATGAAGAGCGTCCGCGCCGGCGCGAGCCCGGTGCGCGCGATCAGGATTTCGTAGATCTTCGGGTCGGGCTTGATGACACCCTCATCCCCGGACACGACCGTCTCCTCCAGCAATTCAAGCTCCGGGTAATGCTCCGCCAGCACCGGAAAGAAGTCCGACGGCATGTTGGTGAGGCCGTGAACGGCATGGCCGGCCGCTTTCAGCCCGTGCAGCAGCGCCGCCGTGCCCGGCACGCGGTCAGGCGTCATCTCGACATAGCGCGCGCCCCAGAGATCGATCAGGTCGGCGCGATCCGGGTGAACGGCCTTCAGCCGCGCCGCGTTCTCGGCGAAGGAAAGGCCCCGGTCGTGCTCGATATGCCAGTCCATCGTGCAGACATGGGCGAGGAAATGCTCCATCTCGGCCTCGTCGGCAAAGACCGAACGATAGAGATGCCGCGGATCCCACCGGACCAGCACATTGCCGATGTCGAATACGATGGTGTCGATCCGGCTCATGGGCGGCCACCAAAGGAAAAGGCCGCGCTGATGAAGCGCGGCCTTCGAATTTCATCGCCGAAGCGCATGAGCCTGTATCAGCCCTGACGCGCCTTGAAGCGGCGGTTGGTCTTGTTGATGACGTAGACGCGGCCCTTGCGGCGCACCAGACGATTGTCGCGGTGCCGGCCACGGAGCGACCTCAGGGAATTGCGGACTTTCATGGTTCTACCTCGGACCGGGCTCTGCGGCGGGCGACAATCGCCGCCCCGCCTCCGGCCCGATGCCGGAAAATGCCCTTAAGTTGGCGCGGAACCTAAGGGGCGGAACCCCGCCTGTCAACCGGCGAGCCCCCGCCAAACCACCCCTTCCGGCCCGTTTTTCCACCCCCTTTCCGAGGCGTCCAAATCGGGCTAGACCTTGCCCCGGCCCAAACATGGCGCAGGCGTCATTTTTGGCCGGATTCCCCCCGTTTGACGGACAGTTCGATGGCGTATGACAGACCGGAAGAAAAACCCGACTACCTGAAGGAGCCGGCCGCGCGGACGATCCCGGACGAGGACGTGATCCGCCACAGGCCGCAATGGTTCCGCGAGGCGCTGGCCCATACGCCCGAGAGCCGCCGCCTGACGGTCGACGGCGCCGGCATCCATTATCTGCGTTGGGGACCAAAAGACCGCGATGACGACCCGAAGCGGCCCGGCATCCTTTTCGTGCATGGCAATGGCGCCCATGCCTGGTGGTTCGCCTTCATCGCGCCATTGCTCGCCGAACACTACAACGTCGCCTCGATCGACCTCGGCGGCATGGGCGACAGCGACTGGCGCATGGCCTATTCGCGCGACACATTCGCCCGCGAGATCGGCGAGGTTGCGCTCGCCGCCGGCCTCGGCCCGAAACCCGTCATCGTCGGCCATTCCTTCGGCGGCTTCGTCTCGCTGATCGCCGCCAGGCACTATGGCGACAGGCTCGGCGGGCTGATCCTCTGCGACTTCACGGTGCGCCCGCCCGAGGAAGTCCGCGAATGGTTCCTCGACGGTCCGGAACGCAAGCCGACCCGCATCTATCCCGATCTCGAAACCGCGAAGGCGCGCTTCCGCCTCGCGCCGCTGCAACCTTGCGCCAATGGCTTCATCCTCGATTACATCGGCGCTCTGAGCCTGCGCGAAGTGTCGAAGGGCGAGACGCGCGGCAAGCGCACCTTCGAGGAAACAGGCTGGACCTGGAAATTCGACCATTCGATCTTCGACGGCTTGCGCATGGGCGCCGATCACGCCGATATCTATGCGAACCTCGCCTGCCGCGGCGCCACCATGTTCGGCATCGAAAGCAAGGACTACGAGCCTTCGAGCCTCGACTTCCTGCGCAAACTTGCGCCCGAAAAGCCGGTCTTCACCATCCCCGGCGCCCAGCACCACATCATGCTCGACCAGCCGCACGCCTTCGCCGCCGCCGTGGCCGCGCTGATGGCCCAATGGCGCGCCGAGGGCGCATTGAGCTAGGCTTGTCCGATGGGACAGGGATTGTCGCTCACCGTGACGCTGATCGTGCTGGCATCGAGCCTTGCCGGTGCGGGCCTCCTTGTCTGGCTCGAAAAGCGGCCCGCGACGCCGGGCCGCATCCGCTTCCTGCCCACGACACCGTTAATCTTCCTGGCGCTGATCGTCGCCGCCGTGATGGCGGCTCACCTGCTGACATTGCTGACAGGCGCACCCGTCACCGGTCGCCAACGCTTCTGACGCCGCACGGACGCCCGCGAGGAGGCCGGATGCCCTACATCTACTTCCTCATCGTGATGCTGCTGTCGGTGCCGTTCTGGCTTGCGGGCCATGCCGCCGGCGAACTGCCGATCCCGATCGACCTGCCGGCAAGCGCCCTGATGGCTTTCGTGCCGGGCATCGTCGCGCTCGTCTTCGTCTGGCGCGAAACCGGCCGCACCGCCGCTGCAGAACTCCTCGCCCGCTCCTTCGACTGGACCCGCGTCGGCCATCCCGGCTGGTTCGCCGCCGCCGCGCTCTTCATGCCGGCAACATTGTTCGCAAGCTATATCCTGATGCGAATGTCGGGCGAGGCGCTGCCGGCACCGCAATTTGAACTGCTGATCGTCCCGGTCTTCTTCCTGATGTTCTTTGCCGCCGCGCTCGGCGAGGAAATCGGCTGGCAGGGCTATGCCTATGACCGCATGAAGGGAAGCGCGCTATGGGCCGCGCTCGTTATCGCCATCGTCTGGATGGCCTGGCACATCGTTCCGTATTTCCAGACCGGGCGCGGGCTCGAATGGGTCGTCTGGCATTGCGGCGTCACGATCCTGCTGCGCATCGTGACGGTCTGGCTCTATGTCAATGGCGGACGCAGCGTCTTCATTGCCGCGCTTTTCCACGCGATGTGCAACGTCGCCTTCTTCCTCTACCCGGTTTACGGATCGCATTACGATCCCGTCTCGACCTTCGCCGTTCTCGGCATCGCCGTCGCCGCCATTCTCTGGCTCTGGGGTCCGCAAACGCTCGCCCGCTTCCGCTTCGCAAGGAATTAATGCAGCCCGATCTCTTCGTCTTCCTCATCGAGCCCGCCATCGGTTTCGCGCAGGTTCTTTAGAATCGGGTGGAAGATCGCGAACAGCAGCACCAGCACCGACAGCGCCATGCCCAGCATGAACGGCGCCGAATGCAACAGGTAGAAAAGCGGAATGCCGATCGCCGGATTGAGAATATGGCCGGTCGCCGCCGTCGAGCCGATCAGCCCGGCCATCGCGCCCTGGTCCTTCAGCGACACCGACAATGACGCGCCCGCCGAAAGCCCGGCGCGCAGGAAGCCAAAGCCGAGGCCGGCCAGCGCCAGCGCCGACACCAGCACGCCGTAGGAACCGCCGAACACCAGCATGCCGAACGAGACGACCATCGTGACCGCCCCCCAGCGCAGCAGGAACGGCACCGGCAGGTTGAAGCGCTGAATGAGCCCGAGCTGCGCCACCAGCGTCGCCATCGCCATCGCCATCATGCCGACCGAAACGAGCTGCGTCGCCGCCGAGCCGCCCATGTCGAGCTCGGCCATCAGGTAGAAGGCGAAAAGCTGCATCATGATCGACTGCATGAGGCTGAGCACGACGCCTGTGACGAGCCAGGGCCGGACATTCGGCGCCGACCATTTGAGCTCGGCGCGCTTTTCCTGCTTCTCGCCCAGCATCTTTTTCGGCGCCGTGCGCTCGGGCAGCAAAATCCAGATCGCGATGCCGCTGATGAAGGCGAGCGCCCCGACGGCGAAGAAAGGCGCGAGGATGTGGATTTCGGCGAAGGCCGCCGCCACGCCCGGCCCCACCACCGTGCCGAGGCCGAAAGCGGCGCCGATCTGCGCGATCGAGCCGGCGCGCTCGGCCCGCGTCGTGCGGTCGGCGACATAGGCCTGCGAGGCGGGCATCGACCCCGATCCGAAAATGCCGAAGATCGCCCGCGCGCCCATGACCAGCGGAAACATCAGCGCCATCGAAATCCACGCCCAGTAACCCGCCAGCAGCACGACGCCGACAAGCGAGGTCGAAATCGCAAAGCCGAAGACGCCGATCAGGATCACCGGCTTGCGGCCCATGAAGTCGCTGCGCTTGCCCCAGAAGGTGCTGGTGAGGATCCACAAGAAAGCCGAGAGCGAGAAAATCATCGTCGTCTCGAACTCGCTCATGCCGAGATCGGCTGCAATCGGCGGCAGCACCGCGAACACCAGCGTCTGCCCCATGCCGACCGAAAGCAGACAGACAAACAGGATCGCAAAGGCGCGCTGGCGCTCTTGCGGCGTCGTCTTGCGGTTGTCGGGCGTCGGCTTGCCGTCGTCGGACATCGGGGGGAAGCCTTCCGGGATGGATCATGCGCGGATCGCGGGCGCGGCCCTTCCTTTACGTCAATCGCGCGCCGCCGCCAATGCCTGCCGCCCGGAATTTGACAGGCCCGCGCCCCCGGCGCCTACTTTGCCCCAACAGCCATTGGAATATAGGGAGAAACGGAATGGAACTCGGGCTCGGCGCGAAGGATGCGGCCTTCAGGGACGAGGTCAGGCGCTTTCTGGACGAAAAGCTGACGCCGGAACTGCGCGAAACCGGCAAGCTGATGACCAGCGTCTATGCCGATTACGAAACCACCATGACATGGCACAAGGCGCTCTACGAGAAAGGCTGGGTCGCGCCCGCCTGGCCGGTCGAACATGGCGGCTGCGACTGGTCGGTGACGCAGCACTACATTTTTTCGAGCGAATTGTCGGCCGCCGGCGCGCCCTCGCTGTCGCCGATGGGCCTCGGCATGTGCGGCCCGGTGCTGATCGGCTACGGCACACAGGCGCAGAAGGATTACTACCTGCCGCGCATCCTCAATGGTGCCGATTTCTGGTGCCAGGGCTATTCGGAACCGGGCTCGGGCTCCGACCTTGCGAGCCTGAAAATGAGCGCGGTGGAAGATGGCGACGACTTCATCTGCAACGGCCAGAAAATCTGGACTACACATGCGAACTACGCCAACCGCATTTTCAATCTGGTGCGCACCTCGAAGGAAGACATTCCCCAGCGCGGCATCACCTTCATCCTGATCGACATAGACACGCCCGGCGTCAAGGTCGAGCCGCTGATCATGCTGTCGGGCGAGCACATCCAGAACCAGATTTTCTTCACCGATGTCCGCGTGCCGAAAAAGAATGTCGTCGGCAAGGTCGGCGACGGCTGGACGGTGGCGAAGTATCTGATGCAGTTCGAGCGTGGCGGCCACGCCTATGCGCCGGGCCTGCACAACCGCCTCGCCCGCATCCGCCGCATGGCCGAAAATGAACGCGGTGGCGACGGCACGCGGCTGATCGACGATACGGGCTTCGCGGCAAAGCTCGCCGCCGCGTCGGTCGAGATCACGGCGCTCGAATTCACCGAACACCGCATCATGTCGGCGCTGAGCCATGGACAAGCGCCCGGCGCGGAAAGCTCTTTGCTGAAAACGCGCGGCACCGAAGTGAGCCAGCACCTGACCGAACTGGCGCTCGAAGCCATCGCGCATTACGCGCTCCCCTTCCAGCCGCACGCGACGCGGCCGGGCGGGCCGGTGCCCGGCGTGCCGAAGCCGGCAGGCAACGAAAAGCCCGTCGGCCCCGAACATTCATGGCCGGTGACGCCGAAATATCTCAACGACCGCGCCGGCTCGATCTATGCCGGCACCAACGAAATCCAGCGCAACATCATGGCCAAGGCGGTGCTCGGGCTGTGAAGGAATTCGGGGAATTGTTTTCATGCGCGGGCTTGATCCGGCCATGATGCGTACTCGACGAGCCAGCGTCATCGCATCCGACGGGAGATACGCGAGATGAAAGCAAAGACCTTGGCGCTCTGCGCAGGCGGAATCGCGCTGGCGCAACTGACATATACGGCAAACGCATGGGCCACATGGTCGATCGTCGCTGTCGATCCTGTAACGCGCGAAGTGGGCGTTGCAGGCGCATCTTGCACCGAACATTCGGAAGTGATTGCAAGCCTTGTGCCCGGCAAGGGCTCGCTTGTCGCGCAGGGCGCGACCAATCTCGCTGCGCGCGACAAGGCGCATGATGCTCTGGCGGCAGGCGGTACGCCCAGCGCGGTCATCGCCCTCATCACGCGTCCCGAAGACGACCCGGACACGCTGACCGGCGGCCTGCATTACCAGCAATATGCCGTGGTGGCGCTCAACATGGACATGCCCGCCACGTTCACCGGCACCAGCACCTTCTCATGGACCGGCGTGATGACGGCACCGCATGTGAGCGTGCAGGGCAATACCCTGCGCGGGCCGGAGGTGGTGAAAAACGCATTGGAGGCATTCAACAACCCGCCCGACACAGACACGCCCCAACTGGCCGGCCGCCTGATGGCCGCCCTTGAGGCTGGCGCCCGCGCGGGCGGCGACCGGCGCTGCGCGGCGGAGCTTGGCGCCCTGTCGGTCTTCATCAAGGTCGCAAGGCCGGAAGACACAGAAGACAGACTGACCCTCGACCTCGTGGAACGCAGCGACAAATTTTACAAACCCGGATTGTTGCGTCTTTTCTGGCAACTCTGGGTGAGACCGGAAACAGCGGAAGGCCGCGTGAACCCGCTGCCCAATTTGCGGATCGCCTATGAGCGTTGGCACAAAGCGCAATGACGAAGCCGGCGGGCAACAAAAAGCCCGTCGGCCCCGAACATTCATGGCCGGTGACGCCGAAATATCTCAACGGCCGCGCCGGTTCGATCTATGCCGGCACCGACTAGAACCTCAACGTCGTTCTCAGCGCCGTCCCGTAGAAGTTCGAATTCTCGAACTCGATCCGTGACGGACCCACGCCGTCGCGCACGATCGACGGTGTGTTGCCGATCCGGCCGCCGAAGAGATCGAGATCGAAGCGGATCGGCGCCTGCGCGCCCACCGTCACGCCGGCATTGGCCGTATAGCTGAACGTCGTGTCGTTGTTCTTGATTCCCATGGCCTGCGGTGCGTCGAGGCTGAAATCGAGCCTGTCGGTCCCCTTGGCGCGATTGAAGTCGACCTGTCCGGTCGCGCCGGCGCGCAGCATGACCGGCGAATTCCGGATCGGCTTCATCGCCTGCCCGCCGAACACCACGCCCCAGGCATTGTTGGTCATGTCGGTATCGTAGCGGAACGTCGCCAGGAAGCCCGGAATGTCGCCACCGAAGCTCTGATCGAAGCTGGTGCGCGCATAGGTGAAGCCCAGATAGGGCGAGAAGCCGAAGCCGCCTTCGTCGTCGTCTTCGTCGTCGCACCAGTAGTCGGTCGAGATCTTGCCGGTGAACGAAGTCTGCTTGTAGTCGAGGCTGTAGTCGGAAGCCGTCACGACGTTGAGACCGCCAAAGGAGGCGAGCGAATAACCCGCACCGGACGGCCCGTCGCCGGTGCCGGGAATAAGCAGGGTCGTGCCGAGGCCCGGGTCGAAGCCGCCACGCGGTCCCGAAACCTCGACTTCGGTGCGCCCGATATTGAGGTTGAACCGAAAGCGCTGGCTGCCGAATGTACCGATGCCGAAGCTGCCGCCGACGCCGCCGCCGATGCTGCTCTCGTCGTCCTGCAAGCGGTAGCCATTGTCGAGATTGATGATGCCGCCAAGCTCGGTGCCGAGATATCTGTATGTCGGCAGGCCAACCCGCACCGCGGCGAGATAGGCATGGGCGCTGGCGTCGTTGGGGGGGTCATATGCGCCGCGCTGCGCCCAGCGTTGCGCCCAGCGTTGTGCGAGCGTCCCCTCATAGGCGTCTGCCGGAAGTTCATTCTCCATCGCCTTGTCGGGGTAATCCGTACGCGGAGCAACTTCGCTGGCCGGCGTGGCCGGCAGGTCGCCCAGCGCATCCTCGATCACATTTCCTTCTTCGTCGAAAGTGGGCGCATTGACCGAAGCCATGCCGCCGCCTTCCTGGACGGGCTGGTTGTTGGCCGAGATCGACGTCCCGGTCCAGCTGCCCGAACCGCCCGTTATGACCGTCTTCTTGTAGTTATCGTCGAAGATCGAACAACCCGGCAGGGCCAGCAGCACGACCGCCAGAATCGGCAGAAAAGACAGCCGCAACAGGCTGTTACGCGGCAAATCGGTCCCGTTCATTTCACCCCTCCATCGTCGCGCGCCCGGCCCTCCGGGCATCGTTCGGCCAAGATTTGGCGAATGCCGGGTTTCAAAAATCATCAAAACTGGTGATGCCGGGGCCGTTTTCCCGGCATACTGAGGATGAGGCCGCCGAACAGGCGTTTGACGATCCACAGGCTGGGGTTCGCAAATGACGACACGGGTTCTCGATTCCGACGCTTCAATGGGCGCGCCGCGGCGCACCGTACCGGGTCTGAGCTGGCGCGGGCGGATATTCAATCTTCTCTTCGGCCTTGCCGGGCGTGTCTTCGCGCCGTCGCAACCGCGAACCGTTGCCGATTTCGACTTCGAAACGGCGCGGCGGCGCCTGCAACGCACCGAAAACCTGATGACCTCGGCCCCGGCCGGCATGCAGGTGGAGCCGGCATCGGGCGCGCCTGTCGCCGCCGACTGGGTCGTCATGCCGGAATCGCAAGCCGACAGGGTCCTCGTCTTCGTTCACAGCGGTTCCTTCATCTTCGGCCAGTCGCGCCTCTATCAGTCGCTGGCCGCGCGCATCTGCAAGCAGGCGCACGCAACGGCGCTGTCGGTCGATTACCGTCTGGCCCCCGAACATCCCTTTCCGGCGGCGATATCCGATGTCGCCGCCGCTTACGAATGGCTGCTGGCCGAAGGCGCCGATCCCGCGCAGATCCAGTTTGTGGGCGATAGCGCCGGCGGCGGCATCGCGCTCGGCGCGCTTCTGCTGCTGCGCGAGCGCGGCGTCCCCATGCCGGCGGGCCTCGTGCTGCTGGCGCCCTGGGCCGACATGACGCTTTCCGGCCGCTCGGTGCTCACCAATGCGCGCAAGGCAACGCTCGCCAACAACATCGAAATCATGATGGTCTGCCGAGAACTCTATTTGCAGGGCCATGCGCCGGGCGACCCGCTGGCCTCGCCGGTCTTTGCCGATCTCGAAGGTCTGCCACCGGCGCTGATCCAGGCCAGCACCGTCGACATCCTGCTCGACGACGCCACGCGCATCGACGAGGCGCTGCGCCGTGCCGGCATCGACAGCGAACTGAGCCTCTATCCGCCGATGCCGCATGGCTGGCAGCGCCTCGGCACGCTGTTGCCGGAATCGCGCCGCGCCATCGAAGAGGTCGGCGACTTCATCGTCCGCCGCTTCGGCGACGACGCCAGGCCCGGCGCGCGGCGCGCGGAAGCCCTCCATGTCTGACCGGGAAGAACGCCGCAATCTCTATGCCGGCACGCTCGGCCATGACAGCGCCGCCGTGCGGCGGCGCATCGCCGAGATCAGGAAATGGGGCGAGCGCAACGACCGGCCTTTCGTCGAGGACCTGTTGAACGCCAATCCACGGCTCGAATGGGGCATCCCCGAAGTCGGCCGCGACCCGATACCGGAGGATTTCGAACTCGCATTCGGCCTGACGCGCGTCGAGGCCGAGATCGCCGCCGCCTTCGCCTCGGGCCACAAGCTGACGGCAATAGCGAAAACGCGCGGCTGCAGCATCAACACGGTGCGCACGCATTTCACCCACATCAAGGACAAGCTCGGCAAGACCAAGCAGACCGATGTGCTGCGCGAGTTGATGAAAATCGTCTGACGCCTGGAGCGCTTCTCGGAAAAGTGGAATCCGGTTTTCCGAAAAGAAGCGCGACCAAACAACAACCTGGAGTCCTTCAGCGTTTCTACGAAACACTGAAAGACTCTAGCCGTGCAAAGCCCGCCAGGCGCGCGGACTGAGACGAACGCACGCCCAGAAAGCGCCGCCCAACAACAACAACGCGAGGATTGTCAGGCCCGGCCAGTTCGCCCGCACCTGGTCGTGTATGCGGTTGATCGTGAGCTGTGCCGTCTGGTCGTAGCCCTCCGGCACTTCCAGCACGCCGACACGCGCCGCGTAAACATCGTATTCCGCCATCATCTCGGCGAAGCGTTCGGGCTCGACGGCGGCGAGATCCCTCGTCTCGCCGGGATCGCGCGCGAGATTGTAGAGGTACCACCGCATGTCGCCATAGGGCGGTGCATTGCGCGTGAGCTTGTAGTCGCCGCGGAAAAGCGCCGCATTGCCCGCCGCCTCGATGCCGACCGCGTCCATCTCGCCGCGCACCCGCGTTGCGCCGCCGCCGAGCAGCGGCATCAGCGAGTGCCCGGTCATCGGCTGCACGGTCACACCCGCGAACTCCTCCGTCGCCGCGACGCCCGCCAGATCGAGAATCGTCGGCGCGATGTCGGTGATATAGCTGAAGGCATCCGTCGTCCGCGCGCCCGGCACCCCGCGCCCGGCAAATATCAGCGGCACGCGCAAGCCGCCCTCGCCCGCCTGCATCTTGAAGAACGCGCCGGGCGACGCCGCCGCGCTGGCAAATTCCGGACCGATAAACGCATAGGAACCCTTCTCGCCCAGCGTCTCGAGGTCGCGGCGATAATTGTTCCACCACAGCCATTGCCGGAAACCCGGCGTCGCCAGCGGATCGCCGGGCTCGGGCCCGTTATCCGACAGCACGATGAAGACGGTGTTGTCGTATTGCCCTGTCTCTTTCAAGTAGTCGATCAGGCGGCCGACATGAAAATCCATCGCCTCCAGCATCGCCGCATTGACGGCCATGCTTTTCGCAAGCATCCGCTTCTCGTCCTCGCTGCGCGCCGCCCAGTCGCGCAAGCCCGCCGGCATCGGCCCGAGTTCCATCTCCGCCGGCAGCAGCCCGCGCTCGATGACGGCGCGGAAGCGCGCCTCGCGCAGCGCATCCCAGCCTTCGTCATAGACGCCTTCGTATTTCTCGATGAATTCGCGCGGCGCCTGCACCGGAATGTGTATGGCCATGAATGCCAGATAGGAAAAGAATGGACGCCCTTCGTCCCGGCTCTCCTCCAGATATTCGATCGTCTTGTCGACGATGAATTCCGACGAATAGAAATCCTCCGGCAGGTCGGCCGGCTTGCCGTCCTCGTACCAGGGCGCATCGTCATAGATCGGCAGATAGGATTTCTTTTCCCAATTGTCGGCGCCCGATGCTTCCAGCGCAAAGGAACGGTCGAAACCGCGCGCGGCGGGATGCGCCCCCTCGCCGTGACCCAGATGCCATTTGCCGGTCATCGTCGTCCGGTAGCCGGCAGCACCCAGCCGGCTTGCCACCGTCACCACATCGTCGGCGAGTTGTCCGAGATAGCCGGGCTGTCCACGATGTTCGAGCGGCGCCGATTCCGGCAGATTGCCGATCCCCGCCAGATGGCTGTCGACGCCGGTCATCAGCATCGCGCGCGACGGCGCGCAGATCGGCGAGGCGTGAAAATTGGAAAACAGCGTGCCCTTCGCCGCCAGCGCGTCGATATGCGGTGTCGCAATCTCGCTGCCATAGGCGCCGAAATCGCTGAAGCCGGCATCGTCGGCAAGAATGACGACGATATTCGGCCGCGCCTCCTGCGCAACCGCCGGCAGCAGCGCGGCGAGCCACAGCACCAGCGCCGTCTTGATGATCCGAAACGCGCTCATTCGAACAGCCCCGCCGCCTTATTATGACATTATATATGCCAATATACCGGCCCCGTCGCGCCCGGCAACCCCTTGTGCTACCACTCCGCCCATCGAAATCACCCTTCCCGGAGCGACCTTCATGCAAGTCGACGAAGCGATCAAGGCGCGCAAATCCGTGCGCGCCTTCAAAGCCGATCCCGTGCCGCTTTCGCTGGTGACCGAAATCCTCGAACTGGCGCGCTTTTCGCCGTCCGGCACCAACATCCAGCCCTGGAAAGTGCATGTGGTGGCGGGCGACGTGCGCCGCCGCCTCGAAGCCGAAGTGCTGGCGCATCGCGACACGGACCCCGCCGACAAGGGCGCCGAGTTCCCCCGCACCTCGAAGCGCAAGGAGCCCTACACGACGCGCATGCGCACGCTCGGCAAGGAAATGTACGGTCTGATCGGCATTCCGAAAGGCGACAAGGAAGCCAACTGGGCCCAATGGGGCCGCAACTACCGCTTCTTCGACGCGCCGGTGGGGCTGATCTTCACCATCGACAAGGATCTCGATGCGATGAGCTTCCTCGACATCGGCATCTTCATGCAGTCGATCATGCTGGCGGCGAAAGCCCGCGGCCTCGACACCTGCTCGCAAGGCGCCTGGAACAATTTCTGGAGCGTCACGCGCCGCGTGCTGAACGTGCCCGACGATGAATACATCGTCTGCGGCATGTCACTCGGCTATGCCGACGAGACGCAGCCCGTCAACACGCTCGTCTCCGAGCGCGAACCGCTGACGAGCCTCGCAACTTTTCACGGCTTTGAGTGAAATCAGAACCGCGGCTGCGGGCGGAACGGGCGCACGCTGTCGCCGGTGACGGGCCGCTGTCCGGCCGGCATCGCATGTCCGGGCGCAAAGCCCGCCGATGCCGGAATGAAGATGAAGCCGCGCTCGACGCCGCCCGAAAAACCGAATGTCTGCAACTGACCGGTAATGTCGATCCGCCCGTCCGCCGCCGCGCCGCCATCCGCTTCGCCGCCGGCAAGTTCATCGGCCGCCCAGGGATCGATCCACTGCACGCGCTCGCCCGCCATCGCCGGGTGGGCAAACCCCGCGATCAGCGCCGCGAACAACATCCCCGAAATCTGTTTCATAATGAAACATATAGGCCCTGACGTCGCGGAATCAACAAGGAAAAGCCAAGGAATTCCGCCGCTTTGCCAAAGCCCGCCGCGCCGCTATCCTCCCGCCACCGAAATCGAATCCACGCAAACGAGGGAGAGTTTCATGGCGGATTACAATCGCCCGCTGCCCACGGCCACGCCCGAAACGCGGCATTTCTGGGAGGGCACGCAAAACGGCGAGCTGCGGCTGCAGCGCTGCACAGCCTGCAAGGAAAGCTATTTCCCGCCCCGCCCCTTCTGCCCCGTTTGCGGTTCGCGCGCCGTGGAAGTCTACAAGGCCTCCGGCAAGGCGACGCTCTACTCCTACGTCATCAATCATCGGCCGCGCCCCGACTTCGGCACCGAGCCGCATTCGATTGCCGTCGTCACGCTGGCCGAAGGCCCGCGCATGATGACCAACATCGTCGATTGTCCGCAGACGCCGGAAGCGCTCGCCCTCGACATGCCCCTCGAAGTGACCTTCGAAAAGGCGAGCGACGAAATCAGCCTGCCGAAATTCCGTCCCGCCAAAAAAGCGTAGAGGGGCTAAGACGATGAAACAGAAAACAATCGCCGTCGTCGGCGCCGCCGAAACGACCGAAATGGGAAAAATCCCCGACACCTCGCAACTGATGCTGCATGCCGACGCGGCGCTGAACGCGATGAAGGATGCGGGCCTCACCGCAAAGGACATCGACGGCATCGCCACCGCCGGCGACAGCCCGGTCGAGGTCGCGCACTACCTCGGCATTACGCCGACATGGGTCGACGGCACCAGCGTCGGCGGCTGCTCCTTCATGCTGCATGTCCGCCACGCGGCGGCCGCAATCAACGAAGGCCTCTGCAACACGGTGCTGATCACGCATGCCGAGTCCGGCCGCTCCCGCGTCGGCGCGCGGCGCTTCTCCCGCGACCCGGCAAGCCAGTCCGGCCAGTTCGAAGTCCCCTTCGGCATCACCAGCCCGCCAACCATGTTCACGATCCCGGCGCTGCGCTACATGAAGCAATACGGCGTGACCGAAGAAGACCTCGCCCATGTCGCGGTCGTCCAGCGCGAATGGGCCGCACAAAACCCGCGCGCCTCCTTCCGCGATCCGATCACCGTCGACGACGTGCTGAACTCGAAGATGATCGCCTGGCCCTTCCGCATGCTGATGTGCTGCCTCGTCACCGATGGCGGCGGCGCGCTCATTCTCACCAGCGCCGAACGCGCGAAGGACTTTCCGCAAAAGCCTGTCTACATCCTCGGCACCGGCGAAAGCTGCGAAACGCCGATGATCAGCCAGATGGAAGACTTCACCTCATCGAAGGCTTTCCGCGTCTCCGGCAAAAAGGCCTTCGGCGAAGCGGGTATCAAACACGCCGATGTCGACCACCTGATGATCTACGACGCCTTCGCGCATTTGCCGGTCTATGGCCTTGAGGATCTCGGCTTCTGCGACAAGGGCGAGGGCGCGGCTTTCATCCGCGACGGCCACACGCGGCCCGGCGGCAGGCTGCCCTTGAACACCAATGGCGGCGGTCTCTCCTACATGCATTCGGGCATGTACGGCATGTATGCGCTTCAGGAAAGCGTGCGCCAGATGCGGGGGATTGCGCCCGCGCAGGTGCCGAACGCGAAAATCTCGATCGCCCACGGCGTCGGCGGCATGTTCGCGGCGTCGGGCACCATCGTCTTCTCCAACGAAGCGCCTTGAACGAAAAAGGCCGGCATCTCGTCGATGCCGGCCTCGTTCAAGCCCGTGTGCCTCCTACCGCCGCACAATCCGCCGCCGCATTTCTTCCGGCAGGAAAGTGCTTTCGCTGATGTCGGAGGCATTGAAGTCGATCCCGTCTTCTTCGTTCTTGAGGTTCTGGATCACATAGCGCCCTTCGGCGAGATCATAGACGACATCCGACGCATTGAAGCAGGTCGGCACGTCGTAATACTGGATCAGATGCGCCTCCTGCACGCGCCACAAGCCGCCGCGCGCGTCGTAGAGTTCGCCACCCGCCATGTTGTAGCCGTCCTCGTCGAAATAGGCGACGCGGCGCTGATAGATATGCCGCTGGTTGGCTTTCAGCTTCGCCTCCACCGCCCACACGCGATGCTTCTCGTAGCGCACCAGTTCCTGGTCGATATGGCCGGGCTTGATGATCTCGCCATAGGTGAGCGACGGCGAGCTCAAGCGATAGGAATTATAGGCGATGTAGCGTTCCTCGCGGCCGCGCACGGTCCAGTCGAAGCGGTCGAGCGGCCCGCTGAACACATCGAAACTGTCGGCGGTCGACATCGCGTCGGAATAAATCTGCGGCGTGTCGTAGGCGATCGCACTGGTGCGCTGCACGCGCGGCGCCGTCGCGCTCTGCCCGACCGTATATTGCCAGGAGCGCCGGTCGCCCTTCGCCGGATCGACGACTTCATGCACCAGCAGAAGCTGGCCCGCGCGCCGCGCCGGCGCGATCGTTTCCTGCAGATAGCGGAACGAGGTGTTGTTGAGCTGCTCGAACGAAGAAACCTGCGGCGACGAGTAGTCGAACACCAGTTCGTCGCGCACCTTGACCGGCGTGAAGCTGCCCTCGCGCGTCGGCGCCGCCGACACGAAAGTCCGGCGCACCTTGTAGCCGCGATAGCGCAGATTGTGGTTCCAGACGATCTCATAGGCATTCGACGGCACCGCGAAGGGAATGCCC
The DNA here is from genome assembly GCA_019635975.1 of Parvibaculum sp. Lineage (GTDB taxonomy): Bacteria > Pseudomonadota > Alphaproteobacteria > Parvibaculales > Parvibaculaceae > Parvibaculum. The sequence goes on along the minus strand of JAHBYM010000003.1, from coordinate 47,419 downwards.
TTCAGTACGCCCGAAAGGCTGTCGCCTTCACCGGCCAGCCTGCCCGACACGGCGTTCGCCCGCGTCGCCGCATAGATGTCTTCGGGCTGCGCGCATGTCCGCCGCGACGGATAGATGTTGAGCTTGTAGCCCGGATAGGTTTCGAGCATCGCCCGCTGTCCGGGCGTCAGCATCGCCTCATGCGCGCCCATGTTCGATTTGTCGATGGTGAGCAGCGCGGCGTCGTCCGCGAAAGGATCGGGATAGTGACCGCCCGTATAGCCGATGCCGGCCGGAACGGCAGCGAGCCCCCCATCCCAGGCCGGGATCGAACCATCCGCATTGCCCGCGCGTTCGCCGCCAAGCGGCGTCAGGTCGCGCCCCAAGCGCTCGGCCTGCGCCTCCGGCACACCGGCCAGGGCCGGACCCGCCAGCACGGTACAAACAGCGGCGGCCGCCCAGATAGACTTTGACAAACGCATCGAAACTCCCCCCCAATGGTAATATCGTTTTACTAATCCTGACCCAAAAGGGGGGCAGAGACCACCTTTTTTGGCGACAGGCAACTAGGATGGCGGGGACGGGACGGCTGGAGGGGAGCGACGCTGCTCGATAAGGCGCGGCGCGGGGGGAGTTCGGCGTGAAATTCGTTGAGTACATTGTGTTCGCGGCAAGGGTGCCGATCCTTCTTCTGCTGGCCGCCTTTACCGTTCTTACCGGCTATTATGCGTTCCAGCTCCGCATGGAAGCCGGCTTCCTGAAGCAGGTGCCGACCGAGCACGAATACGTCCAGACCTTCCTCGAATATGAAAACGAAGTGCCCGGCGCCAATCTGGTGCTGGTCGCCGTCAAGGCGCGCGACGGCACGATCTGGAATGCCGCCTTCCTGAGGCGGCTGCATGAGGTCGCCGAGGAAGTCACCTTCCTGCCCGGCGTCCGCCGCTCCACCGTGCGCTCGCTCTGGTCGACGACGACCCGCGTGACCGAAAACACCGAGGAAGGCATCAACGCCTATCCGGTGATCCCGAGCGGCGTCACCGCGGGCAACATTTCCGACGCCGATGTCGAGACGATCCGCGACCGCACGCTCAACGGCAAGCACAAGGGCTTCCTGATTTCCAACGACCACCGCGCCGCGCTGGTCATCGCCGAGTTGCAGGAAGTCGATCCGCTGACGCGCGAGAAGCTCGACTATCTCGATCTCGCCGAACGCCTCGAAACCCAGGTCCGCAGCCGCTACGAAGACGCCGATGTCGAAATTCAGATCGTCGGTTTCGCCAAATTCGTCGGCGACATCGCCGACGGCGCCAGCGACGTCATCGTCTTCTTCATCCTCGCCTTCGTACTCACCACGCTCGCCGTCTTCGTCTATTCGCGCTCGGTGCAACTGACCTTCCTTGCGGTCTTCTGCTCGCTTGTCTCGGTCGTCTGGCAGTTCGGCCTGCTGCACATGATGGACCGCGGCCTCGATCCGTTGGCGGTGCTGGTGCCTTTCCTGGTCTACGCCATCGGCGTCAGCCACGGCGTTCAGCAGATCAACCTGATCGCCTCCGAACTCAGCGACGGCAAATCCGCCAGCGAGGCGGCGCGCACCACCTTTCGCCGCTTGCTGGTGCCGGGTTCGCTGGCGCTCATCACCGATCTCGTCGGCTTCGGCACACTCTATTTGATCCCCATTGAAGTGATCCAGGACCTCGCGGTCATGGCGGCGCTCGGCGTCGCGCTGAAAATCGTCACCAACCTCATCATGCTGCCGCTGCTGGCCACCTGGATGCCGGTCCGTCCGGGCTTTGCCGAAAAATACCGGCGCCTGCGCGCCTCGCGCGAACGCGTCATGGGCCTTGTCGGCACCATCGCCCGCCCCGTGCCCGCCGCCATCGCACTTGTCGTCTTCGCCGTGCTGCTCGCCACCGCCGTCTCGGAAACGCGCAACCGCCATATCGGCGACCTGACGGAAGGCTTCTCCGAACTCTGGCCCTCCTCGCGCTACAACCGCGACATCGCCGACATCGTCGAGCGCTTCTCGATTTCGGCCGACGCGCTGATCGTCGTCGTCGAAACGCCGGCCGATGCCTGCATCCATTATCCGACCATGCGCCTTCTCGACCGTTTCGCCTGGGTGATGCGCAATGTCGAGGGCGTCAACTCGGTGCAATCGCTGGCAGGCTCGGCGCGCGATACGGCGGCGATCTGGCGCGAGGGCAACCTCAAATGGATCGCGCTTCCCCGCGGCGAGGGCGACCTGATCCAGACGACCTCGCTCTACGAGCCCTCAAGCGGCCTGCTGAACGAAGCCTGCACAATCCTGCCGGTCATCGTCTATCTCGACGACCACAAGGCCGATACCATCGAGCGCGTGATCGAGGCCGTCGTCGAATTCCGTTCCACGGACCCCGAGGCGCTCGCGCGCACGGATGTCAATTTCCGTCTCGGCATGGGCGGCATCGGCGTCATGGCCGCGACCAACGACGTGATCGAGGCCAACGAAATGCCGATGCTGGCCTGGGTCTACGCGGTCATTGTGGCGCTGGTTTACTTCGCCTATCGCGACTGGCGCGCCATCATCTGCTGCTGCATGCCGCTGCTGATGGCGACCTTCCTCGGTTACTGGCTGATGACGGCGCTCGGCATCGGCCTCAAGGTCTCGACGCTTCCCGTACTGGTGCTCGCCACCGGCATCGGCGTCGACTACGCTTTCTACATCTACAGCCGCCTGCAACTCTTTCTCGACCAAGGCATGCCCATCGGCGAGGCCTATCCGCTGGCGCTGAAGCAGATCGGCGTCGCCGTCATCTTCACCGGCCTCACCCTCTCGGTCGGCGTCTCGACCTGGGCCTTTTCAGGCCTCAAGCTCCAGGCCGACATGGGCATCCTCCTGTCCTTCATGTTCCTCGCCAACATGATCGCCGCCATCGTCTTCCTCCCCGCTTTCGCCACAACGCTGGAACGCCTCTTCCCGCGCCTCCGCGGCCGATAAACCACACCGCCCTCCTTCTTTCTCACCCTCCCCCTGTGGGAGGGTCAAAATTCGCAACGCGAATTTTGGGGAGGGGTAGGCGAGGAACCTCCGCGCATAATCGAAAAGCCTGCACACGCCGAAAACGGAGCACCCCTCCCCAAACGGGCTACGCCCGTTTGACCCTCCCACAGGTGGAGGGTGGAAAAGCAAGACAAACTCAACGGGTAACGGGAGGCAATCCGGCGCGCGGTTTGCGCAGTGCCTGCCAGATCGTTTCGACAATGTCGTCGGTATCCGTCAAAACATCGGTGTTCTGAAAACGCAGAACCTCATAACCGTCGTCGTTGAGCCATTTCGTTCGTGCCGCATCGCGCGCAAGACCCGACGGCATGTTGTGCTGCCCGCCATCGACCTCGACGATCAGACGCCGTTCCAGACAAACGAAATCGACGATGTAAACCCCAAGCCGATGCTGCCGCCGGAAATCATAGCCGAGCGCCTCCTTCCGCAAGCGGCCCCACAACCGGCGCTCGGCATCGGTCATGTTGCGCCGGAGCTGGCGGGTTCGCACATCGGTCATCCGCCAACCCTATCAGCCCACCCTCCCCCTGTGGGAGGGTCAAACGGCTGCAAGCCGTTTGGGGAGGGGTAAGCGGGGAACCTCAGTGCATAATCGGCAGCACGCCCCCGCCCAGGAGATTTTGCGCCCGCCGCCCCTTTCGCTAGACTGCCGGAATTGAAAATCAAGCGGCGCCGCCAGAAGCGCCACCCGAGGAGACGTCATGCTGAAAATCTATCACGCGAAGAACACGCGCTCGGTGCGCGTCGTCTGGCTCTGCGAGGAGCTCGGCATTCCTTACGAAACCAAGGTGCTGAAATTCGCGCCGGATGTGCTGCAATCGCAGGAATATCTGGCCGTGCATCCGCTCGGCAAGGTGCCGGCCATCGACGATGACGGCCTGGTGCTGAACGAGTCCGGCGCCATTCTTCAGTACCTCATGGAAAAGCACGGCGCGGGCGGCCTCGAACCGAAGCCCGGCAGCGCCGGCCGCGGCCGCTATCTCCACTGGTTTCATTTCGCCGAGGCGACCATGATGGTGCCGATCGGCAATATCGCGCAGCACTCCTTCATCCGTCCCGAAGACAAGCGCATCCCGCAGGTCGCGGCCGAAGCCGTCGAGAGTGCGCAAAGAATGCTCGGAATTCTCGAAAAGGAACTGGCCGGCAAGGATTACATCTGCGGATCGGAATTCACCGCCGCCGACATCATGCTCGGCTACGACCTGCTGCTCTGCAAGCTCTTCGGTCTGTTGAGCGACGACCTGAAGAATGTGAACGCCTATTTCGCGCGGCTTTCCGCACGGCCCGGTTTCCAGAAGGCAACCGCCTGATCGCGAACGGGAGGATCATCGCATGGCCTACAAGACAATCGGCGTGAAACCGATCTCCGGCGCGCTCGGCGCCGAGATCGAGGGTGTCGATCTCTCCAAGGACCTCTCCAACGAGACCTTCGACGACATCCATCAGGCCTTTCTCGATCATGTGGTGATCTTCTTCCGCGACCAGCACATCACGCACGACCAGCACAAGGCCTTCGGCCGCCGCTTCGGCACGCTGAACATCCATCCTTACGTGAAGGGCATGGACGGCCATCCGGAAATCATGCAGATCGTCAAGGAGCCGGAGGACCGCATCAATTTCGGCGGCGGCTGGCATTCCGACATGTCGTTTCTGGAAGAGCCGGCCCTCGGTTCGATCCTTTATGCGCGCGAAGTCCCCCCTTATGGCGGCGACACGCTCTGGGCGAACCAGTATCTCGCCTGGGAAACCCTGTCGGACGGCATGAAGAAAATGCTGGAAGGCCTGAAGGCCGTCCACACGGCGAAAGGCGAATACAGCGAGCGCGGCCACTCGGCGCAGAAGCGCAAGGGCATGGAAGTATCGACCGCCGGCGACGACACCCCGTCTTTCGAGCATCCCGTGGTGCGCACCCATCCCGAAACCGGCCGCAAGGCGCTCTATGTCAATCCGGCCTTCACCGAGAAATTCGTCGGCATGACCCGCCGCGAAAGCCGCCCGCTGCTGAATTTCCTCTTCGAGCACTGCACGCAGGAACCCTTCACCTGCCGCTTCCGCTGGACGAAAAATGCCATCGCCTTCTGGGACAACCGCGCCGCCCAGCATTTCGCGCTCAACGACTATCACGGCCACCGCCGTCACATGGAGCGCGTCACGGTCGACGGCGATCGTCCGTTCTAGAGCGGTTCGACCCCTCGCGCCCTTGTGATGCGCTGTCATCGGCAGGCCGGGCTATGATCGGTCGCGTCGAACAGGAGCCGCGCGCCGTCATGGAATCCGTCTACTACGTCCTCACCTATGCCTGTCACCGCAAGTGCCGTCATTGCTACGACACGCGCTTCCGCCCCTACGTCCGTGAAGGCCTGAAGGCGGTCGTCGGCGAAGGCGTCGACAATTACCGCCGTATCGTCGCCAACCTGCCCGATAGTATGATCTATCGCGATCCCGCAAAGCCCGATGCCGCCGGCAACCCGTCCGAACGCATCGGGCGCATCATCATGGCCGGCGGCGAATTGCTGATCGATCCGGTGCGCGAGACGCTCTTTTATCCGGCGCTCGATGCGGTCCGCGAGAAATACGGAACCCGCGGCGCCCGCGTCAGCATGCAGACGACCGGCGACGTCGTGACCCCGAAAATCCTCGACGAACTGCGCGCCCGCGGCGTCTGGATGATCGCGGTCGCCAGCATGGACGATTATCACGTCGGCATGGAAGGCGAAAAGCGCCTCCCCTTCATGGAAAACCTGAAAGCGATGTTCGAGGCGGCCGGCTTCAACCCGGTACCGGACGCAGCGAGCGGCCGTGACCATCTCACCGAGGACGGACCTTTCTACGTTTTCTTCGGCGCGCAGCCCGGCCAGTGGATCGCCGAGCTCTGGCCGCGTGGCCGCGCCTGGGAGAACGGCTTGTCGAAAGCAACGATGGAAACCAATTTCTGCGCGCGCTGGTCGGGCGCGAAGAATTTTCTCAATCATGGGTACGCTGGCGCGGAAGTCGCAATCGAACCGAACGGCGATGTCTTTCCCTGCTGTCTGAAGACGAAACTGCCGATCGGCAATCTGACCGAGGAACGCCTTGTCGACATTCTCGACAGCCTGAAATCCCATCCGGTCTTCGAAGCGTTGAACGCCGGAGACCCGCTGCACATGGGCGAGACGATGGGCTGGAGCGCCGATGATTTTTCCCGCGCCTCGCACACAACGACGCCGCAAGGTGCGCCTTACGCCAATCTCTGCATAGGCTGCGACCGCTTCCATGAGGAGAAACTCGGTCCGGTCATCCGCGACCTGCGCGCGCGGCGATTGAGCGCCCTGGAAAATTCACCGGCACCAGCAAACATGCGGGGATAAGTTTTTTGCTTCGTCGCGCCGCAACATATCCCCTCATGCACTGGCGAACAAAAACAGGGTGTCTTTTTGAGTACTTTTGAAAGTGCGCTGGAGAGCACGAAATTCGGCGCCGATTGCGGGATAAGTTGCGGGATAAGTCCGCCCCAAAGCCATTTGTGACAGTTTTTTGACAGTTCGATGACAGCAGGGACGTTTTTAGCCCCTTTTTACCCGTCCGGTCCGTACACGGAACAACGATTTCCGGTCTATTCGGCCGGTGCGTGGACGTCCTGTCCGGCCTTCGCCGCGATCCGCCGCTCCTGCCAGCCGGCGAGGATCAGATAGACCGTCGGCACCACGAACAGCGTCAGCACCGTGCCGAAACTGATGCCGCCCACAATCACCAGACCGATCGACCGCCGGCTCTCCGCGCCCGCGCCGCTCGCCAGCGCCAGCGGCGTCGCGCCCAGCACCATCGCGCCCGTCGTCATCAGGATCGGCCGCAGCCGCAGGCCCGATGCTTCCACCACCGCTTCGTACACGGAACTTCCGCGTTCGCGAAGCTGGTTGGAAAATTCGACGATCAGAATCCCGTGCTTACTGATCAGCCCGACAAGCGTAATCAATCCGACCTGACTGTAGATGTTGAGCGTCGTGCCCGTCAGGAACAACAGCAGCAGCGCGCCGGCGATCGACAGCGGCACGCTGATCAGAATGACCAGCGGATCGAGAAAACTCTCGAACTGCGCCGCAAGCACAAGATAAATAAAGATCAGCGCCAGGAAGAAAGTAATGAGAATGGTGTTCGACGATTTGACGAACTCGCGAAGCTGCCCGTCGACATCGGTCTGCGCCGTCGCGGGCAACACCCGAAGCGCCAGCGCGTCGAGAAAATCCAGCGCCTCGCCCATCGAATAGCCGGGCGCCAGATTGGCCGAGATCGTCGCGGCGCGAAGCTGGTTGAAACGATTGAGCGCATTTGGCGCAACGGTTTCGGTCACCGATATGAGATTGGAGAGCTGAACCATTTCGCCCTGCCCGCCGCGCACGTAGATATTGCTGATATCGTTCGGCGTCCGCCGCTCGTCATCGCCGACCTGCACGATCACATCGTATTGCTTGCCGCCTTGCTCGTAGCGCGTGACCTTTCGTCCGCCGAGCAGCGTTTCGAGCGTCCGTCCGACCGTCGACACATCGATGCCCGCGTCGACCACCTTGTCGCGATTGACTTCGATGTCGAGTTGCGGCTTCTGCAGCTTGAGGTTGGTGTCCGGATTGACGAAGCCGGGGTTCAGGCGGATTTCGTCCATCATCAGATTCACATACCGGTCGAGATCCTCATATGTGCCCGATGCCTGCACCACATACTCGACCGGCAGCGAGCGGCCGCTCTGTCCGAGCGACGGCGGGTTGATCGCAAAAGCGAGAATGCCGGGAATGCGGCCGAGCTTCGGCTGCATTTCGTTGACGATCTCCTGTTGCGTGCGGCTGCGATCGCTCCAGTGAATAAGACGCGAGAACGACACGAGATCGGTGATCTGCGGAAAGCCCGAAACGACGAGGTATCCGGCAACTTCGGGAATGTCGATATAGACCTGCTCGATTTGCTTGGTGTAACGCGCCGAAAATTCGAGCGTCGCGCCTTGCGGCGCCTGGCCGACAACCAGCAACGTGCCGCGATCCTCGAGCGGCGCGAGTTCGCGTTGCAGCAGCAACATGAAACCGGCACACGACACCGCGACGATCGCGGCGACCGCTACCACCGCACGTTGACGCTCAAGCGCGCGCCGCAACAGCTTCTTGTAGCCGGCATCGAGTTCGTCAAGCTTGTCGCCGAGCCAGCGCTGCACGCGTCCCGGGTTCGTCTCGTGCCGCAACAGCTTTGAGCAAAGCATTGGTGTCAGCGTCAGCGCCACGAAGCCGGATACGAAAACGGCGCCTGCCAGCGTCAACGCGAATTCCAGAAAGAGCTTGCCGGTGCGGCCTTCGGCGAAACTGACCGGCGCATAAACGGCAACCAGCGTCAGCGTCATGGCGATGACCGCGAAGGTGATCTCGCGCGATCCGTCGATGGCCGCCTGGAAGGGTGTCTTTCCCATCTCGATATGACGATAGATGTTTTCGAGCATCACGATGGCGTCGTCGACGACGAGACCGATCGCCAGCACCATCGCCAGCAGCGTCAGCGTGTTGATGCTGAAACCGAACAACAGCATGATCGCGAAACTGGTGATCAGCGCAATCGGAATCGTGACGACGGGAATGAAAGACGCGCGCACCGTCCGCAGGAAGACGAAGATCACCAATACGACAAGCACGATGGCTTCGAGAATCGTCTCATAGACCGAACGAATGGATTCGGCGATGAACACCGAGGTGTCGTAGCCGACAAACGAACCCATGCCTTCCGGCAGCGTCGGCGCCAGATCGTCGAGCGTCTTGCGTACCGCCGCGGCAACCTCCAGCGGATTAGCCGTCGCCTGCTTGACGACGCCGAGCGATATCGACGTCTCGCCGTTATAGGTCGCCGAACGCCGGACATCGGCGGCGGCGACTTCCACCCGCGCCACCTGTGCGAGCCGGACCTGAAAGCCGTCCGTTTCCTTGACGACGATGTTTTCAAACTCTTCCGGCGTTTGCAGCGCCGTCTTGGCCAGCACCGTGAACTCGCGGTCGTAGCTCTCGATGCGGCCCGACGGAATTTCGGCGTTCTGTGCACGGACGGCATTCTCGACGTCCTGCACCGTGAGGTTGTAGGCGGCAAGCCGCGCCCGATCGACCCAGATGCGCATCGAATATTCGCGGCCGCCGAAAATGCTGACCTGCGCGACGCCGGGCTGGTTCTGCAATCTGTCGCTGACGATGCGGTCCAGATAGTCGGTGATCTCGAGCGAGTCCATGCGATCGCTCTTGAAGGCGATATACATGATCGGCTGCGCGTCGGCCTCGACCTTTGCGATGATCGGCTCTTCGACATCGTCCGGCAGCAGCCCGCGCGCGCGGCCGACGCGGTCGCGCACATCGCTCGCCGCGACGTCCGGGTCGGTCGTCAGCGTGAAGCGCGCCGTCACCTGGCTCTCTTCCGGACGGCTCGCCGACGACAGCACCTCGATGCCTTCGATGCCGGCCATCGAATCCTCGAGCGCCTGCGTGACTTCGCGCTCGACAACCGCCGCGCTGGCGCCGCGATAAACCGTGGTCACGGTGACGACCGGTTCGTCGATTTCCGGATATTCGCGCACCGACAACCTGTCGTAGGAAACGATGCCGAGCAGCATCAGGATCAGACTGACGACGGTTGCGAAAACCGGGCGGCGAATGAACAGTTCGGAAATATGCATCGCCGGCCCCGCTAACCGGCCGGATCGGCAACGGGCCGGTCTTCGCTTGTCAACAACGGCTCGACCGGTGCGCCGTCCTGGATCTTGAGCTGCCCTGCAACGATCACCGCTTCGCCAGGTTCGATACCCGACACAAGCTCGACCTGTCCCGGTTGCCGGTCGCCCGTTTCCACGCGGCGGATGGCGGCATGTCCGTCGACGACGACGAAGACGGCCTTGTTTCCGGTCTGGTCGGTGACGATGGCGGATTCAGGCACGAGAATGGAATCCCGTGTTTCGGTTACGATGTCGACGCGCCCGAAAAGTCCGGGCCGCAATTCACCGCCCTCGTTCGCCAGCAATGCGCGAACGCTGATTGCGCGACCCTCGATGCTGACCACCGGATCGACGGCGCTGATAACGCCCTCAAATGTCTGTCCGGGCAGCGCATCGAAGGTGATGTCGACTTTCTGCCCCTTGCGAATCCGCGTCAGGAACACTTCCGAAACGCGGAAATCGATCCGCAGATTGTCGACATCGGCAAGCGTCGCAATCGGCTCCCCGGCGGTGAGATATTGTCCGAGGCTGACCTGGCGCAGCCCGACGATGCCCGCAAACGGCGCCTTGATCGTAGCCTTGTCGAGCGCCGTCTGCGCGGCCGCGAGTTCGGCTTCCGCCGACTTGAAATCGTTGAGCGCTTCGTCGCGCGCCCGCGCCGTGCCCGAACCCTGACGGACAAGTTGCTCCGCACGCTGATAATTGGCGCGGGTCAGCGTCAGCCGCGCCTCGGCCTGCGCCAGCCGCGCCTTGAGGTCGTCGTCGTTGAGCCGGAGCACGACTTCGCCTTCCTCGATCCGCTGTCCGTCGGTGAAGTCGATGCTGGTGACGATGCCGGGGATCTCGGGCGTCACCACGATCGACTGGTCGGCCTGCAGCGTGCCGAGCGCCGAAACGCGAATTTCGACAGGCGCGTGGCGCGCTTCGACGACCTCGACGACCGCCGGCGGAAATCCGCCTTGCTGCTGCCCCGCGAAACGGTCGTAGAGACGGTAGAGGAACAGGAGCACCAGCAGGACCCCCAGCGCAATGAGAACCCCGACGACGATCGTGCGGGGCGAAAGCTGCTCGGGAGAAAACTGTTTCAGAGACTGCATGAACTATCGCTTGTTGAAGCCGTACCGCGAACCGCGACCTTGTCGGCAGGCGCGGAAGATGCCGGCCGCGCCTGTCGACGCGCCCGTTCGGGCATTCTGGAATAGGTCATTTGGACGGGCAGGAAAATGGCAATTTGCCAGCATCGCCCACAATATAGGCGCGATCGGCGGGCGCTGGCGGCAATGGTGGGCGTGACAGGGATTGAACCTGTGACCCCTTCGATGTCAACGAAGTGCTCTCCCGCTGAGCTACACGCCCATTGCCATTCCCGGTCGCCGGCGGCGGGTGCCGGCGGGTCGACGCCGAACGGCGCCGAAGGCCGTTCCTATAACGAGGATACCCTTCAAAGACAAGCCGGAAACGCGGGCGCGGCGGCCGGCGCCGGGCCGCTCAGGCGGCGACCATCAGCCGTTCGACTTCGGCCACGAGGTCGCGCAGGTGGAAGGGCTTGGAAAGCACCTTGGCGTCTTTGGGCGCCGCCACTTCGGGATTGAGCGCGACGGCTGCAAAGCCCGTGATGAACATGATCTTGAGTGTCGGGTCGAGTTCCGCGGCCAGCCGGGCAAGCTCGATGCCGTCCATTTCGGGCATCACGATGTCGGTCAGCAGAATGTCGAAAACATCGTTCTTGAGGCGCCGATGGGCCTCGTCGCCCTGTCCATAGGACACGACCTCATGGCCGGCATTTTCCAGCGCCTTGGCCAGAAACCGGCGCATGGATTCATCGTCTTCAGCGAGGAGAATGCGTGCCATGGCCCCGTGCCCGATCCGTCCCTTGATACCCGTCATGGCGAAAGCGGACGCACAACCGGCGGCCAGCCCCTCACCCCACGGGTGTCACTTTAGGATTCCAATAGTAAACAGGATGTGAACTCCGGCCCCTCATATTCGCCGGCTGGCGCAATTTGCCCGCCCGGCCCCACGGGTCGCTCTCGGCGGGAGGGTCATGCTATGCTTGCCCGGCGGCGCCTCCGGCACCCGCCATCCGCAACGGTAAAACAGGCATTTCGGCTTTTCTGCAAATGGACCTGGCCCCCGAAACCACGATCGCCACGCCGGCCGCACAAGGGCCGGACACGACGGAGGCTGGCCTGTTCGAGCGGCCGGTCATCGTCGAAAGCCCGCCGCGACAGCGAATTCCCTTTGTTTTCAGTTCGCCCCATAGCGGGCGGCACTATCCGGCGTCCTTTGTCGCCGCCTCCAATCTCGATGCGCTGACGCTCCGCCGCAGCGAAGACAGTTTTGTCGAGGCGCTCTTTGCCGGCGCCGTCGGCCTCGGCGCGCCGCTGCTGCATGCCCTGTTCCCCCGGGCCTATCTCGATGCGAATCGCGAACCATACGAACTCGACCCTTCAATGTTCGCTGAGCCCCTTCCGCCGCATGTGAACACGCGCTCGCTGCGCGTCGCTGGCGGCCTCGGCACCATTGCCCGCGTGGTCTCGGATGCGACGGAAATCTACCGGGAACCGCTGTCCTATGCCGAAGCGGAAGAACGCATTCGCCGCCTCTACATGCCCTTCCACGATGCACTAAAGGGATTGCTCGAAGACACGTTGAAGAGCTTCGGCTGCGCGATCCTGATCGATTGCCATTCGATGCCCTCGGTCGGCGGCCCGACCGACGACGACAGCGGCGCCGACCGCCCCGACATCGTGCTGGGCGACCGCTACGGCACCTCCTGCGCCGGCGCCATAACGGCCGAGGCCGAACGGATATTGCGGCAACTCGGCTACAGCGTCATGCGCAACAACCCCTATGCCGGCGGCTTCAACACCGAGCATTACGGGCGCCCGCGACGGGGTCTTCATGCCTTGCAGATCGAGGTCAACCGCGCCCTCTACATGAACGAGGCGCGCCTGGAGCCGACGCCGGGCCTGGAAAAAATGCAGACCGACATGACCGCCTTCATCGACGAACTGGCGGCCTGGGACTGGTCGGCCCTGACGCTCGGCGCGCGCGGCGCCGCCTTCTGAGACGGTCCGCGCCGACCGCCGCCCGCAGCCTCTCGCACAAAAAAAGGGGCCCTGGCGAACCAGGGCCCAAGTTTAGGGAGGAAACGCCCAGGAAGGGCTGCGACAGCGGGAGAAACCTCAACCGATGCCGCAATGCACAAGGTGACATTGCAGCGCACACAAATCAAGGGCCAAAGCAAAAAATCTTCGCTCAAAAATGCACCGGAATCTGCCGAAAATACTGGCACTTCGCGCCTTTTTTAGCCGTTCGCCAGCGTGGGTGCAGCGCAGCGAGATTGGCGCGAACCTGGCGCTTATATGCGCCGCACGGTATCGCAAACGTTCCTTAACGCCCCTTGTCCCATGATGACCGGTGAAACGCCGCCGGACCTGCCGGTCTTGCGGCCCCATGGCAAGAGGTGGGACGGATGGCCGCTGTGGCGCGCCTTTTTAATTTTGGGCTTTTCGGCATCGCTGGCGCGGTGGCGCTTTCGATTTCGCTGCAGCCGGCGAGCGCCGCAAAGGCGAACGGCGATAACGCCGCGTCGGATCCGGCCGCGCTCTGCGAGCAGGCAACGCGTTACCACGAAATCGAGAGCGGACTGCCGCGCGCGCTGCTGGCGGCGGTCTCGCTCGCCGAATCGGGCCGTGCCGATCCGGCGACGCGTCAGTCGCGTCCCTGGCCGTGGACCATCAACGCCGAAGGCCGCGGCTATTATTTCAAGACCAAGGAAGAAGCCGTGCGTACAACGCAACGTCTTCTCGACAGCGGCATGCGCTCCATCGACATCGGTTGCATGCAGGTCAACCTGCGCTATCACCCCAATGCCTTCGCAAGCCTCGAAGACGGCTTCGATCCGATGACCAACGTCGCCTATGGCGCCGACTTCCTGAAGCGTCTTCACGCGCAAACCGGAAACTGGCCGAAGGCCGTCGCATTCTACCACTCGCAAACCCGATCGCATGGCGGCCGCTACTTCGCCCGCGTGATCCGCATTTGGGAAAACGAGCGCAACCGCATCGCCAATGCAGCCTACGTCACGCCCCTGCGGTCCGAACCGCGGATCGACATATCGGGCGAACTGAAACCGGCGATCGGTCCCTCACGCGAATTCGAAGCCCGCATGGTCGAGCCGATCGCCACGGCAAGCATTGTGCGCCCGGCGCCGAAAGTGCTCGACGCGGGCCCGGGCCGGAACGTGCGCGAGGCGGCCGTCGCCGCCGTCGGCCTGCGTCTTTCGATTGCCGACGGGGATTTCGAAGTCGCGAGCGACACAGCACACCGCGAACTGCCGCGCGTACTCGATCCCGTGATGGCCGACATACCGACACGCGTCGCAGAGGCGGACATACCCGGCGCCTGATATCGGGCGGGGGCAATCGGACATTCGGGGGTACGACGTTATGGGCGCGTTCGGCGATGCGATGAAGAGTCTGGCGGACCTACTGAACGATTCCGTCATCTGGCAGATCGTCGACATCATGTCGGCGCTTTTCATCGTCGGCATCGGCTGCGGCGTCATAGCCGTCGCCGTCCTCTTCGTCATCGACAGCACACAGACGAAGCATGCGGTGCGCCGCAACTATCCGGTGATCGGCCGCTTCCGCTATCTCTTCGAATCGCTCGGCGAATATTTCCGCCAGTACTTCTTTGCGATGGATCGCGAGGAGCTGCCCTTCAACCGCGCCCAGCGCGCATGGGTCTACCGCGCGGCAAAGGGCGTCGACACGACGGTCGCCTTCGGCTCGACGCGCGACCTCCGCCCGGCGGGCACCGTCACTTTCGCCAACTGCCCTTTCCCGACACTCGACCGCAACGCCGCCGACACCGCATTGATCGAAGTCGGCCCCTACGCGCGCAAGCCCTTCCGCACCTCTTCGATCTACAACATCTCCGGCATGAGCTACGGCGCGATTTCAAAACCCGCCGTGCTGGCGCTTTCGAAAGGCGCGCGCATGGCCGGCATCTGGCTCAACACCGGCGAAGGCGGCTTGTCGCCCTTCCATCTCGAAGGCGGCGCCGACATCGTCTTCCAGATCGGCACGGCGAAATACGGCTGCCGCGACGACGATGGTGGTTTGTCGGACGAGAAACTTGCGGCACTCGCCGCACACGAACAGATCCGAATGTTCGAAATCAAGCTGAGCCAGGGAGCCAAGCCCGGCAAGGGCGGCATCCTGCCCGGTTCGAAAGTGACGCCGGAAATCGCTGCCGTTCGCGGCATTCCCGCCGGTCACGATTCGATCAGCCCGAACCGCCATCCCGAAATCGACAGCATCGGCGATCTGCTCGACTTCGTTTCGCACATACGCGACGTGACGGGCAAGCCGACCGGATTCAAACTGGTGCTCGGCGCCTACGACTGGCTCGACGACCTCTGCGCCGAGATCAACCGCCGCGGCATCGAGAACGCGCCTGACTTCATTTCGCTCGACAGCGCCGACGGCGGCACGGGCGCGGCGCCAATGCCGCTGATCGACTATGTCGGCCTGCCGATCTGGGAAAGCCTGCCCGTGCTTTGCGACACGCTGGAGCGCCACAAGCTGAAATCGCGCATCCGCGTGACGGCGAGCGGCAAGCTGATCACGCCGGCAGAAGTCGCATGGGCGCTCTGCGTCGGCGCCGATTTCGTCTGCTCGGCGCGCGGCTTCATGTTCTCGCTCGGTTGCATCCAGGCGCTTCAGTGCAACAAGAACACCTGCCCGACCGGCATCACGACGCACAACAAGCGCCTGCAGCGCGGCCTCGACGTCACCGACAAGGGCGAGCGCGTGCGCCGCTATGCCGAGCGCGTGACGCAGGAAGTCTGCGTGATTGCGCATTCCTGCGGCGTCACTGAACCGCGTCGCCTCAACCGCGAACATGCGCGCATCATGGGACCGGACGGGGTGTCGGTGTCGCTCAAGGACTATTACGGCCGCTGGGCCGACACGGCAGCCCTTCCCTCACGCAACGGCATCGGCCGCCCTCGCTTCGGCGCCGACGCCGCCTAGGCCGGAACCACCAGCCTCAAAAACTGCGTGCCCTGCTCGATCGTTTGCGGCAGGTGGCCGCGCGCGTCGCCATCAACTTCGACCTCAAGGCCCGCCGGTTCCGTCACATCGACATGCCGAACGGGCAACACTTCGACGCTGCGCAACTTTCCGACACGGCCGAGCGCCAGCGCGACGAGAAAGCGGAAAAAGCCGAAGCGGCTTGCATCATGCAGCAGAAAAAGTGTCAGGCCCGGCTGCGCGATGTTCTGGTCGGGTGCGAGAATGAACGGACCCGCATAGTTGCGCGCATTGGTGACGATCGCCCATGCGGCGCGTTTCTCGCGCCCGTCTGCGACGAGCCGGATGTCGCGGCCGGGGCCCGCCGCCCATGCCTTGAGGCCGGACCAGACAAAGGCGCCCTTGCCCCACAGGCGTTTCAGGCGCGGGTCGATGCCGTGAACCACGACGCCGTCGAAACCGATACCCGCCATCAGCAGGAAAATCTCGCCATCGACCAGCCCCGTGCCGACAAGCTCCGCCGGACCGCCAAGCAGCATCGATGAAATCTCCTCCGCGCGCGGACGAAGGCCGATCTCGACGGCCAGCACATTCGCCGTCCCAAGCGGCAGAATGCCGAGCGGCACGCCCTGCCCCAGAAGGCCGCGCGCCACTTCGTTGATGGTGCCGTCACCGCCGGCCGCGACGATCACATCCGCTTCGCCGCGCCGCGCCGCCGCGCGCGCAAGCTCGGTTGCATGTCCGGCCGCTTGCGTCAGCTCCACCGTGACGTCCGAACCTCCAGCGCGAAGCCGCTCAACTACGCGATCGAGCAAGGTGCGATTGCGACGCCCGGCGGCCGGATTAACGATGATGTGGAAGTTGCGGCGGAGGGCCAAATCGCTGTTCCCGGGGGTCTCTGTCACAGAACTGTCAAAAAACTGTCACAAATCCTTGTTGCGGCGCACCCATATTCGCGGCGAACGGACCCGGACGATTCGCTTATAGCCAGATTGATCGGCTCAGGCGAGACGACCGAACCGGGGATAAACGAAATGACCGACCGAAGATGGATGTAACAAGGCGATCGACGCGAATATGACACTGATCGAAACGGGCTTGCCGAGACGGATGGACGAGGCGGCGACCGCGCCGCCGCCGATCTCGTCAAAAAAATCCCGCAAGGAAGCGGCCCGCGCGAAAGCAAGGCGAAACGGGCTCGACGAAAGATTGCTGGGGCCGCGCCCCAAACACCGCAAACAGCACCGCACGCTTTTCCTCTCCGACATTCATCTGGGTACGCCGGGTTGCAAGGCCGAGCTGCTGCTCGACTTCCTGCGCCACAACGACGCCGAGACTTTCTATCTGGTCGGCGACATCGTCGATGGCTGGCGCATCAAACGCTCATGGTACTGGAACGCCGCACATAATGCGGTGGTGCAGGAATTCCTGCGCAAGGCGCGCAAGGGCGCGACGATCATCTATGTGCCCGGCAACCACGACGAGGCGCTGCGCGACTATACCGGCCTCAATTTTGGCGGCATCGACGTGATCGGCGAGGCGATCCACGAAACGGCCGACGGACGCCGCTTCCTGGTGCTGCATGGCGACCAGTTCGACAGCGTGGTCAAATATGCGAAATGGCTCGCCCATCTCGGCGACCGCGCCTACGGGCTGGCGCTGACGCTCAACAACTGGCTGCACGAGGTGCGGCGCTTCTTCGGCCTCTCCTACTGGTCGCTCTCGTCCTATCTGAAGAACCGGGTCAAGAACGCGGTCGAATATATTTCGAGCTACGAACAGGCGGTTGCCCGCGAGGCGCGCGAACGCGGCGTCGACGGCGTGATCTGCGGTCACATCCACCATGCCGAAATGCGCGACATGGACGGCGTTCTCTACTGCAACGACGGCGACTGGGTGGAAAGCTGCACGGCGCTGTCGGAAGACGAGCACGGCACGATGTCGTTGATTGTCTGGCAGAAATTCTCCTGGGAAACCGAGCTTGCGAATGGCGAGACGGAACCCCATGACGAAGACGCCGAGGCCGAAGCCGTGTTGAGCGCCGCCTGATGCCCCACAGCACAACGCTCGCGCCCCTCGCCCCGCTGGCGCCGAGAAAGAAGCGCCGCATCGCAAGGCTTTTGAGCCGGCTGCGCGGCGGCCCGCTGCCGAAGGATGTCGGCCGCTTCTCGGAACCCCTGCGCATCGTCATCGTGTCGGATGCCGCACCGCCGCAGGTGAACGGCGTCGTGCGCACGCTGCAGCAACTGACAAAACATCTCGAAGGCATGGGGCACGAGGTGACTTTCGTCACGCCCGACATGTTCGCGACCGTGCCGCTGCCGACCTACAGGGAGATCCGCCTCGCGCTTTTCCCGATGCGCAAAATCGCGCGGATCATCCGTCAGGCAAACCCGAATGCCATTCACATCGCAACCGAAGGCCCGCTCGGCCTTGCAGCACGGCGCTTCTGTCTGAGGAAGAACATCCCCTTCTCGACATCCTTCCACACGCGCTTCGCCGAATATCTGAATGCGCGCACCGGCATTCCGCTGTCATGGGGCTACGCTTTCCTGCGCCGCTTCCACGCGAAATCGGCAAGCCTGATGGTGGCGACGCCGTCGCTGCAGGCGGAACTGAAGGAACGCGGCTTCGGCACGCCGTCGATCTGGTCGCGCGGCGTCGATGTCGAACGCTACCGGCCCAAGCCCGACATGCAGGACGCACACCCGATGGGCCTTGCGCGGCCGGTCTGGCTCAATGTCGGCCGCATCGCGGTCGAGAAGAACCTCGAGGCCTTTCTCGATCTCGATCTGCCGGGCACCAAGATGGTGGTCGGCGAGGGCCCGCGCCTCGAACATTTGAAGAAGCGCTACCCGGATGTGCATTTCACCGGCCCGCTTTTCGGCGAGGAACTGGCGGACGCCTATGCGGCGGCGGATGTGTTCGTCTTTCCGAGCCGGACCGACACGTTCGGCCTCGTGCTGATCGAGGCGATGGCGGCCGGAACGCCCGTTGCCGGCTATCCGGTGCAGGGCCCGGCCGACGTGCTGGCCTTCACGCCCGACGGCGCGAAAGCCGGCGCCATCGACGAGGACCTGAAAACCGCCTGCATGAAGGCGCTGCGCCTCAACCGCGACGACGCCCGCGCCTATGCGATGAATTTCTCCTGGGACGCCTGCGCGAAGCAGTTCATCTCGAACCTCGCGCTGGAAGAGATGCCGGGCACGGAAGAAACGGTCGAGATGCGCGCCGCGATGGAAGTGTTGGGCTGAATTCGCGTCCCGAAAAGATATCCCCAATTGTCAGCGCAACGCTCGATCCCCATATAGGGATCATCTCCAGAGATGCGCCCTATTCCACCCCCGTCGGCAGACCGTCGATGCTGACGCGGTTCTTTTCCTGCCAGTAGCCGGCGATGCCCTCATCGCCTTTCGCTTCGGCCCAGCGGATGAGCGAGGGGCGCTCTTCCTTGTAGTCGTAGAGCGGCACGCCGAAGCCGCAGCTTGTCTGCACCAGTTCGACATCCATGACGACGATCTGCCGCGCGCCGGCGGGCTCGCGACCTTCGAAGAAACTTTCGAGATAGCGCGCATATTCCGCCGTGCCCTTGCGCGCGACGCGGCCGCGGCCGTAGAGCCTGAGGATCATCGGCGGACCGTCGAAGGCGCAGAACATGATGGTGAGGCGTCCATCGGCCTTCAGATGCGCCGCCGCCTCGTTGCCGCTGCCGGTGTGGTCGAGATAGCAGACCTCGTTGTCGCCGGTGACGCGAAAACCGTCGAGCCCCTTGGGCGAGAGGTTGATGCGGCTGTCACGCGTGGCCGAGGCGGTGAAGAAGATATGCTGGCGCTCGATGAAACCGCGATGCTCGGGCGCGAGGCTCGGGAACTGTTTGGCCATGTGTCTCTCCTTTTCAATCGCCGTCGATCAGCGCGCGTGAATTCGTGTCGGGGATCGTTGAATAATAGGCCGCCGCCGCGACCAGCACGAAGGCGAGGAAGCCGAAGGCGGCGCGGTAGGTGATGTCGAAGCCGAAATCCATGCGCAGCAACTGGCCGATCAGCACGCCCGACAGCGCGCTGAGCACGAAGACGCCGGCCATGTTGCCGAAATTGAGGATGGTGATGCCGCGCCCGGCGAGGCGGTCGGGGAAGATCAGCCGTCCATGCGCCAGCAGCAGCGGTGTATAGCCGGCATTGAGGCCGAAAATCACGAAGAGCGCGGTCACCAGCCAGAGCGGCGGCGCGTCGAGCGCGGCGAGAAGGGCGAGGATCGCCGCCGACAGCGCGGCACCGGCCATGATCGGCTTCTTGATGCTGCCGAAGATGCGCTCGGCATAGCCCCAGACGAGGAGGCCGACGACCTGGCCGGCCGTCAGCAGCAGGAGCACATTGCCGCGCGCGGTGAGGTCGAGGCCGTGGACGTCGGCGAGATAAGGCGAGGCCCAGAGCGTCTGGACGGCGGCGAAAACCGCATAGCCGGTCGATATCATCACGAAAAGCGGCGGCACCGCCGGATGGCGCACGACCTCGCCGAGCCCGCGCAGGCTCTGGCCGAGCGTTTCGCGCGGCGCCACCGACGCCGGATGCCCCGCCGGCGCATCGCGCACGATGAAGCCCATGACGACCGCGAGGACGCCGGTGACGATGGCGGCAAGAACGAAACTGGCGCGCCAGCCGATCGCCTCTGCGGCAAAGGCGAGCGGCGCGGTCGCCATCAGCGCGCCAAGCGTGCCGATCGAAATCTGCATCCCCGTCAGCGCCGCGAAACGGTCGGCCGGGAACCAGCGGCGATAGATCATCAACGGTCCCATCAGCATCACCGAGCAGCCGATGCCCATAAGGATGCGGGCGACGGTGAGCCCGGTGCGGCCCTCGGCCATGGCGAAGACGAGGCAGCCGAGCACGGCGATGCCGACCGAGCCGATCATGGTGAGGCGCGCGCCATAGCGGTCGAGCAGGATGCCGACCGGGATCTGCATCAGTGCAAAGGAGAGGAAAAAGGCGCCGGAAAGAATGCCGAGCTCTTCGGGGTGCAGGCCGAGATCGGCGGTCAGGTTGGGCGCAATGACGCCGGTGGACGAGCGCAGGAACTGGCTGACCGTGTAGACGAGACAAAGGATGGTGACGAGCGCCACGACATAGAGGCGGGAGGCGCGCGGGGCGGACATCGGGAAGGCTCCTCCGGGCAGGCTTTTGCCGGGGATATGCACAGAAAGCAGGCCCCAAGGCCAGAGCCAATTCGCGCAAGGGCGGTCGCGGATTTGCGGGCGCGGCGGTGCCGGAAGAGCAAGAATCGCCAATTCCGGACATCGTCGCCGCGCCACAATGGGCGGCAGACCCGCAAAAGGTGTAAAGTCCGGTCATGGTGCAGGCAACCGTTCTCAAGGAAGGGGCCGTTTCGGCCGTCGACTACCGGTGCGAGCCGGGACCGGCGGCAGCGCCTTATGCCGAGTGGCATGAGACCTTCTCGATCTCCTATGTCCGCACCGGAAGCTTCGGCTACCGCACACAAGGACAGACCGCCGAACTGGTGGCGGGGTCGGTGCTCATCGGCCACACGCATGACGAATATGTCTGTACGCACGACCACCATGCGGGCGGCGACAAGTGCCTGTGCTTCAGGCTTTCCCCGGAACTCGCCGACAGCGTGGCGGGCCGGCCGGAATTGCGGCGGGTAAGCCATCTGCCGCCGCTGCCGGAAATGACAGTGCTCGGCGAACTGGCTCAGGCCGCCGCCGAAGGCCGCAGCGATGTCGGACTCGACGAGGCGGGACTCCTGTTTGCCGGCCGCTTCGCCGAAATCGCGACCGGCAGGAAACGTGGACCGGCAGCCGCAAGCGCGCGCGACCGGAAGCGCGCCGTTCACGCCGCGACCTGGATGGACGAATATGCGCACCGGCCGATTGACCTGGAGCGAACGGCGCGGGAAGCGGGGCTCAGTCCCTTTCATTTCCTGCGCGTATTCACGAATGCACTGGGCGTAACGCCGCATCAATATCTCCTGCGGTCACGCCTGCGCCATGCAGCGCGCCTGCTGGCAGGCGACGACCGTTCGATCACCGACATTGCCTATGACGTCGGCTTCGGCGACCTGTCGAATTTCGTCCGCACTTTCCGCCGTGCGGCGGGCGTCTCGCCGCGCGCCTTCCGCAAGATGGCGAAGGGCGAACGCAACTTCCTCCAAGAACGCCTGAGCCCGCCTCTGCCACGCTGACCTTCGAGAGGCGCGCGACACCCGCACGCCGCAACGGAGGTGAGACATGCTCGATCACATCGAACTGAAGGTGAAGGAGCTTGGCAATGCCGCAGGCTTCTATGAGGCCGTGCTGAAGCCGCTCGGCGCGTCGCTCTGCTACGAGGATGCGAATATGAAAGGCTTCGGCAGAACGAAAGTGCCCGGCCTCTATCTCGCGAAGGGAACCGCGAACAAGGGTATCCACCTGGCCTTCGCCGCGCCGAGCCGCGCGGCGGTGGACGATTTCCACGAGGCGGGCCTGAAGGCCGGCGGCAAGGACAATGGCGCGCCGGGCATCCGCGCCGACTATGCCCCGAACTACTACGCCGCTTTCCTGATCGACCCCGACGGCAACAATGTCGAAGCCGTGTGTCTGAAGTGAGGATGGCATGGCATCGGTGAAACTCGATATTCCGATTGCGGCACCCGCCGCCCATGTCTGGGACGCGGTGCGGGACCTGGGCGCGATCCATACCCGCTTCGTGCCCGGCTTCGTGACGGACACGAAACTCGACGGCGATATGAGGACCGTCACCTTCGAGACGGGCTTCGTCGCCCGGGAACTCATCGTCGACCTCGACGGGGCGGCGATGCGGCTCGCCTATTCCGTCCAGCCGAACGAGCTGATGAGCCATCATCACGCCTCGTTTCAGGTGATCGCCGAAGGCGAGACGGCCTGCCGCCTCGTCTGGCAAGCCGACTTTCTGCCCGCCGAGGCCGAGGCGCCCGTGCGCGGCATGATGGAACAGGGCGCCGCCGTGATGAGGAAGACACTCGGTTCTGCCTGAAGGCCGGAGGGGTGGGGGTTAACCCTGCCCCGCCCCTTTGCCGCAGGTGCGAAGCAATCCTTGTGGCCCCCCGTCCAAGCGGCTATAACCCGGCCAAATTTCCGGCCGCCCCCGCGCCCCTTGTCCGGCGCGGCTGAGCGGCCAGTTTTTATGGGTCGCGTTTTCGGACGGAAAGCCGCGCGACACCTTTCCTGAAAACGCTCTTGCCCCGGCGGTCATATGTCTATTCGGAATATCGCGATCATCGCCCATGTCGACCATGGGAAGACGACGCTGGTCGATCAGTTGCTGCGCCAGTCCGGCACCTTCCGCGACAACCAGCAGGTTGCCGAGCGGGTGATGGATTCGAACGACCTCGAGCGCGAGCGCGGCATCACCATTCTGGCCAAATGCACCAGCGTCGACTGGGAGCAGGACGGCACGCATACGCGCATCAACATCATCGACACGCCGGGCCATGCCGATTTCGGCGGCGAGGTGGAACGCATCCTGTCGATGGTGGACGGCGTGGTGCTGCTGGTGGACGCGGCCGAGGGCCCGCTGCCGCAGACCAAATTCGTGACCTCGAAGGCGCTGGCGCTGGGCCTGCGCCCCATCGTGCTGATCAACAAGGTCGACCGCCCCGACGCGCGCGCCGACGAGGTGCATATCGAGGCTTTCGATCTCTTCGCGGCGCTCGGCGCGACCGACGAACAGCTCGACTTCCCGACCATCTTCGCCTCCGCCAAGGAAGGCTGGGCGACCGAAGACCTGAACGCGCCCGATGCGAAGGAACACGGCATGACGCCGCTCTTCGCAAAAATCCTGACGCATTTCCATGCGCCCGAAGCGCTGACCGACGGTTCGCAGCAGGAACCTTTTGCGATGCTGGTCACGACCATCGAGAGCGACCCTTATCTGGGGCGCATCCTGACGGGCCGCATTGAAAAGGGCGTCGTGAAGCCGAACCTGCCGGTGCAGGTGTTGCGCAAGCCCAAGGGCGGCGATGCAACGACGGTCGAAAAGGGCCGCATCACCCGCGTGATGGCCTTTCGCGGCATCCAGCGCATTCCGGTCGACGAGGCGAAAGCCGGCGACATCGTGGCGATTGCCGGACTTGAGGAAGGCACCGTCGCCGACACGATCTGCGATCCGGTCGTGACCGACGCCATCGACGCGCTGCCGATCGACCCGCCGACGCTGTCGATCACCGTGTCGATCAACGACAGCCCGCTGGCGGGACGCGAAGGCACAAAGGTGCAGTCGCGCGTCATCCGCGAAAGACTGATGAAGGAAGCGGAATCGAACGTCGCCATCAAGGTTTCGGACAGCGAGAGCCGCGACGCCTTCGAAGTGGCGGGGCGCGGCGAATTGCAGCTCGGCGTGCTGATCGAGAACATGCGCCGCGAGGGCTTCGAGGTTTCGATCTCGCGGCCGCGCGTGCTCTACCGCGAGGACGACAAGGGCAACCGCCTGGAGCCGATCGAGGAAGCGACCGTGGACGTCGACGACGAGTATACCGGCGTCGTCATCGAGAAGATTTCGAACCGCCGCGGCGAAATGATCGACATGCGGCCGACGGGTGCGGGCAAGACCCGCATCGTCTTCCATTGTCCCTCGCGCGGGTTGATCGGCTATCACGGCGAATTCCTGACCGATACGCGCGGCACCGGCGTGATGAACCGCATCTTCCACGCCTATGAGCCGCATCGCGGCGAAATCGAAGGACGGCGCAACGGCGTGCTGATCTCGAACGGCGCCGGCGATGCGGTGCCCTACGCGCTCTGGTATATCGAGGAGCGCGGCGTGCTTTTCATCCAGCCGGGCGTGAAGGTCTATGAGGGCATGATCATCGGCGAGAACGCGCGCCCCGACGACCTGATCGTCAATCCGCTGAAGGCCAAACAGCTGACCAACATCCGCACCACCTCGAAGGACGAGGCCGTGCGCCTGACGCCGCCGCGCCCGCTGACGCTCGAACAGGCGATCGCCTATATCGAGCAGGACGAGCTGGTGGAAGTGACGCCGAAATCGATCCGCTTGCGCAAGCGTTACCTCGACCCGAACGAGCGCAAGAAATTCGCCCGGGCGGGCTGACGCCGCCGGATTTGCCTCATCCGCCCGCCGGTGCCACTCTGCCTCGAAAGACCAATCTTCCCAAAAAGAAATGACGGGAGGCACGGATGGCGGGCAATGCGGAATGGCTGGCGCAAGTGACGGAAGCGGCGCTCGAGCCCGCGCTTCCGATCATCGACCCGCATCATCATCTCTGGGACCGCGAAGGTTCGCGCTACGAACTCGACGAGCTGCTGGCCGATACCGGCCAGGGTCACAACATCCGCGCCACCGTCTTCGTCGAATGCAAGTCGATGTACCGCGCCGACGGACCGGAAAACCTGAAACCCGTCGGCGAAACCGAATATGTGAACGGCATCGCCGCGAAATCGGCGAGCGGGCAATATGGCGAGATGCGCGCCTGCGCCGGCATTGTCGGCTTCGCCGATTTACGGCTCGGAGACAGGGTTGATGAGGTGCTCGAAGCGCATATCGCCCGCGCACCGGAACGCTTTCGCGGCATCCGCCATGCCTCGGCTTTCGATGCAAGCCCCGACATACGCGCCTCGCACACGCTGCCACCCAAGGGGCTGCTCGGCCTCGACACATTCCGCGAGGGCTTCGCGCGGCTAGCAAAATACGGGCTCAGCTTCGACGCCTGGCACTATCACCACCAGATCCCGGAATTGACGGCGCTGGCCCGCGCGAACCCCGAGACGACGATCATCTTCGATCATTTCGGCGGGCCCATCGGCATCGGGCCTTACGAGGGCAAGCGCGCCGAGATTTTCGCGCAGTGGAAAAAGGACGTGGCGGCGCTTGCGGCCTGCCCGAATGTCGTCGCCAAGATCGGCGGCATCAACATGGCGGTCAACGGCTTCGGCTGGCACAAGCGCGCCAAACCGCCGACCTCGGACGAACTGGTGGCGGCGACACGCGACTGGTACCTGCATTCGATCGATGTCTTCGGCCCCGAGCGTTGCATGTTCGAAAGCAACTTCCCGGTCGACAGGCTCTCCTGCTCCTACGGCGTGTTGTGGAACGCCTTCAAGAAGATCGCCGCGGGCATGAGCGCCGCCGAGAAAGCCTGGCTCTTCCACGACACGGCCAAACGGGTTTACAGGCTGGACTAGCCGCCCGCCCCGCCCCATGATGCGCGCGGCCTCAAGACCGGGATTTGCGATGCTTTCTCCGCAGAAAATCGACGAACTCGCGCATTTCGCACTCGAGCTGGGCGAGGCGGCGGCGGCCGTGACGCTGCCGCATTTCCGCTCCGGCCTCAGCGTCGACAACAAGCGCGGGCGCTTCGCCTTCGATCCGGTGACGGCGGCCGACCGCGACGCCGAAGCGGCGATCCGCAAGCTGATTGGCGAGCGCTATCCCGACCACGGCATCCTCGGCGAAGAACATGGCAATCATGACGGCACGAGCGGCCTGACATGGGTAATCGACCCGATCGACGGCACGCGCTCCTTCATCGCCGGCGTACCGCTCTGGGGAACGCTGATCGCGCTCAATGACGGCGCGCGGCCGGTGATCGGGCTGATGGAGCAGCCCTATATCGGCGAGAAGTTTCTCGGCCGTCCGGGCGGCAGCGAGCTGATCGGTCCGGCGGGCACGACGCCGCTGAAGACGAGCGCCTGCACGAAGCTCGAAGACGCGCTGCTCGGCAACACCGATCCCGGCATGTTTCATCGCGACGACGAGAAAGCCGCCTTCCGCGAACTGACATCGAAAGTGAAACTGCGGCGCTTCGGCGGCGATTGTTATTTCTATTGCCTGCTGGCGGCGGGCACGCTCGACCTCGTGGTCGAGAGCGCACTCGAGCCCTACGACATTCAGGCGCTGATCCCGATTATCGAAAACGCCGGCGGCATCGTGACGAGCTGGTCGGGCGGCGACGCGCAGCGGGGCGGACAGGTGGTGGCGGCCGCAAATGCCGAACTGCATGCGGCGGCGCTGACAATCCTGTCGCAGGCCGCCAACGATTAGCGCTTTTCGAGATTGCCGATAAAGCGATCGAAGGCCGACCAGAATCGCGCTCGGATGTCGTCGGTCTCGATCAGGATTTCATGGCGCGCGCCGCGCATGATCGCAAGCTCGCCGGCCGGCATGCCGATGGCGGCGCGATGCAGCGCCGCGCCGTCGATCAATACGTCTTGCGTCGCCTCGCAGATCAGCACCGGCGGTTGAACCTCGGCGAGCCACTGCCCGCCGGAAACGAGGTCGATCGAGCGCATGGCGGCGTCGAGCCAGCCGACCGTCGCCGAACCGAGACCGAGCTCCGGCTCGGCGCGCAGCAACGCCTGCAGCAGCGCATAGCGCTTTTCGTCATGCGTCAGGATGTTGTCGGCGAAATCGGTCTCGTCGGCGGCTTTCGCATTGCCGCCCGGCGCATATCGCCCGGCCTGACCGAGCCGGGAGAGCCCCGAAACGGTCGCCCGCGCCGCAAGTGCCGCACCGCGATTCGGAAAGCGCAGACCCAGCATCGGCGCCGACAGAACGACGCCCGAGAACCATTCGGGGTGGTCATGCGCGCCGCGCAGCAAGATGTTGCCGCCCATCGAATGCGCAAGCGCATACCAGGGCTTCGGCAGGCCGGACGATGCCTCGGCCATCACATGCGCGAGATCGCGGTCGAAGGTCGAAAAATCGTCGACATGTCCCTTGCGGCGGTCGGGCAGCATGCGCGTCGACAAGCCCTGCCCGCGCCAGTCGAGCGAGACGACCGAGAATCCGCGCTCCCGCAATTCGCCGACGACCTCGAAATATTTCTCGACGAATTCGGTGCGCCCGTTGAACAGGAAGACCGTGCCGCGCGTGCCGCCGCCCCAGGTGAAGACGCGCAGCCGCGCGCCGTCGGCCATGTCGAGCCAGCGCGCATCGCCGCCTTCGGGCATCGGATTTTCAGGAGTGAGGACGACGGGCGCGTTCAATCGGACACCGTGCCCGCATGCCGCGCCATGATCGGCCGCAGGCGCGCCACGATGGTGGGGTCGCCGACAATCCGGATATGTCCCTGCCGGAACGCGACATTCTGGTCGATATGGCGCTGGAAGATGTTGAGATTGAGCACCGGATCGATGTGGATCGTGCAATCGGCCGGCACGTCGCGGCGATGCACTTCGTTGGGGGTCTTCGTGCCGTCGATCACCAGCATGTCGGCGCCGGGATGCACGAATTTGAGCGTCGCACCGAGCGACATATCCCCCGTCAGCGCCGCCTTGAGCAGCGCTTCGATTTCGTCGACCGCCTGGGCGGCGGCTTGTGCCTGCCGTCCGGCGGGGGCTTTTTCCGTCTGGGCCATCGCAATCCCGTCCCGCATTCTTTCGCACATCCTATCATCGTCTCAGGGCCTCTGCCCAACGGTGCTTTGGCGGCTCCGCCGATTTCCTTTAGGGTTTGCGGGCTTCGCGAAACGGGAGGGCCGCCGCGCCGATGAGCTGGGAAAAGGAAACGGACGAAATCAGGCGCCGCCGGGCGCTGGCCAAGCGCCAGGGTGGCGAGGAAGCCGTGGCACGCCAGCACGAGAAGGGCCGGCTGACGCTGCGCGAGCGCATTGCGGGCCTTGCCGACAAGGAAAGCTTTCGCGAACTCGGCGAGGGCGCGGGGGTGCCGCATTTCGATGCCGACGGGAACCTCGTCGATTTCGAGCCGGCTAATTATGTGCTCGGCTTCGCGACGATGGGCGGACGGCGCGTCGTCATCGGCGGCGAGGATTTCACGCTGAAAGGCGGCTCGCCCAACCCGGCGGGCTTGCGCAAGAGCGTCTATGCCGAGGAACTGGCGCTGACTTACAAAGTTCCGCTGATCCGCCTGCATGAAGGCGGCGGCGGCAGCGTGGCCGGTTCGGCCGGCAAGGGCAATGCGCGGCCGCTCGGCGAACCGGTCTTTGCCAATCCGCGCTTCCGCTCGATCGCGCAGGTGCTGGGCGAGGTGCCGGTGGCGAGCGCGGCACTCGGCCCCGTGGCGGGCATGCCGGCGGCGCGCCTCGTCGCCTCGCATTTTTCGGTGATGGTCGAAAACGCGCAGGTGCTAATCGCCGGGCCGAAAGTCGTCGCCCGCGCCCTCAACGAAGACATGACCAAGGAGGAACTCGGCGGCCCGGACGTGCATGCGCGCTCGGGCGTGATCGACAATGTAACGAAAACGGAAGAGGCGGCACTCACCGACATTGCACGCTTTCTTTCCTATCTGCCCGACAATGTCTGGCAATTGCCGCCGCGCAACGACTGCAACGATCCGCGCGACCGGGCCGATGAGAGCCTTCTCTCCATTGTGCCGAAGGACCGTCGCAAACCCTTCAACATGCGCAAGATCGTCAAGGCGGTGATGGACGAGGGCAGCTTTTTCGAGATGACGAAACGCTACGGCCCCTCGCTGATCACGGGGCTGGCGCGGCTCAACGGCGCGAGCGTCGGCGTCATCGCCAATGACTGCAGTTTCTATGCGGGCGCAATGACGGCGGCGGCGGCGCAGAAGCTTCGCCGTTTCGCCGACATGTGCAACACGTTCCACCTGCCGATCGTCTCCTTTGTCGACGAGCCGGGCTTCATGATCGGCTCGGCATCGGAAAAGGCGGCAACCATCCGTCACGGCACGGCGGCGATAGCGGCCGTGATGCAGAGCCGCGTGCCCTGGGCGAGCATCATCGTGCACAAGGTTTTCGGCGTGGCGGGCGCAGCGCATTTCGGCCCCGAAGGTTTCGTGCTCTCCTGGCCGAGCGCGGCGACAGGCGCGCTGCCGGTGGAGGGCGGTGTGGCGGTTGCCTTCGCCCGTCAGATCGCCGAGGCCGCGGACCCCGAAGCCCTGCGTGCCGAACTCGAAGCCAAACTTGCCGCCGGACAATCGCCCTTCCCGCGCGCCGAAGGCTTTTCGGTGCATGAACTGATCGACCCGCGCGAAACGAGGGTCAGGCTTTGCGACTGGCTCGACTGGGTGGAACCGCGCCGCGCGCTGACGCTCGGGCCCTACATGACGACGATGCGGCCCTGACGGGCATGAAAAAGGCCCCGCAGCGCAGCGCCTTTTCCGCCTCGTTTTCCTGTCAGTAATGCGAGAAGAGGATCGCGCCGGTGATGGCGCTGACGCCGATCCACAACATCATGTTCTGCCGGTCGCGCGCGCTGACATAGTAGTAGTCGCCGTAGTGCGGATGCGCATGATAATAGACCGGCGTTCCGAACGAACGGTAGCGATGACGCTTGACCACGCGCGGTTGCCAATGCGACCACGGCCGGTAGTTGCGGTGATAGACGATCTTCGGCGGATTGCGGTGGTAGTAATGCGCGTGACCGCGATGATGACTACGCCCGTGATAATTGTGGTGATGCTTCTTGTGACCGACAAGTTGCAGCGCCGCGTCGCCCTGAACGGCGAGCGAGGCCGGCAATGTGATTGCCGCCTGCGCGACGGCCGGCGCGCCGAAACCGAGTGCGACGGCAAGACCGGCAAGGGCGAGAATTTTTCTCATCTCCCTCTCCTTCCATAATCCGCTCGTACCCCGTATGCGCACAAGGATGAACGCGCTTTCCTGAACGGCAGATGAACGGCCGCGCATGAGGCATTCCACAGAAAATTTGCGGTATGAGTGAGCCTAACCGCCGAGGAAGAGGCGGCCGACATCCGGATTTTCCAGAAGCTGCGCGCCTTCGCCCGCCAGCGCGACGCGGCCGGCGACCAGCACATAACCGATGTCGGAAAAATCGAGCCCGCGCCGGGCATTCTGCTCGACCATGATGATTGTCTTGCCCTGTGTGCGCTGCAGCTCGCCGAGAATCTCGAACACCATGTCGATCATGCGCGGCTCGAGGCCGATCGACGGTTCGTCGACCAGCAGCACCTGCGGATCCATGATGAGGGCGCGGCTGATTTCGAGCAGCCGCCGCTCGCCGCCCGACAACACACCCGCCCGCTCGTTTCGGCGTTTGGCGAGACGATCGTAATGCAAAAACACACGTTCCGCCGCCGCCTGCGCCTTGGCGCGATCGGCCAGCAGATAGCCGCCCATCAGCAGGTTTTCCTCGACCGTCATGTCGGGAAAGACCGAATTGTCCTGCAGGATGTAGGCGATGCCCGCATCTTTCAGCTTTTCGCTCGGCGTGAGCCGCGTGATGTCGCGCGTACCGGCATTGACGCGGCCGGTGGCGATTTTGGTGAAACCGAAAATCGAATGCAGCACGGTCGACTTGCCGGCGCCGTTGGGACCGACGAGACATAGGCTCTGGCCCGTGCCGACCGCAAGGTCGATGCCGTGCAGGATTTCCATGGCGCCGTAGCCCGCATGAAGCCCGTCCAGCGTCAGCAGCGGTTCGCCCGCAACCAGCGACAGGATTTCCTCGCGCGGCACGGCGCGCGCCATTGCCTCGGCCTCGCGCGCGACATCCCCGACCGAAAGCACCGTGTCGACGCCGCCCTGCCCGTAACCGCCCGCGAGGTTGTTGCCGTTCTCCGCCATCACGCCACCCCGAGATAGGCGTCGAGCACACGGGCATCGTCGCGGATGTCGTCCGGCGCGCCTTCGGCCAGCACTTCCCCATGCGCCAGACAGGTGATGCGATGCGCAAGGTTCATGATGACGCGCATATTGTGTTCGATGACAAGCAGCGTCACGCCAAGCTCGGCATTGGCGCGACGCAAGCGGTCGATCAGTCCGTTGATCAGAGTTGGATTGATGCCGGCGGTCGGCTCGTCGAGCAACAGCAGCTTCGGTTCGTTCATCAGCGCCATCGCGAATTCGAGCAGCTTCTGCTGGCCGAAGCTCAAGCGTCCGCCGCGCTCGTCGCGCTTTTCATGGAGCCCGACAAACGCAAGAAGATCGTTGGCGCGGGCTTTCGTCGCCGGCGACACCGGTTTCAACAGCGATATGAGGCCGCCATGCGCCTCGCGGGCGCTGATCGCCATGTTCTCGGCGCAGGTCATCTCGCCATAGATGCGCGTCTGCTGCCAGGTGCGCAACAGCCCGAGCCGCGCGATGGGGCCTGCGCGGAGATGCGAAATCGGCTGACCTTCGAAATAAACCTCGCCGCCATCGACCGGCAGCGTGCCGGTGATGCAGCCGAACAGCGTCGTCTTGCCGGAGCCGTTGGGACCGATCAACCCCGCGATCTCGCCCTGCCGGACGCTGAGCGAGATGCGGTCATTGGCGACAACGCCGCCGAAACGCTTGGTGACCTCGCGCACTTCGAGCATCGCGCTCATGGGGCCGCTCCTTCGCGCGCCGCGCGGCGTTCGGCGATCCAGCCCATGATGCCTTGCGGGAAGAAGACGACGATGACGACGATCAGAAGGCCGAGGGCAACGCGCTGCCAGCCGAGCAGATAGGTCCAGAAAAGTTCCTGCGTGATGTGGAAAACGACAGCACCAAGGACCGGCCCCCAAAGCGTTCCCTTGCCGCCGAGGATCGCCATCAGCACCATCCAGACGCCGAAAGTGGCGCCGGCGAAGGCAACGTCGCGCGGGTCGATGAAGCCGATCATGTTGGCCGCGAGCCCGCCCGAGATCGCGAGGAAGAAGGCGACGATACACCAGGCGAAAACCTTGATCGGGGTCGTACGCAAGCCCATCGCGTCGGCCTTGTCGTGATCGTCGCGGATGGCGTTGAGCGCGAGGCCGAAGCGCGTGCCGTAGAGCCAGCGCAGAGACAGGAAACAAGCGATGGCGACCGCGAACAACGAGAAGCAGAAAAAGAATTCGCGTTGCCCGAGCGCGCCGGGATAAAGCGGCAGCGCCATGCCGGAGCCGGCGCCGACATAATCCCATCCGGCGGCGATCTCTGCCGCCGCGATGCCGAGGCCGAGCGTACCGATGGCGAAATAGTGACCGCGAATGCCAAGCAGCGCCGCGCCGAACAGAAGTGCCGCCGCGACCGCCAGCACCGCGCCAAGCGCGAGACCGAGCGCCAGCGCCTCGAAATAGGGAAGTCCCGCATCGCGCTGCACAACGGCCGCCGCATAACAGCCGATGCCGAAGAAGACGATGTTGCCGAAGGAGTTGTAGCCCATGCGTCCGCCCAGCATATCCCAGGTCAGCGCGAAAATGACCATCAGCCAGAGAAAGGACAGCTGTGTGATGAGGCCGGGCGCGAGGAAGGGCAACACAACGCCGGCAATGGCGAGCGCGCCCATGATGTGCCAGTCGGAAAGCTTCGTCATTTGAGATGCTCCCGGCGGCGCGCGGCGCGCAAATGGCGCCAGACCAGGATCGTCACCATCAGCGCGAAAACGAAGGCGATCTGGAATTCGGTGCCGAGGACGAAGCCGGCGACATTCTCAAGCGCCCCGAGGCCGAGCCCGGCGGCCACGACCGCGCCGACATTGCCGACCCCCGCAACCACGACGACCATGAAGGAGCGCACCGTGTAGGGCAGACCCATATAGGGATGGATGGTCCAGGCCATGACGGCGAGACTGCCCGCCGCACCGCAGAGCGCCGCGTTGAGCGCATAAGTCGTCGCATAGACGCGGGCCGTGTCGATGCCGAGAATGCGCGCCGCGCGCGGGTTTTGCGCCGTGGCGCGGATCGCCTGGCCGAGCCGCGCATGACGCAGAAAGAACCAGAGCGACGCGCCCGCCACGAGCGCCAGCACGAAGGCAATCAGCTTGACCCAGGCGACCGTCACCATGCCGTCGAGGAAATGCAGCGAGCCGAGCCCGGCATCGACCGAGCGCACATCGGCGCCGAAGGAAAGATTGGCAAGCTGCTGGATCAGGATGGCGAGGCCGAAAGTCGCGAGGATCGAAATGAAGATGTCCTTGTCGACGACGCGAAAGACGATGGCGCGGTAGAGCACCCAGCCGACGCCGAACATCACGATCGCCGACACCGGCACGCCGATGAGCGGCGGCATGCCCCATTGCACCAGCAGGAACGTCACATAACCGCCGAGCACCACAAGTTCGCCCTGCACGACATTGACGATGTTGAGCACGCCCCAGACCAGTGCCATGCCATAGGCGGCAAGCGCGAAGATCGCACCGATCAGCAGCCCGTTGACGACGACATCGACAGCGAGCGGCGGGAACTGAACGAAGAGAAGAAGATTGTCGAGCACGAAACTGCTTTCTTTCGTTCAGCGCTCGCCCCAGGGCGGCGTCGGCCAACGGATTTTCGCCTCGGCGAATTCTTCCGGATAGACGACGACATATTTGCCGTCCTGCATCTGGAAGAGAACCATCGGCTTGGCGACATTCTTGCCCGTCTCGTCGAACTCGATCCGGCCGTAGAAGGTCATCATCGCCGTTTCGGTCAATGCCTGGCGGACGTCTTCGGGATCGAGCGAATTGGCGCGCGCAAAGGCATCGGCATAGACCTGCACCGCGGCGCTCGATTCCGCCGCCTGATAGGGCGCGACCTCGCCATAGGTTTCCTCGTAGAGGCGCGCATAGTCCGACGCGCTGCCGAAAAGATCGTCTTCATAGGTCAGCGTCGACGCCCATTGCGCGGCGCAGAGCGCATATTCGGCGGCCGGTCCGAAATTTTCGGCGATGCGCGCCGAATCGCAATGCGTTAGCGCCAGCATCGGCACATTGACGCGCTGGTCCGCCATCTGGCGGATCGCGAGCGAGGCGCCCTTGTCGTGGCCGGAAATCAGCAGCAGGTCGGGCCGGAGCGCCTTGACCTTCGACAAGGTTGCCGACATGTCGTTGAGCTCCGGCGGCAGCTTGTCGTCGACCACCGCCTTCATGCCGTGCCGCTTCATGTCGGCGAGAACGCCCTCGCGTACATCCTGCGAGAAGGGATCGTTCTCGAAGGCCATCGCAACGCGCAGCTTCGACGGGTCGCCGGAGAGCCGCGCCGCGATGTCGACGGCGCCGCGCAGATATTCGTCGGTGGTCGAAAGCACGGCGAAGAGATAGCGGTAGTTCTTGCGGAAAAGCGAAATCGCCGCGCCGTTGGCCTCGACCATCGGCACGCCGTATTTCTCGGTGACGGGCGCGATGGCTTCGGTGAGGCCCGACGAATAGGGCCCGAGCACAAATTGCACCTTGTCCTGCTGGATCAGCCGCTCGACAAGCTGCGCGCCGCGCGCCGGCGTGGACTCGTCGTCGTAGTAGATGATTTGCAG
This sequence comes from Parvibaculum sp., assembly GCA_019635975.1. GTDB lineage: Bacteria > Pseudomonadota > Alphaproteobacteria > Parvibaculales > Parvibaculaceae > Parvibaculum. The sequence goes on along the minus strand of JAHBYM010000003.1, from coordinate 12,546 downwards.
GAGATAGGGCTTGCCGGAGACCGTGACGCCGCCCGCCGCGTTGATCTTCTCGACGGCGAGGTCGTAGCCCTTGCGGGTGAAGGCGCCGTTGGAAGAATATTTACCCGTAAGCGAGACGGCGGCCCCGAGGCGGATGACGCCGGGATCGTCGGCGGCCGCCGGGCCGGCGAGCAGCGCCAGCCCCAGAAAAATCCCGGAAAACAGCCCCTTCCGCATCGCCTTCTCCCCCGCGCGCCAATCGAACCCGGACCCTTATACCCGTCTTGACGCCCGCATGTGAAATTCCCAGATACACAATGCCGGATGCCGCAGATCGCGGGTCCGGCGGGGAGGGCGGCCACCGGCCATGACGGCGGCGGCAGAGCGTTCTCCCCCGTCGATAACATCGCTTGAATGAGGATGTAACCAATGCGCAGCTTCGACTTTTCTCCGCTCTATCGCTCGACCGTCGGCTTCGACCAGCTTCAATCGCTGCTCGATTCGGTGACCCGCGACGCCGGCCAGCCGAGCTATCCCCCCTACAACATCGAACGCACCGGCGAACACGAATACCGCATCTCAATGGCGGTGGCAGGTTTTGCCGAGAGCGACCTTTCGCTCGAGGTGAAACAGAACGTGCTGACCATCGCCGGCAAGCGCGCCGAGCCAGAAGGGGCGACCTACCTCTATCAGGGCATCGCCGGCCGCAGCTTCGAGCGCCGCTTCCAGCTCGCCGATCATGTCGAGGTCAAGGGCGCCCATCTCGAGAACGGCTTGCTGCATGTCGACCTTGTGCGCCGCGTGCCCGAGGAACTGAAGCCCCGCAAGATCGAGATTTCGGCCGCGCCCACCGGCCGCAAGACGATCGAGGGCAATCTGGCGGCGGCCGCCGACTAAGGCCCGCGCCGATACGCAGTTGCAAGGGACGCCCCGAAAGGGCGTCCCTTTTTGCGCACTCAGCCTCCCAGCGACAACCTTGTCTCGACAAGGCTCGGGTCGCCCTCGATGCTGTGGCGCGTGAAGCCGAGATCGTCGCACATGTCGAGCATGCCGCGGTTCTCGCGCAGCACATGGCCGAATATCTCGCCAATACCGCGCTCCCGTGCATAGTCGACAAGCTTCAGCATCAAGGCATAGCCGAGGCCATGACCTTGCATGTCGCTGCGTACGAGAACCGCATATTCGGCGCGCTCCCTGTTGGGGTCCTCCGAGAGACGCCCGACCGCCGCGAGATGCGCGCGCTTTTCGTCGGTAAAAACGACGAAGGCCATTTCGCGGTCGTAATCGATCTGCGTGAGGCGCGCCGCGAGCTGGCGCGGCAGCCGCTTCAGCGGTGACAGAAAACGCAGCCGCAAATCTTCCGGGTCCGTATGCGCAAGGAGATCGTCGATCAGCGGCGCATCTTCGGGGCGCACCGGGCGCAGCGGAAACGCACCGCCCTCGCGGCCGGCAAGCGCGCCTTCGAGCGCGGAGGGATAGGGCCGGATCGCAAAACGCGACGTCCCCCGGCTTTTCGGCGGCTGAAGACGAACCCGCGCATCGAGCGCGACGATCCCGTCGTGATCGGCCCAGAGCGGGTTGACGTCGAGCTCGACAACTTCGGGAAGATCGGCGGCAAGATCGCCGAGCGCCATCAACGCAGCGGAAATCGCCTCGCGATCCGCCGCCGGGTGGCCGCGATAGCCTTCGAGCAGGCGCGAAACGCGGGTGCGCGAAATGAGATCGTCGGCCAGCACCCGGTTGAGCGGCGGCAACGCCATCGCCTTGTCGCGCACCACCTCGACCGACGTGCCGCCCTGGCCGAACAGGATGACCGGCCCGAACGTCGCATCGTCGACAAGGCCGAGAATGAGTTCGAAGGCATCGCGCTTTGCCGCCATGCGCTGCACGGTGAAACCGTCGATCGAGGCGCCCGGACAGGCATGGGACACGCGGGCGAGCATCCGCGACGCCGCCTCTTCCACCGCCGCCGCATCCTCGAGCGCCAGCGCGACGCCGCCGACATCGGACTTGTGGGTGATGTCGTGCGAGAGAATTTTCAATGCCGCCGGATAGCCAAGCTCATCGGCGATGCGCGCCGCCTCGGACGCCGAGCGTGCAATCCGCGTCTCGACCACCGGAATGCCATAAGCCGCGAGCAACGCCTTCGCTTCCACCTCGCTCAACCATTCGCGACCGGCGGCAATCGCCGCCGCGACAAGCTTGCGCGCGGCATCGAGATCGCGTTGCGGCACCGCCGGGCCCGCCGGCGGAATTTCCATCAGCAGACGCTGGTTGCGGTTGTGCCGGACATGCAGCATGAAGGCGCGCACCGCGCCTGTCGGCGTGTCGTAAGTCGGAATTTTGCGGGCGATGAAGGCTTCGCGCGCCGCCTGCGCGCCCTTGTCGCCAAGCCAGTTGGTGAAGACGGGCTTGCTGCTCGCCTCCGCAGCCTCGATGACGGCTTCGGCGGCGGCGAGATTGTTGACGACGGCGGTCGGGCAATTCATCACCAGCAGCGCATCCGTGCCGGGATCTTCGAGCAGCGCATCCATCGCTTGTGCATAGCGCTCGGCGCCGGCATCGCCGATGATGTCGACCGGATTGGCGCGGCTCCAGGTACGCGGCAACACCTTGTCGAGCGCCGCAATCGTCTCATCCGAAATTTGTGCGAGCCGTCCGCCCTGGTCGATGACGAAATCGGTGGCGAGCACGCCGACACCGCCACCATTGGTCAGAATGCCGAGACGGTCGCCAAGAATCGGGCGGCGCTCGGAGCGCGTCGACAGGGTTTCAACGGCCTCGAAAAGATCCTCAATGCCGAGCTCGCGCAACATGCCGGCACGCCGAAAGGCCGCGTGATAAACCGCATCGGATCCCGCCAGCGCGCCGGTGTGGGACGCCGCGGCGCGCGCGCCCGCCGCGTGCCGCCCGGACTTGATGACGATAACGGGCTTCAGACGCGATGCCTGCCGTCCGGCCGACATGAACTTGCGCGCGTCGGTGATCGACTCGATATAGAGCAGGATGCTTTTCGTCTGCGGATCGGCGGCGAGATAGTCGAGCATGTCGCCAAAATCGACATCCGACATGCCGCCAAGCGAGGCGATCGACGAAAAGCCGATGCCGCGGCTCGTTGCCCAGTCGAGCACGGCGGTGACGACGGCGCCCGATTGCGAGACGAAGGCGACATTGCCCTTCAGCGGTTGCACATGGCCAAACGAGGCGTTGAGCCCGTTTCCGGGCGCCATGAGTCCCAGACAATTGGGACCCGCGATGCGCAACAGATGCGGCCGCGCCGCATCCAGCATCTTCTGTTGCAGCGCCCGCCCCTCTGCGCCCAGCTCGCCGAAGCCGGCCGTGATGACGACCGCCGCTTTCGTGCCGCGCGCGCCGAGCGCGGCAATGAGGCCCGGCACCGTTTGCGGCGGCGTCGCGACGACCGCAAGATCCGGCGCATCGGGCAGGCTCTCGACATCCGGCAGAAACTCGACCGCGCCGGCGTGACCCCCATTCGGATTGACGGCCCAGACCGGCCCGTCGAGCCCGGCGCCGGAGAGGTTGTTCAGGAGAACGTTGCCGACCGAACCTGCACGCGCGCTGGCGCCGATCAGGGCGACGGAACGCGGGGCGAACATGCGGTCGAGATTGCGGATCGACATGGACACTGCCTTGCGGAAAAAGGGGAGCGGCTGGCGGCGGACCGACGATGGACATAGAGTATGACGAAATTGCAACGGCGGCGCAGGATCGCCTTTCGCCGCATCGGCAGCTTTGACGGAGATGAAGAGCCATGGCCAGTATTCAGGCGCGCCTGACCGACCGGATGCTGCGGCTCTTGGTCAAGAGCCGCTTCAATCCCCAGGCCGATCCACGCGCAATCCGCGCCCGCACGACGAAGCTTGCGCAGCGCTTCGGCGGCGTGCCGCGGGGTGTCCGGGTGGAGAAGACGGCGGTTGCCGGTATTCCGGCCGAGTGGATCCACCCGCAAGTCGCGGACAACGGCAATACACTGCTCTATCTGCATGGCGGAGGCTATTCGATTTGCGGGCCGGACACGCATCGCGGCCTCGTGGCGCGGCTCGCAAGCGCCGCCAAAATGCGCGCGCTGCTGCTCGACTATCGGCTGGCGCCTGAACATCCGTTTCCCGCCGCGGTTGAAGATGCATATGCCGCATACAAATCATTGCTGGCGGAAGGGACCGATCCGTCGCGGCTGACGATCGCGGGCGATTCGGCCGGCGGCGGCCTGACGCTGGCGCTCTTGATGAAACTGCGCGATGCGAACGAGCCGTTGCCCGCCGGCGCGGCGTTGCTGTCGCCCTGGACCGACCTCGCGATGTCCGGCTGGTCGCACATTACGCATGGCAAGCTCGATCCGATGCTGAGCGTCGATGCGGCGCTGACGGCCGCCCGGCACTATCTGCAAGGCGCGTCGCCGGCCGAACCGCTGGCCTCGCCGCTCTATGGAAATTTCGAACGCCTGCCGCCGCTGCTGATCCATGTCGGGGCGAACGAAATACTTCTCGACGACAGCCGCCGCGTTGCGGAGAAGGCGCAGGCTGCCGGGGTCGAGGTGACGCTTCGCGTCTGGCCGGGCGTGCCGCATGTGTTTCAGGCCTTCCCCCAGCTCCCGGAGGCGCGCGCCTCGGTGGCCGAAATCGGGGCCTATCTCCATGCCCGGGCGATTACCGGCGGTCCCGGCCGGCAGGCCGCCGACTGACCTCTCAAGCCACTGAAAATAAACATAAAAATTGACCAGTTCCGATGCTGGTTCACACGCCGTTTTAGGGCTGTCTTAACTCACCTCCTGTTATGACTGTTTCACCGTATCCGGCGGATGCGGAGAGGAGGCCCGGCTGGGCCGTGGACGAGGGACCGGGCATTTCCGACGTTGGGAAATACCGGTGGGGACATGGGCAACCGCATCTATTCCGGCATCGGAGACAGCACCTTTCGCTCGTTGGTCGGGCCGACGGCGCGCGGCCTCGCCTTGAAGATGTTCGTGCTGCTGGTTCTGATCTCCGCCGTCCAGTCATATGTCGATTACCGCCATCTCCGCGAGATGACGTTCAACCATGTGGCGCAGCGCGCGGCATCGGTCAGCGATCATCTGGCGATGCGTTCGATCCTCGACGACGATTTCGGCATCGCCGAAGCGAGCCAGGCCGTCGCGCGCGAAACGCGCTGGCACTCCGACCTGCTGGCGGTCTATCTCGTCGACGCGTCCGGCCGGCCGCTCGCCGGACATGGCGCCGCGCGTATCGAGGACACGAATTCCTTTCTCGCCGATCCGCTCATCGGCGACATGATCCGCCGGAGCTTTGCCGAAGGCATCGCAGCCGGCTTTGAGACGACCGCCAACGGCATCGACAGCTGGGCGCATGTCGCGGCCCTTCCCGACGAAGGCCTCGCGACCGTCACCGTGGTCGATCTGCGGCCGGCACGCGCCGAACTCTCGGCCTCCCTCGTCTCCGCCGTTCTGCGGCGCATCGTCACCGCCGCCGCCGTCTCCGTCGCCCTCTTCGTGCTGCTGCATCGCGCCGTCATCGGCCCGATTGCGCGGCTCGCCGGCGCCGTGCGCGCCAGCAGCGCTGTCGGCCGCTTCGACGTTCCCCCCGGGATGCCAAAGGGCGAACTCGGCGATCTGGCGGAAATCTTTGCCCGCGTGTTCAAACGCCTGCAATCGAGCCGCGGCGAGAACGAGCAACTGGCGCTGGTCGCCAACGGCACCGATGCCGGCGTGCTGATCGCCGACCGGGATGGGCGCATCGTCTGGACCAATGCCGGCTACACGGCCATGACGGGCTTCTCGCATCAGGAACTCGAAGACCGTACACCGCATGAAATTCTGACCGAACATGCCGGCGCCGGTGCGCCGGCGGTCCTAGCCGAAAGCATCGGCGACGGCGAGGCACGCAACGTCGAAACCATCGGATTGACGCGCGACGGCAAGCAATACTGGGCGACCGTCGAAGTGCGTCCGATCCGCGATATTCAGGGCGAAATCCGCAACTTCATCGTCATCGAAAACGACATCACCGCGATGAAGGAAACCGAGATCGCGCTGAAACGCAGCCGCCAGGAGTTGCAGGATCGCGTCCAGGACCTGCAGGTCACCTATGAACAGCTCGAACAGGAGCGCGCCAATCTCGCCCGGACCGCGCAGGACCTGTCGAACGCCAAGGAAGCGGCCGAGAACGCCAATCGCGCCAAATCGGCTTTCCTCGCTACGATGAGCCATGAACTGAGAACACCGATGAACGGCGTCATCGGCATTGCCGATCTGCTTTTGTCGAGCGAAATGCCGCCCGTACAGCGCGAGCGCGTCGAGATGATCCGCGAATCCGGCGAATGCTTGCTCACAATACTCAACGACATTCTCGATCTCTCGAAACTGGAAGCCGGCCGGATGACGCTTGAGTGCGCATCCGTGGCACCTCATGAAATCGTCGAAACGGTCGTCGAGGTAATGCGGCCGAATGCCGAGGAGAAGTCATTGTCGTTGCATGTCGAGATAAGCGACAACGTGCCCAAAAGTATCGTCGGCGACGCCACACGGCTGCGCCAGATCCTGTTCAATCTGATCGGCAACGCGATCAAGTTCACGCCCGAAGGCCACATCGATGTAGTCGTCGACGCGATACCGGATCGCGAGGCCGAAGCGATGGAGATTCTCTTCACGGTCCGCGACACCGGCATTGGTATTCCGGAAGCCATGTTGCCGAGCCTCTTTACGCGTTTCCAGCAGGCCGACTCCTCGATCTCCCGCACCTATGGCGGCACCGGTCTCGGCCTTGCCATCGCGCGCGAACTGACGACGCTGATGAACGGGGCGATCTCAGTGGAGAGCCGCGAGGGCGAGGGCAGCACCTTCCGCGTTCGTCTGCCCGTTCAGGTCGTGGTGGACGTGACCACCACGCTGGAACCGCAGCCGCAACCGCAGGAACCCGCGGCCGCGGCCGCCGACGAAACGCACCAACTGCGCGTGCTTCTGGCGGAGGACCAGCCGGTCAACCAGAAGCTGATGATGGCGGTGATGGAACGCCTCGGCCACGACCTGACCATTGCCGAGAACGGCGTCGAGGTTATTCGCAAGCTGCGCGAAGGCAACTTCGACCTGATCCTGATGGACATCCAGATGCCGCTGATGGACGGCATTCAGGCGACAAAGGTCATTCGCAGCTTCGACGAACCCTGGCACGACATTCCGATCGTGGCCGTTACCGCGCATGCGATGGACGGCCATCGGGAGGCCTACATGGAGGCCGGCATGAACGGCTTCGTCTCGAAGCCGTTCAAGATCGACCTGCTGGTGGCCGAGATGGAGCGTACAACGCAACATCGCCGTCCGGCGGCAGCCGGAAATGGCGGGACGGCGACCGCGCCCGCCGCCGACCCGGCGCCGGGTGCCGCGGACCCGCTGGCCGATATGCTGAGTGAACTGGAACGAATGGCCGGTTAGCCAGCGCTGCGGCCCGTCAATACGTCGAGCTTCTCGGCAATACGGCGGCCCGTCTCGCCGCCATCTCCCGAAATGTTGTTTTCCGAAACCGTCTTCAGCATGCGGATATGCATGTGGACGATATTACGCTCATCGGCGGATGAGCGATTGCCGCTGCGCAGATAGTCGCAGAACGAGGCACCGATCTCGGTGACGAGGTCATAGCCGAACGAACCGCCCTGCCCCTTGATATTGTGGGCAATGCCATGAAGCTCGGCGAGCGTTGCCTCGGCCGGTGCGCCGCCTTCGAGGCGGGCCCAGACTTCCTCAAGCGCCGCAACATCGTTGGCAAGCTGTTCGCGATAGGTGTCGCGCAAGGCTTCGACCGCAGCCTCGGCTTGCGCAATCAGGCTGTCGTAGTCGCCCGTCGCCTCGTCTTTGGGAAATCCCATGGCTCCACCCACGCTTGCCGGACAGGCCGGCGGCCTCGACCTGACGGTAGCGGGGGAGCGTTAAGGAAATCTTGAAAGAACCGGTTTCACCCGGCCGCCAAGGTCAAAAACGCGTCGATTTCGGACTGTTGCGACTGAAATGACGTCACGAGGCGCACGGTCCGGGCCTGCGCATCGTCGCCCGGCATCGGCCAGGGATGGAAGCGCGCGCCGCCTTTTCTGAGCCGTGCGATGGCATTCGTCTGTAGTCTGACGAATATCTCGTTTGCCTGCGGTTCGACATGAAGCGTCGTGTCCGGCAGCGCGGCAAGGCCAGCTGCGAGACGGCCCGTCATGGCGTTTGCGTGCGCCGCCAGCCGCAACCACAAACCGTCTTCCAGGTAGGCTTCGAGCTGCGCCGAAACGAAGCGCATCTTCGACAGAAGGTGTCCTGCCCGCTTGCGCCGGAACGCGAGGTCGCGTGCCAGCGCCGGATCGAAAACGATCACGGCCTCGGCCGCCAGCGCACCGTTCTTGGTCGCGCCGAACGACATGATGTCGATACCGGCCTTCCATGTCGCCTCGGCCGGCGAAAGCCCGAGCGTCGCCAGCGCATTGGCAAATCGCGCACCGTCCATGTGAACCCGCAAGCCGCGCCCGCGCGCGATTTCGACAAGCGCGCGAATCTCATCCGGCGTATAGACCGCGCCAAGCTCGGTCGATTGCGTCAGCGTCAATGCCGCCGGCTGCACATGATGAACGACACCGGCCGGAAGCGCCGCCAGCGCCGCCTCGAGTGCCGCCGGTTCGATCCTGGCGCTGGCGCCCGAAAGCGGCACCAGCTTTGCGCCGCCGGAAAACATCTCGGGCGCGCCGCATTCATCGACATGCACATGTGCAAGCTCATGGCACATCACGGCGCCGTGCGGCGGCGTCAGGGCCGCCAGCGCCAGCGCATTGGCCGCTGTGCCGGTAACGACCGGGTAGACCGCGACTTCGCGTTCGAAAACCTCCGAAAACCGCCGGACGAGACCTACCGTCACCGCGTCGTTGCCGTAGGAAGCCTCGGTTCCGGCATTCACCCGGGAGAGCGCCGCCAGAATTTCCGGCGCCGCACCGGCCGCATTGTCGCTCGTGAAGTCCATAATCGCTCCATCCGATAGCTGCCGGAACCACGCCACCGGCCAATTCCGGCACTAACGCCTTGATTCCACAAGACAAGTTATAGGTCAGTATTCCTGTCTTATTTGCTTGATTCATGCCCCCCTGTCTGGCATGATCGCGCCACTGGGAGAGCTTCGCTTTTCCGGGCCGACCGGCTGACCGAAACGGGTGCGGCTCGCCTGTCAGTAAGCCCCTGCTCCGGGCAATAGGGAGCACCAAGCAGAAAGCTCCGTCAGCGATGGCGGCACTGCAAGGGTACGCGACAAGGAGTGTGTTGGCCCCGGGCCGAACTCCGGCGCGTGCCGGACATCGGATCGCGACGAGTGGTCCGGCAACGATATGTCTCGCCGGATACGGCCGGGACTTTTGCGATAACGCGTGCGATCCGCTAGCGTCCCGCGCTCCGGCAAACGGAGCTTCGGCCTGAAACATGCCGGGGACAGGAAAAGCGCGCGGGTGAGAAGCGGACGATGATCGAGGCAACCCGCCTCGGCGCCGGGTGAAGGATGGACGGGCATGACGCAAAAGCGGGAACGGATGAACGAAGCGGCAATGGCGGAATACGCCGGGCTTCCGGCCGCGCAAGGGCTCTATGACCCCCGCAACGAACACGATGCCTGCGGTATCGGCTTCGTCGCGAACATCCACAACATCAAATCCCACAAGCTCGTTGAGGACGGTCTGCGGATTCTCGAAAACCTCGAGCATCGCGGTGCCGTCGGCGCGGACCCGAAGGCCGGCGACGGCGCGGGCCTGCTGATCCAGATTCCCGACGCCTTTTTTCGCAAGGAAGCGCAGAAGCTCGGCTTCACGTTGCCCGCCGAGGGACATTACGGCGTCGGCCACATGTTTCTGCCGAAGGACGAGGCCGACCGGGCCAAGATATGCACCCTGGCCGAGAAGGTCATCGCGGAGGAAGGCCAGATTTTCCTCGGCTGGCGCGACGTGCCGGTCGACAATTCCGATCTCGGCTATTCGGTGAAGCCGACCGAGCCTTTTCACCGGCAGGTCTTTGTCGGCCGCGGACCGGCTTGCGCGGACCAGGACGCGTTCGAGCGCAAGCTCTTCGTCATCCGCAAGCGTATCTTCAACACGCTCTTCCACGAGACGGGCTCGATCCCGAAGGGGCTCTATATCGCCTCGTTGTCGTCGCGCACCATCGTCTACAAGGGGATGCTGCTCGCGGCCCAGGTCGGCAAGTACTACAAGGACCTCACCGACCCGGACATGGTGACGGCGCTGGCGCTGGTGCATCAGCGGTTCTCCACCAACACTTTCCCGACATGGAGCCTCGCCCACCCGTTCCGCATGATTTGCCACAACGGCGAAATCAACACCAAGCGCGGCAACGTCAACTGGATTCAGGCGCGCTATTCGTCGATGCAGTCCGATCTTCTCGGCGACGACCTGAAGAAGCTCTGGCCGATCGCCGTCGAGGGCCAGTCGGACACCGCCTGTTTCGACAACGCGCTCGAACTCCTCGTGATGGGTGGCTATTCGCTTGCCCACGCGATGATGATGCTCATTCCCGAAGCCTGGGCCGGCAACCCGCTGATGGATGCCGAACGCCGCGCCTTTTACGAATATCATGCGGCGCTGATGGAGCCGTGGGACGGACCCGCCGCCGTCGCCTTCACCGATGGCCGCCAGATCGGCGCGACCCTCGACCGCAACGGCCTGCGCCCCGCCCGCTACTACGTCACCGATGACGGCTTCGTGATGATGGCCTCCGAAATGGGCGTGCTGCCCGCCCCGGAGGAAAAGATCGTCGAGAAGTGGCGTCTGCAACCGGGCCGTATGCTGCTGATCGACCTTGAGCAGGGCCGCATCATCGCCGACGACGAAATCAAGGCCGAATTGGCAAAGCTTCACCCCTATCAGCAATGGCTGAACGCAACGCAGATCCAGCTTGAGGAGATGCCGGCGCCGCTGCATCCGGCAAAGCAGCCGACCTATGCCTCGCTGCTCGATACGCAGCAGGCATTCGGCTACACGCAGGAAGACCTGAAGTTCCTGATGACGCCAATGGCGATGGAAGGACAGGAAGCCGTCGGCTCGATGGGCACCGACACGCCCATCTCGGCGCTCTCCTCGAAGTCGAAGCTGCTCTACACCTATTTCAAGCAGAACTTCGCGCAGGTGACCAACCCGCCGATCGACCCGATCCGCGAGGAACTGGTCATGTCGCTGGTCTCGTTCATCGGACCGCGCCCGAACCTGCTCGACCTTGAAGGCATGTCGCAGGTGAAGCGCCTTGAAGTGCGCCAGCCCATCCTGACCAATGAGGATCTCGAAAAGATCCGCATGATCGGCGAGGTTGCCGACAACCACTTCCGCACGCAGACGCTCGACATCACCTACGATGTGAAGCGCGGCGCCGGCGAAATGGTCGACATGCTGGAGCGTCTCTGCGCCCGCGCCGAAGAAGCGGTCAAGCACGGCTACAACATCGTCATCCTGTCGGACAGGCTGATCTCCGCGGATCGCGTTGCCATTCCGGCACTGCTCGCGACCTCTGCCGTGCACCATCATCTGATCCGCGAGGGCCTGCGCACTTCGGTCGGCCTCGTGATCGAAACCGGCGAAGCGCGGGAGGTGCATCACTTCGCCTGTCTCGCGGGCTACGGCGCCGAAGCGATCAACCCCTACCTCGCCTTCGAGACGCTGATCGACATGCTGCCCGATCTCGACGAGGGCCTGACGCAGAAGGAAGCCGAAAAGCGCTACATCAAGGCGATCGACAAGGGCCTGCTGAAGGTCATGTCCAAGATGGGTATTTCGACCTATCAGTCCTATTGCGGCGCGCAGATTTTCGATGCCGTCGGGTTGAAGTCCGATTTCACACAGAAATATTTCACCGGCACCGTTTCGATGATCGAAGGTGTCGGCGTCGAGGAGATCGCCGAGGAAACGTTGCGCCGGCACAAGCTCGCCTTCTCCGATGCGCCGGTCCTGAAGAACGCGCTCGATGTCGGCGGCGAGTATGCCTATCGCGTTCGCGGCGAGGATCATGCCTGGACGTCGGACAGCGTACGCGACCTGCAGCACGCGGTGCGTGGCAATAGCCAGGACAAGTACCGGGCCTTTGCGCGGCAGATCAACGACCAGAACGAACGCCTGCTGACGATCCGCGGCCTCTTCGAAATCCGCAAGGCCGAGGAAACGGACCGCGCGCCCGTCGCGCTGGACGAAGTCGAACCGGCGTCTGAAATCGTCAAGCGCTTCGCGACCGGCGCGATGTCTTTCGGCTCGATCAGCCGCGAGGCGCACACGACGCTCGCACTGGCGATGAACCGTATCGGCGGCAAGTCGAACACCGGCGAGGGCGGAGAGGAAGCCGACCGCTTCAAGCCGATGGCCAATGGCGACAGCATGCGCTCGGCGATCAAGCAGGTCGCGTCCGGCCGCTTCGGCGTGACGACGGAGTATCTCGTCAACTCGGATATGATCCAGATCAAGATGGCGCAGGGTGCAAAGCCCGGCGAAGGCGGCCAGTTGCCCGGCCACAAGGTGGACGCGGTGATCGCCAAGGTGCGGCACTCGACGCCC